>NZ_JBNCAN010000009.1:0-139634 GCF_049808615.1 Halomonas sp. GXIMD04776 | reverse complement strand
TTGAGGGACTGGGTCTTCATGATGTCGGTGTACTTGGCGCTGCCATGCTCGAAGGGATTGATGCCCGCGGCCCGCCCTTCCTCGTTGATGTGTTCGATCAGCTCCATGCCCACCTCCGCAGCCATGCGATCGCGGAATTCGATCATCTCGCGGAACTTCCAGGTGGTATTGACGTGGAGCAGCGGGAACGGCGGCGTGCCCGGATAGAAGGCCTTGCGTGCCAGGTGCAGCATCACCGAGGAGTCCTTGCCGATGGAGTAGAGCATCACCGGGTGGGCGAACTCCGCGGCGACTTCGCGCAGGATATGGATCGATTCCGCCTCGAGCTGCTTGAGATGAGTCTGGCGCTGGGGTGAAGACATGGGGAGTACATCCTCTCGTGACAGACATCTGGATCGATGAGCCGTCGTGGCAATACGATCGCCGGCACGATTAATGCGCGACACGCTTATGTTCGAACGTCAGGAGAGTACGTTATCGAGACGACATTGATAGCGTCAAAGAATTAAGAAACATTCTTTAAGAACTTAAAAATATATAAGAGTGTAATTTCAGAATTCTACGCGCTCGATCCATGTCGTTAGCTGAGAATCCTGCACGTCGACAATACGAAACCCCGGAGGCGAGGCTTCGTCGACGGCGAAATCAGTCGATCCCCCCAGAAATTGGTCGCTGGTCGCGGGGCATCCATACACCACGACCTCGCCGAACGATTGCTCGAAGGCCTGATGGATATGTCCACACAGGATACCGCGCACCTGGGAATAGGGCGCCAGGGACTGCCAGAAGGCCTCGCGATCCATCAGGCCAATGGCGTCCATCCACTCCGATCCGATCGCCACTGGCGGATGATGAAGTGCCAGCAAGGTAGGTCGAGCATCCTCTTGCAAACGCCGCGCTAGCATTTTGCGCTGTGACTCGCCCAATTCACCATGCGCCTGACCGTCGACACGAGAATCGAGAATCAACAAACGCCAGGCGTCAAGATCGATCTCGTCGAGAATCTGATGCACTTCACGCATGACGCCGGGCTGGTCATGGTTACCCGAACACCAGAACCAGGGGCAACCGAAAGAGGAAAAGGCCTCGGCGGCGCGGCCATAGGAATCCCGCGTTTGATCCTGGCTGATATCACCGGTCACGAGGACGATATCAGGGTTAAACTCCCGTGCCCGTTCGACGACCCTCTGCAGTTGTCGCAGCGGATTCCCCGTTCGGGAGGAAGCGTCGGGATCGGCATGGAGATGGCAGTCGGTGATCTGAATCAAGCGCATCAGGCCATCACTCCAGACGCTTGCTGGTAACACTCAATCTTCAGAACGGATCCTTTCAGAATAGGAGCTCATCTCAGAATAGGGGCTTAGCGTAATTCCGGCATGTGCGCGGCGCGCCCGTGGGCAAAGCCATGATCCAGCCATTCGCCCAAAAAGCGATTGAGCTGCAACTTTTCATCCGGCTGGTGCATGCGCGAATTAGGGTAGCGATAGCGACCGTTGAAGTGACGCTGACGCTGGAAGTCGGTCACCTCGGCCATGCGCACATCATGATAGAGATGCACCAGCATGCGCGGTGTCTCGATGAAGGCGTCCAATATACCGGTCTGGGTCACTCGCACGATCGTGGTATAGGGGGCACATTCGAGAACTTCGAGCCATAACGTACCGAAACGACTCGACTCGCCCGCCAGCGGCACCTCGCGCACGTCACCGGCATCAAGATCACCCAGCAGTCGGGTCATGCGCAGGTAGTTGGCCGTGCACTCCCCCTGCAGTGTCTTGAGATCGGTTACATAGGCGGTTCTAGTCAATGAGTCATCTCCTTGCTCGTAATGAGGCCCGCTCCCGAGCCAACCAATAAAAAGCGATCAAACACATGGCGTTGTCAAGTCGTCCAGCCCCCAAGAGTTCCCAGGCGCGTGCAAACGATAGCACATGCACCAGAATATCCTCGTTTTCTTCCTCGAGACCATGAACCCCACCCAAGTTGCGTGAATCCACCAGGCCACAAAATAGGGTAACCCGTTCATTACAGGCGCCCGGACTGGGATAATAGGTATGCAGCTCGAACAGCTCCTGTATCTCGCACCCAGCCTCTTCGATGGACTCACGGTAAGCTACATCGGCAGGTTGTTCTCCTGGTTTAATCAATCCCGCTACCGGTTCGAGCTTCCAGGGGCTCAGCGGATCGTCCAGAGCGCCAACGCGCATCTGCTCCACCAAGACGACGCTGTCGCGCTCCACGTCGTAGAGCAAGACCCCTACCGCATCATAGCGCACGTGCACCTCGCGGGTGATCACATCGCTCCAGCCGCCTTCGAACAAGCGATGACGCAGATGGCGCTGCTCGAGGTTGAAGAAACCTTGATACAGGCTTTCGGTGCTGGTTCGCTCGATATCGCCAGCATCGAAGCGCGGGGTGTCCAGCGAGCTCCCTTCGGCCATGCGCCCTCCCTGACAGGGTGTGAAAAAGTGAAGGATGAAATGAAACAGACATCAGCAGACAATACTCCATTATCCGGACGCCGCCTGCCAATTCCAACCGCAATCGATGCTATTCGAGAGATGCCAACAGCTCGCGCGCCTGCTCGCGTAGAGCCTCATCGGACACCTCGCGCTCCTTGCGTGCCTCGCCTTTCACAGCGCGTCGGGCATGCTCGAGCGCCTGGTCCTTGTGCCCCTCATCTTCCAGGAAAGCGGCGTAGTAATAATTCACATCGATGCCATCGGGACGAATCGCCAGCGCTTTCTGGAACATGGCCTCGGCGGTGTCGCCATCTCCGAAACCCACTGGCCAACCGGGGACCCGATCATAAAGCGCGCCCAGGGTCACGTAAGCCGAGCCATTGTTGCCGTCAGGGTCAAGCTTGACGGCCCTCTCCAGCACCACACGGGCATCCTTGGCCAGGCCCAGTGCCGTCAAGCCCCCTGATACCCGTGCCTGGGAGGCCAGCACGATGCCTTTCCAGATCAACACCCGAGCATTGTCGGGATACTGACTCACGAGTGCATTCGCGTCCTGCGCGAGGCCATCGAGTGCCTCGGCGCGATCGTTCTCCGGAGTCTGGGTGGTAATATGTTCCCAGCGGTTCTTGAGCGCGAACAGTTCGCTATCCTGAGCCAATACGCTGGGTGCACTCAGCAACAGGCACAGTCCCAACAGGCTGGCCTGCCATAGACGAGGATGAATCGACATGGGGAACTCCTTATAAATGCGTTCTTGAAATACGTTATGGTTATTGTATGGGCTTGCCGGGTAATTGATGTGCCCAGCTAGAAATGTAACGAACGTTTGAATGATTCGCCACCAGTAGCAGGAAGGCAATGCCATGAAAGGCCGTAACATGACGCGCTGGCGGGACCCGGCCAAGGATCCGCGCCAGGAGAAGAAGAGCGATCTGATCACCCCGGAAGGGTTTGCTCGACTCAAGGGCATTCACGATCATTTGTCTCGGGTACGCCGTCCGGAACTCTCGACCAAGGTCGGCGAAGCCGCCGCCCTGGGCGATCGCAGCGAGAACGCCGATTACACCTATAACAAGAAAGAGCTCAATCGGGTCATTGCCCGCATTCGCTATCTGGGCAAACGTCTCGATGAACTCCAGGTAGTCGATCGCCTGCCTGCAGACACCGACCGCGTTTATTTCGGCGCCTTCGTCACCTTGGAGGACGAAGAAGGCGAGGAACTGGCCATTCGCATCGTTGGCCATGACGAGACCGATACCGCCAAGCGCTGGATCAGTGTGGATGCGCCGCTGGCCCGTGCCCTGCTCGGCAAGGCACTCGATGAAGAAGCAACCGTTGCCGCGCCAGGCGGTGAAACCACCTATCTCATTACCGAGATCGACTATCGGATTCCGTGAGCCTGTCGCACCCTTGGGTCTACTGTCTACAGCTCCCAATCGCCCGGCTTACCCATGAGCCCGCTGGGCAGACGTTGATGCCCGCTACCTGCACCGCCTCATCCTTGCACCCCTGAGGCTGAAAATGGCGATGATCTCGCCACTGCAACGTATCCGTCAGAGGGTAGTGGCGACCTTGCTGATCGTCTCGAAGTGAATCCTGGTGAGAGCCGTCACGCCGCCAGCGAGGCAGCAGTCGGAAACATTCGTCGGTATCGATGCGCGCCCCGACGCCAGCGGTTTCACTGGAACCGTAAATCTCGATCATCGCCGTCAGATTCTGTCCGCGCAGTTGACGAATAATGTCCGCATCGCTCGGCCCCGTCGAGGTAAGACCCAACACCCTGTCGGGAAACGCCACCCCCTGACGGCTTAACTGCCGCCAGATGAAGGGAAATCCTACAACGACGTCACCGGCGACGAGTCGTCGTGACTGAACTAACGCCAGCGCCTGATGTCCCTGCACCACCGGCACACCCAGTACCTGGGGCAGCAGCGCGCTAAAAATGAAGCCATAAATATGATGGCAAGGCGCAAGCGCCACTATTCGGGTGACGCGACCCTCCAGCACATCCTCGAGATACCGCGCGAAGTAAGCCGCTTCCTCGATCAAGTCATGCCACCGATGAACGCATACCTTGGGCGTCCCGGTGCTGCCAGAGGTGGTGAAGGCGATGTTGCGCGCCCCGCTCTCCCGCGCCGTCGTCACCAGATTCACCCACTCGCCGAGGGTCTTGTAGCGCAGCAGATAGTCCTCGAGTCCGCTTTCATGCAGCTGAAAGTAGGTATTCACTCGAGTCGCCAGCGCAATCACTTCCATTGAATCAGCATTGAGGGAATGCGGCTGCTCTCGAGAGTCAGATGATTCCGAGACGCCGGTAATACGCGTCGTTTCATCCCAACTTGTGGTATCGATTTCATGATCGCCAAGATGCCTGAGCGACTTCAGTTCATCGGCCAGCAAGGATTTCATGACATTCAGCAGACGGGAGGCGGACAATGCCAATGCGGACATGGGGTTCGTGCGACCTATAGCGTAGAGAGGGTGTTGAAGGCGGGTCGTCCATGACCCTTGGAGAACCTCACGGAATCTTACAGACGCTTGACGAAGACCCAGTAGGAGCCACCCAAAAGTGCCTTCTTTATGTGCGCCTTCATTTTGATGGACTTCAGTATGCCCGTTGAAGCCGCTGGACAAAGGGAGAAATAGCGAGGTTTAAAGCCGCTTAATCGGCATGATCACTCTTCCAGCGCATAGTCGATGGTCGTGACCACCCGCACTTTCTTGACGTCCGGGGTATAGCTGTCCAGGTCTTCGATAGAAAAATAGCCTTGGCTGGCCTGCTTGATCGATCCGACGCGACTACCGGAATCCTCGGCAAACTGCTGGGCGGCACGGCGCGCATCCGCAGTCGCCGCGGCGATCATTTCCGGCTTGATACGTTCCAAGTCAGTAAACAGAAACTCGGTGCGATATTCATAGTTGGGCGACAGCAGCACGCCTTCGCGAACCAATGCCGAGGTCTGCGGCATTGCCGCTTTGACCTCAGCGACCTTGGGGCTGCGCAACAGTACCGTGGCCTCGCCGAAGTAGCGTTCCTCTGGTCTGGAATCACTGTAATTATTGGCGTAGCGGTCTTGTACCTGAGGCGGGGTCACGCTGATATTTGCGACCTCGAAGCCTTGTTCACCCAAGAAGTCGCGGATTGTCTGCTCATCCTTGGCAAGCTTTGACTGGAGTTCACTCAGCTCATTGGCGGTGACGCTATAGTGCAGCGGCCACAGTGCCACATTGGCCGACACCTCCCTCTCGGCAAGCCCCTTGACGGTGACGCTGCGATTCGCCTGTTGCCATACCTCGGCAGCATCCTTCACATAGCTGCCGCTCCATACCAGCCCCATCGCCACCAGGGCGCCCAATGCCAGCCCGTGCAGCGTTCTATCCATCGTCACTCTCTATACCTCCTGGCAAGTCAAATCGAAGTCAGCGTTTGCGCGCCATGTATACCCGAAAGCGACGATCATCCGCCAGGATCTCGAAGCCGTCGAAGGTGGCCTCGAGAAGATCGGGATAAGGCAGAAACGCATTCGCGACCAAAATCAGATAGCCGCTCTTCTCGAGATGCCTGGGGGCTTCGCGAATCAACCGGGCCGCAGGGCTGTAATCAATGGCACGCTCCTGATGAAACGGCGGGTTGCTGATGATGGCATCAAAACGCTCGCCTTCCGGTAGCGCGGAATAGACATCGCTTTGAAGGGCATTGCCGCTCAATCCGTTGGCGGTCAACGTCCGTCGCGTGGCCTCCACCGCAAACGAACTGCTGTCCACTGCCGTGGTCTTGGCACCTTGTCTTGCAAGCCAGGCACTGATCACGCCATCGCCGCAACCCACATCGAGTATATTTGCCCCGGCGAGATTCAACGACTCGGGTAGGTTGTCGAGGAGAAGCGCTGTTCCGCTATCGAGCTTGCCGTGGCCGAATATACCGGGATGGCTGGCCAATTGCAGGTCGAGGGCCTCAAAGGTCGTCCAGGCATCATCCGGGGCAAGACTCACTCGTCCCAGGCGTGTCTCGAACAGCATGCAGCGTCGCGCATTGTCGAGTCGCCGGCAACCCAGCCCCAGCGCGGCGAGGATCTTGAGCACCCGCCGGATACCGCCCTGATTCTCACCGACTATCTGTAATCGCGTGCCTTCCGGCAGCTGCGCGCACAGTGCCAGCAGCCACCACTCCCCTAGTGCATGGGCCTTGGGCCAGAACAGCACGGCACCCGGCACATCCGTGATGGCCGGGGCCAGATCGTCATATACCGTGGCGCCACGCTCGCGCCAGGCCTGGGCAACGTTTAAATCGGTGCTCCACAGCGATCCTGACTGATCGTTCAGCCACGGATCCTCCGGCGGGGCCACCCATAACCAGTCACGATAATCTTCGGGTTGGCGTTCAAGCAACTGACAGGCAGGGGTTACGGCAGTCATTCAAGGATTCCGGAAGTATCGGGTTTATGGATGCTATACAGCAAATAGCGGCCTAGTCGCCAGTGGGGATCGATATCACAGTAGCGGCGCTCAAGCTCGAAGAGTCGGGCCAGCGTCGCCTCATTCGGGTCACGCTCGCGCAGATAATCGTGGAACACACGAATGCCCGCAACATGCTCGACAACAAGCCCCTGCTCAGTCAACCAACGACTGATATCGTCATGGGTCAGGGGTGAAATAGGCGTCAATCGCTGACGCTTGCCAGTGCCCTCCAGGCGATCGTCCAGGGCCTTGTCGAGATTTCCCTTGATGATATTGGAAAAGCGCAAGGCATCGCGATTGAAGACCATCAGCGAGAGATAGCCACCCGGCGCAAGCAACTCATTAATGATACCAATCGCCTCCCGAGGGTCCGCCAGCCATTCCAGCACCGCATGACAGACGATCAGGGGCCAGGGGCCAGGGGCGTTATCAGGCAAGGCTTGCAACGATATTGGCAGGAACTCTATAGAGAAATCGGGCAGAGCCTCGCGTGCTCGACCCAGCATCTCTTGGGAAGGCTCGGCCAGCGTGACAGCGTGGCCCCGGCGCGCCAACCAGGCGCTCATCTGTCCCAGACCACCACCGATGTCCAAAGCCGGCTGGCCTTCAAGCGGCAAGGTGAGCGGCAATAGATGATCCAACAGCGCCAGACGCAACTCTCCCCGAGGCGCACCGTATAGACTTGCAGCAAACTTATCGGCCAGGCCGTCGAAGATACGATCGTGGGTCGCCAAGGAGCCCCCTATCCGTGAAGTGGGCCAGTCTAGCGCCCACTCTGCTGGACTCCAACCTGCCCCATGAATTCTCAAGCACTTACCAGCGTCCGGGTTTATCTCATGTTGCGGGACGCTTATAATGCAGCCCGCTACCAAGCACGCCCCCATAGCTCAGCTGGATAGAGCGTCCCCCTCCTAAGGGGAAGGTCTCAGGTTCGAATCCTGATGGGGGCGCCATTTAAATCAGTGCCTTACACCACTAAGCCCTCGATGATTTCATTGCCGGCGCCGACGACCGCTCGAGTCATGATCGCTGCGACGCCGCCCTAGCCTATCTTCAAGCCATGCGAACACGTACCCGCGCGGCTCATCGACCCCTGTCACGACATACTGAAGCGTGTAGGGGTTATGGAGTGTCGCCTGCAGCATCGGCTCCGCCCAATGGATACCGCAAAAGAGGACTTCGTCACCGATCCCAAGTGAAAAATCCTTATCCGGCAACATGATCGACTGCCCTGCCCGGCGAGCGGCGAGCGCTTCGCACGGAAGCCCTTCCGGGAACGAACACGCATTGCGGCACAGCACACCCAACGCCATCGTCCCTCCCGCATCCAGATATTTCGTCACCGCAGGCGCCTCGTCCGGGACCAGCCGGACCGGCCACAGGTGTGGGGGTTCCGTGCCCACCACCGCCTGCAGACGCGCCACCAGTTCTTCCGTCTGAGCCGGTTCACGTTCCGCAAGCCAGTCGATCAGTTCCTGGATGAGAGGCGAGATCAGCAGCTTCAGTATCCTGCGCGCCGTTGTCAGGCTGTGCTGAAGGACCAGATCAGCCTGCGCGGCATCGAACGCGACCTGATTCTCATGACTGTTCTGGCGCACGATGCGGAACGCATTCGGGTTGAGCGCCGTCACCGACAACAATGTATTGAGATTGTCGGAATCGCGGTTCATTGCGGTGATGACCCCGGCCGCGTCGTCAATCCCCGCCGCATCCAGGGCCGAATGATCGGCGTGCGCCTGGACCAGGACCGTACATTCTCCGGTCACTTCGGTATCAACGTCCGGATCGATAATACGAACGCCAACGCCATGGACCTGGAGACAGCGGTGGATCCTGTGCCCCATCCGTCCGTACCCGCACAGAATCCAATCGCCCTGCGGAACCTGTACCGGTGCCCCGAGTTTGACGCCACGCGCCCCCACGAACCATGCATTGAGGTTGTGTAGTTCGGAGCGTGCGATCGCCCAGTAGAGGAGTTGAGCAAAGATCTCGAACGGGTCGACGACCGTTACATTGTCCAGCGCCTGCAGATTGGCCTCATGGCGGGCCGAGGTCGAACGACAGATGACCTGGAGCCGAGGGTTCAGATGCCGTGCCATCACCGCGATCTTGAGATTGGTATCGTCATCGTTCGTCAACGTGACCAGGGCCCCGCAGGCAGGGTGTTCTACACCTGCGGCCAGGAGGTGTTTCGGCGCACTGGCGTCCGCGCAAAGTCCCGGCATCGCGACGGTATAATCACGCACGCCCAATGCCTTGATGCGCTCCGGGTTGGAATCGAGTATCACCGCACGCATGCGGTGGTCGCTCAGGCCCCGAGCAAGCAGACTGCCGGCATCACCGAAACCGCAGAGGATGATGAAAGGTTCCTGGTTACGTTCGACCCTGCGGGCAAACCGGAAGCTATCCATGGCCCGGTTGAAGTGGGGATTCTGAACCAGGCCAATTAGGGAACCAATTGCATAGAACCACGCAATGACGCCGGTATAGAGGCAAAAGACCGTCCACAGGCGCTGCTCGTCGCTGAAACCGTTCGGCAATTCCCCGAAACCAGTCGTGGTCGCCGTGTAGGTGAAGAAATAAAAGGCGTGAAAAAGATTCATGTGCGTCGTCTCACCATCGACGACCCGGCCTGGCATCAGGGCCATGCCCATGATGCCCACCGAATACACGAACAACAGCGCGAACAGCGGCCGGCGCATATAGCGCAGGACGATCATTCCCACACGGTCGAGATCGGAGGTGGACGTCACGCGTTTAACCCTCCCTCTGCCCTTGGTAGATCACGGCTGCCACGCTGAACCGACCCGCGCCGTGCAAGGCTCCGTATGAAAAGTCGGCGAGCGTAGCCAGCTTTCACTCAAAGCCTAGCGCCGCGAGAGCAGCGTATCGCCGACCAGGATCACCGTCGCGACGATATTCGCGATCAGCGCGCCCCTTGCAATCGAAACGATATCGGTCATCTCTCCAGGTCCCGGACCGCCCCCGCCCTCGGGTTCGGCGACGATCCAGACGACGCGCGCCGTGATCAGCAGAAGGCCGGCCACCAGACCGGAGGCCAGTAGCAATGCTCCGATCTGAGAGCGATCCCCCAGTTTCAGGCCGATCGCGACCAGGTTGACGATAATGGCGAACGTGAGAATCCAGACATTTTGATATGCGGTCACCTCGGCGCCACCCGCAACGAACGCGTAATTGAGGCTCAAGGTAAGGATGACAAAAAAACCGAATACCACGCGTTCGAAATTCATGAATCTGCTCCTGGCCGGGACGCGCCATCAGTATAGGCATGATAGGGAAGCATGGGCTTCGATGTCACGGATTCAGGTCTACGATAGAACCAAACTGTAGAGCTGATGTTGGGATAAGAGTCAACTGGGTGCTGTCAATGTACAATCAGTGGACTTATCAGCAATTACATTGAATTGGTCTAATGGATCTGCCACCAAAAATGGATGGAGTTTATTTTTAATGGTGAGTTTATGTAGAAATATAGCCCTGATCGCAGTGATGACGATCGGCCTGGTTTCCTTCTGCAGCGCGGCACAAGGGGCCAAAAAACCGGAAACGCTAGCCAAGCATGTGATTCTAGTAGGTTCCGATGGCTTTGGGGCCTATGCCGTTCCAAAGGCTGACATCCCGAATTTAAGGAAGATGATGAAGGAAGGGGCCTATTCCCTGAAAGCACGATCGGTCCTGCCTTCTTCCAGCGCCGTCAACTGGGCCTCCATGCTCATGGGATCGGGCCCCGAGCTGCACGGCTATACCGAGTGGGGCAGCAAAACGCCTGAGATACCGTCTCGTGTTGTCGGTGAAACGGGGATCTACCCCACCATTTTCAGCGTGCTAGAGAAACAAAGACCCGAGGCCGCAAAGGGCGTTTCCTATACATGGGAGGGAATAGGTCATCTGTTCGAGGAACCCTGGGTAGACCTTGATTACAATGGGTACAGCGAAGAAAAAACCATGGAAAAGGCGCTCGAATTCATTGTCGAAGAGAAGCCCGCGCTTACTTTCATTCATCTCAATGAGCCGGACAGCATCGGTCATGAGATGGGTCATGATACCCCGGAATATTACCAGACCGTGGAAATGATCGATGGTCTAGTAGGAAGGCTCCTCGATACGTTGGCAAAAAATGGAATGATGGAAAATTCCATTATCATCTTTACCTCAGATCATGGCGGAGTAGGTAAAGGGCATGGTGGGGGAACGCTTTTGGAAATGGAAATTCCCTGGATCATCTTCGGGAAAAATGTTCCGGCAAAAGGAAAATTGCAGTCCGCGATCATAATCTATGACACTGCCCCAACCATCGCTTACATCCTGGGCTTGAAAATCCCTGACGTCTGGCGAGGAAGGCCGATAACGGAAGCGTTTGAAGGCAAATAAACGCGATTTCCTGTGGCTTGGCAAAGAACCTTGAATGAAAAGCGATTCTCTACGTTGTTTGCAAGCGCCGGCTGAGCATTCGATACCGGGCTTGCAGTCCTTCAAACAAGGTTTGACGCAGCCAGCCATGGCCCGCATCCGCATGATAGCGTTCGTGCCAGACCAGCCAGTAGGAAAAGGGCGCCACTTCAAGAGGTAGCCGTCGTAATGCCAGTGGCCAATGATCGAGTATGCTGGCCGCCAGGCATCCCGGCACACACAGCAACAGGTCACTGTGCTGCGTCGCTGAAAAGCTCGCCAGAAAATGTGGCTGGCGCAAACTGACGCGGCGCTTCAATCCATGTTTGGCCAAGGCCAGATCCACTGCCCCCCGATCGTCACCGCCCATGCTGATCAACTGATGATCCTCCGCCAGGAAGGCTTCCAGGGTAAACTCCTCTTCCGGCTTGCGCGCCAGCGGGTGGTTTTCGCGCATCACGCAAACGAAATGATCGCTGCCGATTTCGCGACCGTGCACGCTGGCCGGCACTCGATCGCCGGGTACGCAAAGCGCTAATTCAGGACCACCCTCGTCGAGTTTCTGTTCAATGCTGCCGCTGTAACCTTGAATGTCCAGGCGCAGATGCGGCGCCTGATGCTTGAGGGTTTGCCACTGAGGTACGAGAAAGGCGTGCATGCCGTAATCGGAAGTCGCCAGTTGAAAGCGGCGGGTCGTGCTCGCCGGATCGAATTCAGGGGGCGCCAGCAGTGCCCCCAACTCCTCCAGTAGCCTTGCCAGCGGGGGGCCCAGCGCTTCTGCTCGCGCCGTGGGCCTAAGCCCGCGATGGGTTCGTACGAACAAAGGGTCGTCCAGGGCCTGACGTAGGCGAGACAGGGTGCGCGACACCGCAGGCTGACTGAGATTGAGCCGCTCTGCGGCCCGGGTGACGCTTCGGGAATCGAGAAGCGCATGCAGGGTGATCAAGGCGTTGAGGTCGTGACGGGCTAGATCGGCAAGGTGCATAAAATCATCGCCATGGTGATGGTTAACGGCATTTCAATAGCAGTGTTATCAGTGTAATGCATATCCCTTTTAAGCAACTTGCATTGGCGTGATATTACCAAACTGACTACTCTAGAGCCATTGCATCAAGGCGATGAATGTTTGGCACACAGGAGTGAGCTATGAAAAGCCGTTATTTTACTATCCACGATCATCCCCAAGGTATGCCGAAGCGCGACCTGTTCAAATTCGAGGAACACGAACTGCCTGAGCTACAGGATGGCGAGGTACGTATTCGCAACACCTGGCTTTCCGTGGACCCCTACATGCGCGGGCGCATGGATGGGGTGACTACCTATATCGAGCCCTTCGAGTTGGGTAGGCCCCTGGAAGGTGGTGCCGTGGGCGAGGTCATCGAGTCGCGGGACTCACGCTTTAAAGAGGGTGACAAGGTGCGCCACATGGGCGGCTGGCGCGATATCGCCCAGCTATCCGGCGACCAGGTCGAAGCACTCCCTGAGTTTGACGTGCCGGAGCAAGCCTATCTGGGCGTACTCGGCATGCCGGGCACCACCGCCTGGGTGGGACTCAATGTCATCGCTGAAATGAAGGATGGCGACAACGTGCTGGTCAGCGCCGCCAGCGGTGCGGTGGGTTCGCTCGCCGTGCAACTGGCCAAGGCCAAGGGTGGCACCGTCGTGGGTATCGCCGGCGATCAAAAGAAACTCGACTGGCTCGAATCCCGGGGCGTCAAGGCAGTGAGCTATAAAGGCAAGGACGCCAAGCAGCTGAGTGAGGACCTCAAGAACGCCTGCCCGGAGGGCTTCGACGTCTACTATGAAAACGTCGGTGGCGACTGTCTGGAAGCAGCGCTGAACAACCTCAAGGTCGGCGCGCGCATCGCCGTATGCGGCATGATCTCGCGCTACAACGACCAGAGCCCGAGTGCCGGCCCCAGCAATCTGGCGATGATCCTGATTCGTCGTGCTCGGATGCAGGGCTTTATCGTCTTCGACCACTGGGCTTATCACACCGACTTCCTGAAAGAGTTCGGCCCCAAGGTCGCCAAGGGCGAGATCGACTATCAGGAAACCGTCGAGGAAGGACTGGAGAAGACGCCGGACGCCTTCCTGAAACTCTTCGAAGGCGGCAATCAAGGCAAGATGCTGGTCAAGCTGTAACCGACTTATCTTTTAACGCTTAGCGCGCCTGTTCCTGTCGGGACAGGCCTGGACTCCCCTATTTATCAAGGACACTCCATGGCACACGAAACCCTTTTGACGCCGGTTCGTTTCGGCAGTCTTACGCTTCCCAATCGCATACTGATGGCCCCCCTGACCCGGGCCCGCACCCCGGATAGTGTCCCCGGCGAGCTACAGCAAGCCTATTACGGACAGCGCGCCGGTGCCGGCTTGGTCATCAGCGAGGCGACCAACATCTCCCCCACCGCTCGGGGTTACGTCTATACCCCTGGCATCTGGACCGATGAGCAGGAAGCCGGCTGGAAGCGCGTCGTGGACGCCGTTCACGCCAAGGGTGGCCGCATGGCATTGCAACTCTGGCATGTGGGGCGGGTTTCCCACGAAATGGTACAACCCGACGGCCAGGCGCCGGTAGCCCCCAGCGCCCTCAAGGGAGAAGGCGCTCAATGCTTCGTCGAGTTCGAGGATGGTAGCTCCGGTCGACACGACACCAGCACGCCCCGGGCGCTGGAAACCGACGAGATCGCTGACGTGGTTGAAGATTATCGCCAAGCGGCAATCCGCGCCAAGCGCGCCGGCTTCGACATGGTCGAGCTGCATGCCGCCAACGCCTACTTGCTCAACCAGTTCATGGCGACCGGCAGCAATCAGCGTACCGATCAATACGGCGGCTCTCTGGAAAATCGTGCCCGTTTTCCGTTGGAAGCACTCGATGCGGTGGCGGAAGTGTTCGGTCCGGAACGTACCGGCATTCGCATGTCGCCGTTCATCGAGATCTTCGGCCTGACCGACGATGAGCCGGAAGAAATGGCCTTCTACATGGCGGAGCAGCTCTCGAAGCGTGGCATCGCCTATCTGCATATCAATGAACCGGACTGGGCCGGCGGCGATATCAAACTGACGGATGACTTTCGTCGCGCTCTGCGGAAGCGCTTCAAGGGTAGCCTGATCTTTTGCGGCCACTACGACGCACAGCGCGCCGAACGCATCATCGGTGATGGCATCGCCGACGCCGTGGCCATCGGTCGGTCCTACATCGCCAACCCGGATCTCGTCGAGCGCTTTCGTCTAGGCGCCACGCTCAACGAGCCCAATCCGGACACCTTCTACGGCGGCAAGGAAGAAGGCTACACGGACTACCCCTTCCTGGATAATGGCTACGATCGACTCTCATCCTGATCGAAACCGCCCCGCGCTAGATCAAAACGCCGGTGAGGCTACAAGCCTCACCGGCGTTATTGTATTTGCGGTAGTTCAATCTATCATCCGGTCTCTTACAAATACCTTTCACAGCTCGACGACCAGACCCGGCTGAAAGAGCGCCGGTTCGAATTCCTCAGGATAGCCACCGGGGTTGGCGATAACACGCGTACCAGCCACTTTCAGATGCACCGGCTCGTGAACATGGCCGTGAATCCAGAGCTCCATCTTTCCCATCAGCGCCTCGAGCGACGAGGCAAAGGCCGGTGATAGCGCGTCTCCCCGGTACTGCGCCGGGATGCATTCGGCCAGCGGCGCATGATGACTGATCACCACGGTGGGACCATCATGGGGTTCGGACAATGCCGACTCGAGCCATTCCCGTGCCTGGCGATGAAGCGCCGTGCTGGCCTCCGGCGTGAAGACCGCACCAGCCGGCTCCTCGATAATCGAGAAATCCGGCATGAAGGCCAGCGCCTTGGCGCGGGTCCGCTCACTATCGTGCTCCGGCAGGCCGTCATAAAGCTGAAAGTCACTCCATAAGGTCGTGCCGAGAAAGCGCACCCCTCCAAGCACCAAAGCCTCGTTGTCCAGCAAATGAATCCCCAGACGCTTCGCGGTGGTCTGCATCTGTCGACGCAAGCCTGCCATCTGTTGACCATAGTATTCGTGATTGCCCGGCACATAGAGGATCGGCAACTCGGTGAAACACTCGGCGGCCCACTCCAGGCCGAGATTCGCGGAGTGAATATCGCCAGCGAGCACCACCACATCGGCCGCCACTTTTGGAATTTCACGACCGTTGTCGAAGTGTTCCAGATGAAGATCGGAGAGAACCTGTAATCGCATAGCATGAATGCCCTACAGCATGTACGGGGCAACCCGTCACATGCAGCTTCGGAACAGCCCCTTGAGGTTCTCGACGGTCAATTCCACCGGGTTTCCACCGCAGCTTGGGTCCTGAATGGCCATTTCCGCCAGCTCGTCGATGCGATCCGGGGTGGCCCCCAGGTCCGAGAGTTTGCGCGGAATGCCCATTTGGTCGTTGAACGCCTGCACGAAACTCGTGAAACCCTCGAAACCGCCATCGATGTCCAGATAGGCGGCCACCCTGTCGAACCGGCCGCGAATGCTGTCGGCGTTGAAGGCCAGCACCGCCGGCATGCAGACGGCATTGGTGGTGCCGTGATGGGTGTTGAATACCGCGCCGATCGGATGACTCATGGCGTGGATCGCACCCAGTCCCTTCTGGAAGGCGGTGGCGCCCATCATCGCCGCACTCATCATCTGGCCCCGCGCCTCGATATCGCTGCCGTCGGCATAGGCGCGGGGCAGATAGTCTTTGACCAGCCGCATGCCTTCCAGGGCGATGCCCTGGCTCATCGGGTGGTAATGCGGACTGGAAAACGCCTCGACACAATGGGCAAAGGCGTCCAGCCCGGTGCCGGCGGTGATCGGACTCGGCATGCCCACCGTCAGTTCGGGATCGCAGATTACCACCGAGGGCAGAATCCTGGGATGGAAGATGATCTTCTTCACATGGGTGTCAGGATTGGTGACGACGCTGGCACGCCCTACTTCCGCCCCGGTGCCGGCGGTGGTGGGTACCGCCACGATGGGCGCGATAGCATCGGCATTGGCGCGCGTCCACCAGTCGCCGATATCCTCGAAATCCCACACCGGGCGTGTCTGACCGGCCATGAAGGCCACCAGCTTGCCCAGGTCCAGCCCCGAGCCGCCGCCGAAGGCGATCACGCCGTCATGGCCGCCCGCCTTGTAGGCTTCGACTCCTGCCGCCAGGTTCCTTTCCGTCGGGTTGGGATCGACCTCGGCAAACAGGCCGCGGCCAAGCCCGGCGCCGTCCATGACGTCCAGCGTCGCCCGGGTGATCGGCAGTTCCGCCAGCCCTCGGTCCGTCACCAGCAAGGGACGCTTGATGCCCGCCTGGATACAGGCGTCGGGCAGTTCCTTGATCCGGCCGGCGCCGAACCGGATCGCGGTGGGATAGGACCAGTTTCCAGTCAGCGTCATGTCGTCACCTTCTTCAGATGATAGGATTTGGGGCGTGTCAGATTATGATAGCCGATCACCGACAGCCCACCCCCGCGACCGGTCTCCTTGCAGCCGGTCCAGCACAGGCCCGGATCGAGATAATCGGCGCGGTTCATGAACACCGTACCGGTCTCGATACAATCACCCACCTGCTGCGCCCGGGCGATATCGGCGGTCCACAGGCTGGCGGTCAGGCCGAAGGGGCTGTCGTTCATCAGCTCGATCGCCTCCTCGTCGCCGGATACCTTCATGATGCCCACCACCGGGCCGAAGCTCTCGTCGCGCATCACCCGCATGTCGTGGGTCACATCAGTCAGGATCTGCGGGGTCAGATAGGCACCGCCGTCATCCTCGGGCTTGGGTGCGACATGCGCCTTGGCGCCGGCGGCCACGGCCTCGTCGATCTGGGCGCGTACTTCCTCGGCGAAGCGGATATGCGCCATGGGGCCAATATCCGTCTCGGGCTCCAGGGGGTTACCAAGCTTGTAGGCCTCGGTGATTGCCACCGCCTTGTCGACGAAGGCGTCGAACAGGCTCTCCTGCACATAGATGCGTTCGATTCCGCAGCAGCACTGCCCCGAGTTGAACATCGCCGCACCGATCAGGGTGTCGACCGCCGCCTCGAGATCCGCATCGTCCATGACATAGCCGGGATCCTTGCCGCCCAGCTCCAGCCCCAATCCGATGAACGTGCCTGCCGCCGCCCGCTCCATCTCGCGCCCGCCATTGACGGAGCCGGTGAAATTCACGAAATCGAACGCCCGCGCCGCGATCAGCCTCGAGGTGGTGTCGTGATCGAGAAAGACGTTCTGGAAAACCTCCTCGGGCACACCGGCGGAATGAAAGGCGTGCGCCATCCGCTCCCCCACCAGCAGGGTCTGAGTCGCGTGTTTCAACAGCACCGTGTTGCCCGCGATGAGCGCCGGTGCGACGGTGTTGATCGCCGTCATGTAGGGATAATTCCAGGGCGCTACCACCAGCACCACGCCATGCGGGATGCGCTTGATATAGCGCTTGAACGTCGCGTCCTCGCCTACCGCGATATCCGCCAGGGCTTCCTGCGCGATTGTCGCCATGTGGCTGGCACGCTCCTCGAACCCGCCGAATTCGCCGCCATGACGTATCGGGCGACCCATCATGTGCGCCAGTTCCGGCACGATGTCGTCATTCATCGCACCCACGGCGGCAACGCCGGCCATCACCAGATCGATGCGCTCCTGCAAGGGGCGGGTAGCCCACTCCGCCTGGGCCGCCTGCGCTCGCTCGGCGGCCTGCGTAGCGGCGTTGTATGATAGCGCTTCACGTTCGGCGAATACCGAGCCGTCGATCGGCGAGATGCATTTGAGAATATGAGCCATGATCCTCTCCCTTCGTCATGCCCGTTCGAAGCCGCGTGCGATCTCGTAATCGGTCACTACCCGGTCGAAATCTTCCAGTTCCACCTCGGCGGCGCGAACATAATGATCGATCACGTCATCCCCCATCGCCGCACGCAGCATGTTTGATCCTTTCAGCGCCGCATGCGCATCGCGCAAATTCTGCGGGATCAAGCCGCTAGTGCCCTCATAGGTATCGCCTTCGGCGGGCGGATCCAGCGCCAGCCGATCCTCGATCCCCTTGAGTCCGGCGGCCAGTTGCGCGGCCATCGCCAGATAAGGGTTCAGGTCCGAGCCGCCGATACGACATTCGATGCGCACCGCTTGCGTTCCCTCGGCGCACAGGCGAAAGCCGGCGGTGCGGTTGTCCACCGACCAGATCGTGCGGGTGGGCGCAAAGGTGCCCTTCTGGAAGCGCTTGTAGCTGTTGATGTAGGGTGCCAGGAAATAGGTGTAATCCGGCGCGTATGTCAGCAGCCCCGCCAGGTAGTGCTTCATCAGTCCAGACATGCCCAGTTCGTCGCTTTCATCGAAGAAGGCAGAGGTGCCCTCGCGCCACAGCGATTGATGCACGTGACTGGAACTGCCCACCCGGTCATGATGCCATTTGGGCAGGAAAGTTGCCGCATGCCCCTGCTGCCAGGCGATTTCCTTGATCGCATGCTTGGCGATGGTGTGATAATCCGCCGTGTCCAGCGCGGGCGCATAGCGGATGTTCAGCTCTTCCTGCCCGGCCTCGGCCTCGCCCTTGGTGCCCTCTACCGGGATACCCGCCGCGTAAAGATGATTGCGCAAGGGGCGCATCACGTGCTCTTCCTTGGTGGTCTGGAAGATGTGGTAATCCTCGTTATAGCCGCTGATCGGGGCCAGGTCGCGGAAACCGCTCCTGCGAATCTCATCGACGCTCTTCTCGAACAGGAAAAATTCCAGCTCGGTCGCCATGATGGCGTCGAACCCCATCGCTTCCAGCCGCACTAGCTGGCGCTTGAGCATGGCACGGGGTGAATGAGGCACCGGTTCGTGGGTGTGATGATCCAGCACGTCGCACAGCACCATCGCCGTGCCCTCGAGCCATGGCACCGGACGCAGCGTGTCGAGATCCGACTTCATCACGTAATCGCCATACCCGGTCTGCCAGGAGGTACTGGCAAAGCCGTCAGGTGTATCCATCTCGAGATCGGTGGCCAACAGATAGTTGCAGCAATGCGTCTCCTCCCACCCCGCCTCCACGAAATGGCGCGCATGGAGCCGCTTGCCCATCAAACGGCCCTGCATGTCGACAAAACACACAAGCACCGTATCAACCTTACCGTTCTCGACCTGAGCCTTGAGGGTGTCGAACGTCAGCGCGCTGGTCATCTCCGGTTATCCTTATGGGTAGGATCAGGCATCGGTATAGCGGTAAGGCCGGCCGGCTTTACGCATATCCGCGTTGTACTGCTTGAATATCTTGACGACCCTGGCCTTGACCTCGGACTGCGCCGCAATTTCATCCCAGAATTTCTCGGCGGCGTTTTCGACCTGTTCCCATTCCTCATCGGGGATCGAGGTGAGCTCCAGCTTGTCGCCATTGACGCGAAGCGCCGCTTCGCCGCCCCAATACCAGTACTGGCGATAGTAATGCGACTGCTCGCAGCACACCTCGAACAGCAGCTTGAGGTCTTCGGGCAGCTCCTCCCAACGCTCCATGTTGACGAAGAAATGACCGATCCAGGCCCCGGAGATGTTGTTGGTCAGGAAGTAGTTGGTCACGTCCGCCCAGCCCACCGTGTAGTCCTCGGTGATGCCCGACCAGGCGATGCCGTCCAGTTCGCCGGTCTGCACGGCAACCTCGATATCTTCCCAAGGCAGGGTCACCGGCACGACACCGAATTGCGACAGAAACCGCCCTGCGGTGGGGAAGGTAAAGATACGCTTGCCTTCCAGATCCTTCAGGCTGCGGATTGGCTCCTTGGTGGCGAAATGGCACGGGTCCCAGGCGCCGGCACTGACATGCTTGACGCCGACCTTGGCATACTCTTCCTCCCAGATTTCTTTCAGCCCGTAGCGGTTGAACAGCACCGGCACATCGAGGCTATAGCGCAACCCGAACGGGAAATAGCCGCCGAACACCGTCACCTGGGTGGGAGACGCCATGGAATCGTCATCCGATTGCACCGCGTCGATGGTGCCGCGCTGCATGGCACGGAACAGTTCGCCGGTCGGGACCAGTTGATCGGCATAGAAGAGCTCGATCTGCATGCGGTCGCCCGCGATCTTGTTGAACAGGTCGATGGCAGGCTTGGCGACATGCTCCGCCAAGGCGGCGCCGGCGTAGGTCTGCATGCGCCACTTTATCGTGGGTTGAGAGGATGACTGAGCGATGACACTGCCGGCCAGCGGCGCCATGGCCGCTCCGGTGGCGGCGGATATCAGAAACTTGCGTCTTGTTGTCATTTTTCTTTCTCCTGGTGTAAATAGACAAACGCTTGTTGTTTGCGTGAACTCCTGTTGTTACTTCCCATAAATTGTTACTTTCCATAAATATAGTTGGGCAGCCACAGAGCGATCTGCGGAAAGATCATCACCAGGCTGAGAGCGACCAGCATCACGAACACGAAAGGGATGATCGACCAGTAGATATCGCGCAGGCCGATCTCGGGCGGGGCCATGGCGCGCATCAAAAACAGGTTGTAGCCGAATGGGGGCGTCATGTAGGCGATTTGCGTCGTGATGGTATAGAGGATGCCGTACCAGATCAGATCGAACCCCAGCGCATCCACCAGCGGCACGTAAAGCGGCGCCACGATCACCAGCATGGCGGTGTCATCCAGGAAAGTGCCCATCACGATAAAGCTGAGCTGCATCAGGATCAGGATCATCCAGGGCGAGAGACCCAAGCGCTGGGTGAACAGATCCTCGATCGTCTTGACCGCCCCCAGCCCGTCGAAGATCGCGCCAAAAGCCAGGGCCGCCAGGATGATCCACATGAACATGCAGGAAATCGCCAGCGTCTGACGCACCGAGGTTTCAAACACCTGGCGTGTCATCCGCCTCTTGAGAACGGCGGCCAGGAACGCCGCCGTCGCGCCGATGGCTGAACTCTCCACCAGCGAGGTCCAGCCTTTCACGAAGGGCACCATCATCACCGCAAAGATCACCAGCGGCAGCACCCCCGCCCTCAGCAGCCGCAGCTTTTCGGACAGCGAGACATCGCGTTCCTCGGCGGGCAGGGCGGGGCCAAGTTCGGGCTGTACCCGGCAGCGCACATAGATGTAGATGATGAACAGCGTCGCCATCATCAGCCCCGGCAACACCCCGGCAAGCCACAGCTGGCCCACGGGCTGACGCGCGATCATCGCGTAAAGCACCAGCACCACCGAGGGCGGCACTAGAATCCCGAGACTCGAGCCCGCCTGGATCACGCCGGTCACCATGATCTTGTCATAGCCGCGCCGCAGTAGTTCGGGCAAGGCGATGGTGGCACCGATCGCCATTCCGGCCACCGATAAGCCGTTCATGGCCGAGATCAACACCATCAGCCCGATCGTGCCGATGGCAAGCCCTCCTTTCACCGGGCCCATCCAGACATGAAACATCTTGTAGAGATCATCCGCGATACGGCTTTCAGACAGCACATAGCCCATGAAGACAAACATCGGCAGGGTGAGCAGCGGATACCATTTCATCAGCTTCATCGCGGAGGAGAACGGAATGTCCACGCCTCCGGTGCCCCAGAGCAAAACACCCGCCAGTGCCGCGACGAAGCCGATCGCGCCGAACACGCGCTGGCCGGTCAACAGCAACAGCATCATCGAGCTGAACATCAGGATGGCGATCATCTCGTAGGGCATCAGGCGGTCTCCCCACGCAGGCGACCGATATCCCTGAAGAACTCGGCGAGGGCTTGAAGGATCATCAGGAACACCCCTGCGCAAAGCACCGCCTTGATCGGCCATAACACGGGCCGCCAGGCGGTGGGACTGCGTTCCATGAATCCGAGTTGCTCACCGGCCGCCGTCGGGCCCTGGGTGAGAAATGTCCACCCAAGATCGAGGAAAAAATCGAATGGCTCACTGCCGAAGTAGCCGAGCGAATAGGCCATCGACACCAGCCCACCGTAAAGCAGCACGCCAAGATAGTAGACAAGAAAGAACACGGTGAAGGCATCGACCCATGCCTTGGTTGTTGGCGACCAGTCACCGTAGAAGAGATCCATTCGCACGTTCGACTCTAGCTGGATCGAATAAGGCCCGCCCAGTACGAAATAGGCCACCATGACGAATTGCGCGGTTTCCAGCGTCCATAGAGACGGGGTCATGAACACCTTGGAAGCCGATGACCAGAGCAGAATCCCGATCAGCGCAAAGATCAGATACATCGCTATCCGCCCGATGAAGCGATTCATCGCATCGATCGCCTGGATATAAAGGAGGATGGCTTTCGGCATTGCACACCGCCTTTTTGAATAGTTGTGCGGTTTCACAGCAAGCAGGGGTTGTCTAGTAAAAGTAGCAGCTCGGGAAAGGCGTGCCGGGAAAGGGAAGGTTTTGACAATTGACGATTCAACAGTATGCAACCGATCCGCCCGCATCATTCGACGTTGACGTCACCGGAACGGATGCTTATCGACACGTCGTTTGAAAATAAACGGCGCCGAGTACTGAACGCTCATGTGATGGCTTTATGACTTGCGGCTATTCCAGGTGCTCCACCACCGCGTCGAAAAACACCATGGGATCGACCACGTGTTTGCCCAAGGGCTTCGGTTCCGCCGCGTTCTGGGCAATCACGACATTCTCGGTGGGGTTCACGTAAACGTACTGCCCCTGAATACCCACGGCGGCAAACGCCCCATCGCGCTTGGAGTCGGGTGTCCAGCCGGTCCACCACATATAGCCGTAATCCAAGGCCTCGCCACCTGCCAAGGTCTTGGGTGTGGTCGCCTCCTCGACCCAGCCTTCGGGTAGCACGCGAGACCCGTCGATCATTCCGTCTTCCAGAATGAATTGACCGAACCTGGCATAGTCGCGCAGCGTTGCCCCTATTCCGCTGCCGCCTATTTCCACTCCACCGGGGGACGCCAGCCACCAGGTCGCATCGCTTTCCATGCCGTAGGGTTGCCAAAGTTTTTCCGACAGATACTCCGCCAGGGGCTGATCGAGGGCACCATCGAGTATTGCTGCCAGAATCTGCGTTTCTCCGGTGCTGTAGTTGTTCACGGCTCCCGGCTCCGCAGCGCGTGACAGCCCGGCCATGACCTCCATGGCGCCACCTGGTTTTTGAGCGATCTGTGCCCGCAGAAGATCTCGACGATCAGAATTGACGTCCGTGTAGGTCTCGTTCCAGGCGACCCCAGAGGACATCATGAGAATGTTTCTCAGGGTGACGCCCTCGTAGGCAGTGCCTTCAAGCTCGGGCACGTAGTCCACGACCTGGGCGTCCAGGCCCTCGATCAAGCCGTCTTGAATCGCCATGCCCGCCAGGGTGGATGAGATCGATTTGGCCACCGACATGGACATCCAGCGGGTATCCTTGTGGTTGCCTCGCTGATAGGTCTCGTATACGACTTCGCCGTCCTTCAACACTATCAGCCCCGCGATACTATTGAGCGCGAGATAGTCGTAGATATCGTAGCTCTCGCCGCCCGCCTCGACCGACAGCCCGTCGATCGATTGTGAAGAGGCAGGCAGCGGCCTGGGTGTCTCGCCAGCCTCGATGATTCGAGATGGAAACAGGCGATGGATGTTTCGGAAGGTGCTGACTGCCAGATCCGGTGTCAGCTGGCCGCTGTAGACCGCCTCCACGTCGCCAATGGGCTCATCGGCATGACGATAGTCCGAGCCCAGCACGGCGGGTGACATCAGCACGAGACTCGCCAGAATAAAGGGCAGGCCGCAACCTCGAGAGGCCTTTTGCTTACCGATGCGATACGGCAATGTCACGCCGATAGGCTCATGAAAGTTCATCGGAATTGTCCTTGTCTTGTCATGCCCCCAAGCCAATTAATACGTTGGGGCGGTAGAACATCAGAAACGTGATATCAGCTACTCATTAAATTAGTCCAAAAAGAGAAAAGAACGCCAGTTATTTTAAATAGTGCTGCGGGAATTTTTCATGCCGCAAAAAATCTGGAACGCCATTAAAATAAAGTTACATATTAACAACAGCGCGAGCTCTCTTATGGAACCAGGTTCATTTCCTGCCAACACATCCTTCGCCGATCTCATGCTCTCATTCAAAGAGGCCAAGGACGATCCCGTTTATCGCCTGCGAGAAGCCAATAGAAAGCTCAGGGAAGCAACGCTCCGAATGAAAGTTGCAAACTCACGCGTCCAATATAGCCTCCTCGATTTAAAGTTCGAGCTAATCCAGATTCAAGAACGCTACGAAGAACTCGAATCAAAACTCAAGAAATAAGCATGACTATGTGACGATCACCTCCCCGGTAGCCTTCTACCGGGGTTTTTCTGTTGCCCCGCCTTGCTTTTGTATATTTATTGAGACAAAAGAAGCGGCACGTTAGCCGGTTGGCCAACGTGCCGAAAACGATCAAACGCTAGTGACTCTTACACCTACCAATAAAACATGATAACCAAAGACAACGTAAACAAACACTCAGTTAAACGATGAACTCAAACATATTAAACTGAAAGTATAATTATTTAACTCAACCCATCATTTGACCGCACATTTCGCGATTGGCTTGAAGTGCGTCAAAATAATTTTGAAAACGATGAATCTCTCGCACTTTCCCCCCGGTAGTTTCCTGCAGCACCCAATAATCCGGCTTTCTGAGTTTATGACCATTACCGGCCGTAGTAGGAATAATTTTAAAACTGCGCTTAGCCATATCGTCTACTCATGTCATCTGCGAAACACGAGGTAATGATGGAACAGAAAGAGACGAATTGAAATATTATTTTACTCAGTAACTAAATGTAACAAAGCGCTAGCCGGGCCATTCTGCGGGAATTGCTCTGCTAAAAATTCTAAAGTAATTTTTTAGTTCTTTTTTCGCTGCTCTGGGTTAAAAAAGCAGCATTACTTTAGAGGATGGCGTGCCCATTCCTTATATTTTATTTTTAAGTATATGATTTAATTGAATTTAATAAATTCTGAAAAGATTACATATTCTCATCGGCCATGATGGCGTTTCTCCCTCGTGCCTTGGCTTGGTAGCTTGCCTGGTCGGCGCGCTGCATCGGGATATTGATTTGATCGTCCCCTTCGCGAAGAACTGTAACCCCTATACTCAGCGTCACCTTGTAACGTTTTTTGTCATGCTCGATGCTCAGCGCCTCGACAGATTCGCGAAGGGTCTCAGCCATCTTCCTGGCATGATCGAGATCGCAACCCGGCAGCAACAGCGCAAACTCATCCCCACCGTAGCGGGACACAGCGTCGCTCTTGCGAACCTTGCTGACGATCAAGGCGGCGATGTGCTTGAGCATCGCGTCGCCCAGCGCATGTCCGCCTTCATCATTGATGGGCTTGAAATGATCCAGATCGAATAGAATCAGGGCAGAGGGCGTGCCTTTCTTGAGACGGTCGATGAGCGACTCTTCCAAGCGACGCTCGAAACCGCGACGATTGAGCAGCCCCGTCAATGGATCGTGCTCCGCCTCCCATCGCTGTAGCGCTTCCATCTCGCGAGTATGGGTGATGTCCTTGAACGTGCCGACGTAGCCTAGGGGGCGCTTGTCACGCAGACGTACCAGGGAAATATGCGACTCGACCCAGATCGTTTCTCCGGACGCCTTGATATAACGATATTGGCGCTGGAAATCGCGCCCGGTGGCCAGGGTATGTTGCCAGTGGTCACTGACATCCTGCTGATCATCCGCATGGACGTACGCCGTGTAACCTTGCTGCTGCAACACCTTGAAATCGTAACCTGTCATCCGACACAAGGCAGGATTGGCGTAGCGCAGCCCCCCTTCCAGGCCATAGACAAACATGCCCACCGGTGACGAACGCAGCACCGCGTCCAGAAATGCCTGGCGATCGAGCATCGTGGACTCGGCTCGGCGCTGCTTTTCCAACACCTGGTTGAAGGTATCCGCGACGCGCCTTATTTCGATGGCGTGGGTATCGAGCTTGATTCGCTCATAACGCCCTTGCCCCACTGAGGCAATCTGCCGCTCGAGACGTTGCAAGGGAATGAGTGCCAGCCTCAGCAACCACCAAAGCAGCACCAGCGTCACCGCGCCGGTCAAGGTTCCCACTACCCATAGATTACGTACAAACCATTGCAAGGGCTGGAACGCCTGGGTCTGAGGCAACATGATGCCGACGATCCAGTTCGCCGACCAAATCTGCCGATAGGCTTGAAGCGCCTGTTGGCCCGTGAGCAAAGGCGCACTTGCCAAGCCTTGCCAACCGGATAGCGCCAGATCGAGCCATGGATTCTGATGGAAAACGGGCACAGGCTGCATGATCAGGTCCTGATCCGGGTGTACCAGTACCTTGCCCGACGCGGTCATGATGGCCGCATAACCCTGCTTCCCTATGCGGATGCGACGCAACTTGTCGAAAAAGCTGCCATTCAGCACATTGGCAACACCGCTGATAACACCCGCGAACCGACCGTTGTCGTCAAGCAGGGGAACACTGAAGAGAATGAGCGGCGTCTTACTGGCTCGCCCCTGAAAGGGCTCACTGACATAGGGACGAGCAACATGACGCTGGAATTGGAAATATTCGGATTCAAGGACGCTCAATCCCTCGCGGCCATCTACCTTGGGCCAATCGGCGAGCACTCTCCCCTCACTGCTGATCACCACCAGGCCATCGAAGAGTGACAGCAAGGCATCGTTACGTTTCAATTCGCTGGACAGCGCCATGGATGCACGTGATCCAGGAACACCCAGTTGGGACGCCAGCCGCTGTAATGCATCGAAGCGTAGCTGCACCTCCTGATCGATTTCTCCCGCGATCATGCGCGCTTCGTATTCGAGATGTTCATTGGCCACTTCGCGAATCAATGCCTGCCCCGAATGCCAGGTAGACGTCAAAATAACGGCCACCACCACGAGCCAGCCGAACGCCAGCATGAGCAGCAGCCGTTTATGCATCGACCTGATGCCAAACGTCAGAAAGCCGATTGCTTTAAGCCTCAGCGATTTCCGCCATTTCACTCCGCGTTCTCCGAGAGCGCCTGAACCTGGGTATGCATGATTGACCTGTCGCCTGAACGTTCCATTATTTCTTCGTCTGCCTACATTAACCCGGATCAACATTTACCAAGCGCCGAAAAGACGTCTATTCTGATGCGATACATTCGAATGGGAGGACGCCATGAGCCAAGGAGACATTCGCCTCAAACGTGCCTACGACACCCCTGCCGACAATGACGGCAAGCGCATACTGGTGGATGGCATGTGGCCCCGAGGGGTCAAGAAGGAAGAGGCCGATATCGATGAGTGGCTGAAGGCACTGGCGCCGAGCAAGGAATTGCGCCAATGGTTCGGGCACGACCCCGATAAATGGGAGGAATTCCAGCGGCGCTACAAGGAGGAACTGAAGAACAGTCCGGATGCGATGAAGAAACTGCGGGAGTATCACAAAAACGGGCGCGTGACGCTGGTATTCGCGGCCAAGGACGAAAAGCACAATAACGCCGTGGCGCTCAAGCACGTACTGCAGAAGAACAGTTGATTGAAAGGTGCCAGTTTCAGATCAGATCACTCAACTCCATACCCAGCGCCTCGGCGAGGCGAGTCAAGACGGCTACCGAGCCAGTTTTCTTGCCCGCCTCGATTTCCGATAGGTACCCCTGACTGATGCCCGCCTTTTCTGCCAACTCACCCGAACGCATGCCGCGAAACTCGCGGTATACCCGCACCGGGGGCACACCATCAAGCAGCGCATCGAGAACGCTCCCAGGGAACGTTTCCTCACCCCGGTTGCGGACCGCGTCCGCAGCCTGAATATCGCGATAATCCTCAGCCTGCTCGAGCAGCGTGGTGTAATCCCGCTCGCTCAGCACCACCATCCGCTCGCCGGTGGTGGTTTGGATGAATTGCGGTGTTCCCATGATGCCTACCCTCCTGATTCATTTACGATAGATAGCGCCTCGAGCGCCAATCTTGACGACATCCAGTACATCGCCCTGATCGTCCATGATTACTCGCCAGTCACCGACCCGCAGCCGGATATAATCGCTACCCATTAGCGCCTTGACGTTGTTGCGCTGGGCCACCGGGTTCTCGGCATAGGCCACGATCTTACTACGGATACGACGGGCTTCCTGGCGCGGCATGCGTTGCAAGGCTTTCAAGGCACTCTTGCGGTAGGTGATCGTCTTCATAGACCAATTATGACTATTGGCTAAAAAAACGCAAATATATTTAGCTTATAGCTATAATTCAAGTAACGCATCGCGAGCAACCATCAGATAGGTACTGGAATTTCTTGCTTATGCCATATCTATCGCCCACGAAAAAGCCGGCCCTGAGGCCGGCTTCGTTATCACAAAGCTGTGATCGGGTATTGCGTCACTTAGAAGGCGTAGACCGCACCCACTGCTACGCCGTCTTTACGATCATTCTGGTCATCATACCAGGCACCTTCGATGAAGGTGTACATGGCAGAGGAGATGTTGTAGGTGGCACCCAGTACGATCTCGTTACGAGACTCGCTGTCGCGAGCTTCGTTGGTATCGGTCGGCAGATCACCATCGCTGGTCAGGTCGCCCACAGTATCACCGAAGTCGGAGCCGCCCACGTCGACATACTGGTAGGCACCGTAGATGTCGCCCATGCCGTAACCATAGCGAGCACCGATACCATAGCGGTTTTCAGATTCAATATAGGTTTCGTCGCCAGACTCATAACGCTCGTACTTGAGCGCCATACGCAGAGCGTCGATGGTGTACTGGAAAGTCACACCGTACTGCTCACCGGCATCAAATTCGCCGCCTGGATTAATGACATTGCCATCTTCATCAAACTGAGCAAGAAATTCATCGCCAGTGACATCACCCTCGAGGTTGTCAAGGTTGTCGTAGACACCGGCCACGGAGAAAGCGCCCGCGGTATACTTCAGACCACCGAAGAAGGAGGCGTTACCGGAATCGGTAACGTTCTCGGCTTCGCCATCACCCTTGTACTGGGTACCGACAGCGAACTGCAGACCACCGAAAGACGGAGACATGTACTGAAGCTTGTCGCCTTCGTTATCGTTGGCCGAGTTCTGGGTGTTGGCACCATCATCTCCGGCAATCGGACCATCGGAGAGATCGAAGTATTCGTTGTTGGTCACCGGATCCTGGATCCAGTCGTCCATCAGGCGGTCCCAGGAACCCAGGCGGGTATCACCAAAATTACCCTTTAGGCCCATGTAGGCTTGGTCGCCGCGGGAAATGCCGTCTTCCTGATTGCTTCCCTTGGCTTCATCGGCGTTGAATTCCCACTCCGCCTTGAAGTATCCGGTCAGGCCCGGGTTGATGACGTGCTGACCGGTAACACCGAAGGTAGAACCGTTATCCAGGATTTCATCCCGACGTTCACCTTCATCATCATTTTGACTGGCATAGGCGATCTGCAGATTGCCGTACAGGTCGAGCTGTGTGCCGTCCTGATTATAGATAGTCGCGGCCTGTGCAGCAGTGGAGGCACCGATGGCGCCGGCAATGGCAGTTGCTAAGAGCGTCTTTTTCATCGTATTAGTTCCTTAACTTGCTTACTGTTCGATCGTTATCTGCTTATGCAGCCAGCTTGCCAGGCGCCTCGCTGTGTTCGAAGAGGTTGCCTTAGTCAAGCCTTGTTATTATCCAATGCTCGCAGGGAGAACCTTATACTGGGTCTTTCAGGAACGCAACAAGAAAAAAACAGTGTTTTTAATCTTTTTGCTAAAATTCTTCCTGGCTCACCCATACGCCGCCATCTCCCCTGATCCGAATGCCGCCAGCAGCCTACATTCGGGGCTTTCCATCGCACTTCATCATCGGCATGTGCTTGGATGAGTTTAGCGCGAACAGTGTTCATGATGGCAGGCTGGCAAGAAGTTTCAAGCCCGTATCGTGCAGAAAGATGACTTAGATCAAAAGAGCGATGCCTTGTCGCCGCTCTATTTGCGTTCTTCGCGTTGAGAGCGGGTTGCGGCAGCCTTGAAAACCAAACGACCCGGCCTTGATGACTCTTGCTCAGCAGGGCTGGGTCGTGATCTTTTCGCAGACTGCTGGCGTCAGTGCCGACTGTGCTTGGCCAGCAGCTCGCTCAGCTTGTTATCCAGGCGGGCGTTCTTGCGGGTTTCCGGATTGCGCTTGTTGGCCGCATCGCGCTCGCGTTGCTGGGCCTGCAAGGATTCGAGCTGCTTGCGCGCGTGACGCGCCTCGCCTTCGGTCACCAGCCCCGCGGGCTGCCCTTCCAGATCGACCCGTTCGGCGCCGATACGTACCGCCTTGAGATAGCGCGGCAAATGCACATAGCATGCCAGGGCTCGACGCACCAGCTTGTCCGGCCAGGGCTCGCGCTGCATCAGATCCTCGTGTACGCCGACCTTGAGCGGGCGGGTATGGCCCTTGAAGAAGGTATCGGTATAGCGGCGGTACCATTCATCGAGTAGCGCTTGAGGCGACGGCCACTCATCGCCAGAGGCTGATGGCTGATCATCGGGGAGAGCCGTTGCCGTTGGGCGTACTGGCGTTTCGCCATCGGAAAAGGCTGGGGAGGCTTGCGTTGCGGACTCTGGCAGCGGCGCCTGAGATTCGCTTTGCGGCGCTTGCTTCTGTGCTATCGATTTCGCTGCCAATTCCGCTCTTGTTGTTTCCGCTCCTTGCGACGCTCTCGTTTCCGCTCTTTGTTCCGGCATGGACCGCCTTGGCAACGGATAACCCCGCTCGGCGGCGCTGCGCGGCACCGCCGCCTGGGCAAGGGTGGTTTCACGTTGCTGCAAGGTATCGCGCAACTGGACGTTTTCCGCTTCGAGCTCCGCAAGGCGGCGACGCAAACGGGTTATCTCATCCAGGCTCCACTGTGCCTGATGTTCCAGGGTGTCCAAGAGCGCGGCTGCGCGATCCGTCAACAAGGGCGGCCTCCTTTTGTCTGGTGTCTGGCCTGATCTCGAGTCATGTGATCAATACCAGCGTTGATCACCCATAATGTCAAATCCGCCCATTCAGCGGCGTTCATAGACGACGAAGGCGTAATTCGGGCACGACTCGCCGCCCTTGGCAGCATTGTCGGCGTTGGTCGATGCCGGCAGGCGCGACACTTCACGCCATTGACCGTCGTCCAGTTCGGGGAAGTAGGTATCGCCCTCAAGATGTGTATCTATCTCGGTGAGATAGAGCCGCGTGGCCTGGGGCATGGCCTGGGTGAATATCTCGCCGCCGCCGATCACGGCAATCTCCGTGGCGCCGTCTTCGCTCGCCTGGCACTCGGCCACCGCCAGGGCATTCGCCAGATCGTGGCATACCCGCACCCCGTCGGGGCGAAAGGAGGCATCCCGGGTCACGACGATGTTGAGGCGACCCGGCAATGGCCGACCGATGGACTCGAAGGTCTTGCGCCCCATGATCAGCGGCTTGCCCAGGGTAGTGCGCTTGAAGAACTTGAGATCCTCCGGCAAGTGCCAGGGCAATTGATTGTCGATACCGATCACCCCGTTGCGGGTAAGTGCAGCGACCATCACCACCTCGACCCGGGACTCTCTGGATGTCGAACTCATACCGCGACCTCGGCCTTGATATGGGGATGAGGATCATAATCCTCGATGGCGATATCCTCGAAGCGAAAGGCGAACAGATCCTTGATCTCTGGGTTGAGCCTCAGTTGCGGCGCCGCCCGCGGAGTGCGCGACAGCTGCAATTCGGCCTGTTCGAGATGATTCACATATAGATGGGCATCGCCCAGGGTATGAATGAACTCCCCCGGCGCCAGATCGCAGGCCTGGGCGATCATCCGAGTCAATAGCGCGTAGCTTGCGATATTGAAGGGCACGCCGAGGAAGATATCCGCGCTGCGCTGATAAAGCTGACAGGAAAGCCTCCCGTCGGCGACGTAGAACTGGAACAGGGCGTGGCACGGTGGCAGCGCCATGTCATCGATCAGCGCGGGATTCCAGGCCGACACGATGAGACGACGCGAATCCGGATTGCGCTTGATCTGATCCACGACATTGGCGATCTGATCCACATGGCCGCCATCAGGATGCGGCCAGCTGCGCCATTGATAGCCGTAGACCGGCCCCAGCTCCCCCGCCTCGTCGGCCCACTCATCCCAGATGCGCACCCCATGCTTCTTGAGGTAGGCGATGTTGGTGTCCCCCTGCAGGAACCACAGCAGTTCGTGAATGATCGAGCGCAGATGCAATTTCTTGGTGGTGACCAGCGGAAAGCCTCGACTCAGATCGAAGCGCATCTGGTGGCCGAAGAGGCTTCTGGTTCCGACCCCGGTGCGATCGGTCTTTTCGACCCCGGACTCGAACACGCGCTGCATCAGGTCCAGATACGGCTGTTCGAGGGCGGGCTGCTCTAAATAGGGTTGTTGGGGGGCAATGGTCATGAGCGTTTGGCTTGCTTGCGTTGAGTGGCGTCAGGAGTAGCGGCTCCGTCCACCGGCTGACGGCGAGACCAGGCGATCAGGCCCAGGCCGGCGGCGATCATCGGTAGCGTCAACAACATGCCCATGGTCAACCAGCCGAAGGCGATGAAACCCAATTGCGGGTCCGGTAGCCGCACGAATTCCACGATGAAGCGAAAGACCCCGTAGCACACCAGAAACAGACCGGAAATCATACCTCGGTGGCGCGGGTGACGCGACACCCACCAGAGAATGGCGAACAGCACCACGCCTTCCAGCAGGAACTCGTAAAGCGAAGATGGATGACGCGGTTCCGGCCCCATCCCGGGGAACGGCATGGCCCAGGGCAGGCTACTCACACGCCCGGGCAGCTCCGCATTGAGGAAATTACCGATCCGCCCTGCCCCCAGGCCAATGGGCACCAAGGGGGCGATGAAGTCGGTCAGTTGGAAGAAGGCCAACCGATGCTTGCGGGCGAACAGCCAGGCAGCGATCAGCACGCCGATCAGGCCACCGTGGAAACTCATGCCGCCATCCCATATCTGGAACAGCCACAGCGGATTGTCCAGCAGTCGGTCGAAGCCGTAGAACAGCGCATAGCCGATACGCCCGCCCAACACCACGCCGAGCGCGCCGTAGAAGAGCATATCGCCGATGTCCTCATGGGTGAGCCCAAGGCGATGCGCGCGTTTGCGCCCCAGCCACCAGGCCCCCACGAAACCGACCACGTACATCAGGCCGTACCAATGGATCTTCAGCGGGCCAAGGGCGATGGCAACGGGATCTATCTGCGGGTATTCAAGCATGGAACTCTCAAGCTAGTTAAACGACTGACAACGAATGCCAAGGATCAATGAAACTCAGCATCAGGCAATAGTGACGTCCGGCAACCAGCGCCGAATCATATCGATTAGCGCCTGAGGTCGATAGGGCTTGGCGACATAATCATCCATACCGGCGGCGAAAAAACGCTCACGATCGCGCTCGCTGGCGTTGGCGGTCAGTGCGACCAGCACGCTGCGCCGCTCTCCTTGCCCTGGCTGTTTTCGTTCTTGTTCCTGTTCTCGTTCGCGCCAGCGTCGGGTGGTTTCGACGCCGTCCGGTGCCGGCATGAAAATATCCATGAATACAAGATCGTAAAAATGCTGCTCCATGAGCGCGAGCGCTTCATCGCCCCCGCCGGCGGTGTCCACCACAAGCCCCTTGCGTGAAAGCACATCCCGAGCCAACACGGTATTCACCGGGCCGTCATCGACGATCAATATGCGCGCCGAGCGTCCTCGCTGAGATGAAGGTGGCTTGGGCGTTACCTGTCTGAATAGAGCGTCGTTTTCCTCATTCAGGTTGTCGAGCAGCTCCATCATCATCGAGCCATGTTCGCGTAGACCGACATCCGGTTCGGCGCTCTTGCCAAGCTCTTCCGACAATATTTTCAATTCGCGGCGCAGCAGCGCCAGGTAATGCGACTTGAGCTGCGCATCCTGTTGCGCCAGCTCACGCGCCAGGGAGAGCTGGCGCATCTGATGTCGGGACTTGGACTCGTCGATCAGTAGGATCAAGCTATAGCCATACCCGTCATCGCTCGTGACGCGCTGCATCACTCGCCAGGTATCATCTCGCCCCTTGACCCGTACATAGCCGTCGTCATCCTCATTCGGAATCAGAAACAGGGAGTCATTGAGCCCCTGCAACTCGCGCTGAGAGTGGCCCACAAGCCTCTCGAACGCCGGATTGACGACCATCAGGAGATCATCAAGGGTCAGCGCCGCAGGCATGGCCAGTGTTTCGAGCAGATCGCCCAGTTGAGGCTGGCGTTTGAGCGCATCCAGCGTGGACTCCAGAGCATCGAGCTCTTGAGGGAGTTCGTCCGGCAACCCACGCGCGGATGCCTCGGATATCTTCCGTTCCGGGGGCGGCAAGGGCGGCGACCAGGCCGGCGCCCAGCCTGCAACCCGCTGTCTGAGCGTCGCAATACGCTCGACCGGTGCTTTTAATTCGTTGTCCCAACGCCTCAATGATCGGTTCATCAACACGGAGAGCACACCGAGCAGCAGCAGACTACCCAGGCTCCAGATCAGGGCAAGCCAGAAAAGTTCATTCCCTCCGGCATGAGCGGTGGGGCTTGAATGCTGCACACTGACCAAGCGCCAGCCGTTCGTGGGCAACGTCGTCCAGATCAGCTGCGCAGGGGTCTTTTCACCTATTGGCAGGTCGTCATCCTTCAAGGAGACAATACCGCGTCGTCCGGCATCGTCGGGCAAGTCGACAGGTGCCGCCCTCAGCAGTCCCTTGTCCTGTTCATCGACCAACCAGGCCTGAATGCCCGGTCCCAGGGACTCCTGTAGAAGCTGAGCCAGATACTGGACATCCAGTTCCAGCCACAGCCGAGCCAATGCCTCGCCTTGAAGATCAGTGACGTCATAATGCGCGGCGATGCGCATTTCTTTCATCGAGGCCGCCCTCTGGGCATGCCAGCCTAGCGGCGACGCATTGCCATCGACGCTGCCTGCTTCGATCGGCGGATAAGGCCAATCCAGTTCATCGATGTTTGCCGGTACCGCATTGGCCGGTACCAGCGCGGACAATCCCTGTGGCAAACTGACGACGATGCGCTTGATCAAGGTATCGCTCTGATACAGTCCATCCAGCGATGGTTCGAGCAGATAAAGCTGGGGAAGCAGCGTCTTCAAACGCTCCCCTGTTGACTGAAGCGCTTCACCGAACAGCATCATCGTGCCGCTGGGCGCCATATGATAAGGCACATCGGCTTGCATGGCGGTCGGGGCGCTTGGCGTCACTTCGGTTTGCAGTGCTCGTCGTACCGCGAGACCCAATTGACGAAGATGGCGTTGTTGCTCGATCAGGTGTTGATCGATCAGGCGAGTCTGTAGCACCTGGGTTTGGAGCAGGCTGCGCTGGTGTTCCTGACGTTCGCGCTGTTCGATATCCTGCCATAGCCACACCCCAACCCCCAGGCATATCAAGAAGAAGCAGATTTCTGCCACCAACACGGGTAGCGCGGCGCGCGCCAGGCGTTGCCGCAGGACATTCCGGCTATTTTTCCGTGCTGCAATGCCTTGCATCGTGACCTCTGTCGTCAACAATGAAGCGAGTCTACTGGTTTCATTAATTGGCTACCACGAAGGAAACGCTGAATAAATCGACGAGCGGTTCAAGCACAAGGCGCCCGGAGCACAGGAACCGGAGCATATGGGGTATATGTGAGGATTCCGCGTACCGCGTAACGCAGTGATTGAGTCGCGCAGGCATTTATTCAGTGCTTTCTGAACGCTTTTTTAATAAATGGAGTCTCCATGTGTCTGATCGTATTTGATTGGCGCCCTGGCAGCGAAACGCCCTTGCGGCTTGCCGCCAATCGTGATGAGTTTCACGCCCGCCCGACCGCCGCACTTCAGCGCTGGAAGGATAAGCCCGACATTCTGGGCGGGCGCGATCTACGTGCCGGCGGCACCTGGCTGGCGGCCCATGGGCGTGGCCGCCTGGCGGCCGTGACCAACGTCCGCGCTCCGGCGTTCGAAGCGCCCGCCGATGGCCCCAGCCGAGGCGAGTTGGTCCGCCAAGCCCTGGAATGTGCCACCTTGAAGAGTTGGCTTGCGGAGTTGACCCAGACCAGGGCACGCCGCTACGCCGGCTTCAATCTGCTGGTAAGCGACGGCGATACATTATGGCACCTGCATCACGGCCCCTCGGCCACCAGGCTGCTTGAGGTTGCCCCCGGCGTACATGGCCTGTCCAATGCCAGCCTCGACACGCCCTGGCCAAAGCTACTTTGCAGTCGTGAGCGTCTTGCCAACGTGATCGCCGATGTCGCGGCGGATGACGATGACACCTTTGCCGCCAAGGCCTGGTCGTTGATGGCAGATGAGCGGCCCGCGGAGGATGCCCGCTTGCCTGATACCGGCGTGAGTCTGGACCTCGAGCGCTTTCTCTCGGCACCGTTCATAGTAGGTGAGGAATACGGCACTCGCGCCAGCACCTGGGTGAGCTGGCAGGCGGAGGGCAATCTGACCATCGGCGAGCGCTCCTTCGGCCCGCTGGGTCGCCTGCTCGATGAGCGTCGAGAGCGCCTCGCGATGCCCCTTCTGCCCATTTAGACAGTGGTTCACTTGCGATAATCCTCGGGCGGCAACAGATGTGCCAATCCCCATTCATTGAAGCGCGTCGTCAGATGCGCCCGAACCGCTATAGGCGTGGGCAACTGCAAGGTCTCCTCGACCAGCGTGCGCGCCTGGGTCAGGGTGACGCGGCGAATGGCGGCACGTACCTTGGGCAGGCTGGGCGCGTTCATGGACAGCACCTCGAAGCCCATGCCCATCAGGAGCAGTGCGCCCCCCGGATCGCCCGCCAATTCGCCACATACCGTCGTGGGCATCTGCAACTGTGCGGTTTCATCGGCCAAACGCGCCAGGGCCGCCAGCACCGCAGGATGACAGGCGTCATAGAGCTCCGCGACGCGCGGGTTGTTGCGATCCACCGCCAGCAGGTACTGGGTCAGATCGTTGCTGCCTACCGAGAAAAAATCGACCCGAGCCGCCAAGGCATCGAGCTGATAGAGCGTCGCCGGCACCTCCAGCATGACCCCCACCCGAGGCCGCGTAATCGTCACGCCCTCTTCACCCAACTCGACCAGGGCACGATTGAGAAGCCGCAGCGCGGTATCGACCTCGTCAATATTGGTGATCATGGGCAGCAGGATATGCAGATTATCGCTTCCCACGGAGGCCCGCAGCATGGCGCGCAACTGCACCATCAGTACCTCGGGGTGATCCAGAGTCACGCGAATGCCGCGCCAGCCGAGAAAGGGGTTGGCCTCTTGAATGGGAAAATAGGGCAAATCCTTATCACCGCCGATATCCAGGGTACGCATGGTCACCGGTAATGGAGCAAAGCTTTCCAATTGTTCGCGATACAGTCTTTCCTGCTCCTGCTCGCTGGGAAAGCGTTCGGTGATCATGAAGGGCACCTCGGTACGGTAAAGCCCCACTCCAGCAATGCGCGGCTTGAGCTGTGCGACCGCATCGACTGCCAGGCCGGTATTGACCATCAGGGCCATGGCATGGCGATCCGGAGTCTCGCTGGGTAGATGCTGCTCATGTTCGAGCACCTCGGCCAGTGCCTGTTCCTCGGCAATCTGTTCTTGATACTGACTCACCAGCTCGTTATCCGGACGGACGAACAAGCGACCACGATGCCCATCGAGGATCACCGGTGCATCGTTGAGCCGTTGCAAGGGGAGGTCGACCATGCCCAATATGGTCGGAATGCCCATCGCACGGGCCAGGATCGCGACATGAGAAGTACTCGAACCGCTGATCGATACCAGACCCACGAGCCTCTCCCGGGGTAGCTCACCGAGCATCGCCACATCGATCTGCTCGGCCACGAGAATGCACCGCTGCGGGATGGTGTCGATGGTGCGCGGACTCTCCTCCTGCAAATAGGTCAGCACTCGTCGGCCCAGATCGCGAATGTCCGCGGATCGTTCCCGCAGATAGTCGTCGTCCACTCGCTCCAGGTAATGGACATGGCGGCGCACGACATCCGCCAATGCGCCGGGGGCCCACTGCCCCTCCAGGATGCGCTTCTCTACCTCCTGCCCCAGCGCGGTATCCGCCAGCATCTGCTCGTAGGCATCGAAAAGCGCGAGTTCCTGCGCGGATATCCGGTTGGCCAGACGCTCACCGGTACGACGCATCTCACCGCGCACCCGGTCGATCGCCTCTCGCAAGCGCCGGATCTCACCCTCGGTATCCGTGGGGAGCAAATCCGGCACGTTATCCAGATCGGCCAAGGGCGCGATGACCAGCGCCTCGCCGATGACCATGCCCGGCGAAGCGGCAACCCCCTTGAACATGGCCATGCCATCGGCACGCGTGGGTTGGTTGAGCGTTCCGGTGGCGATGGCATGAGCGAGCACACCGGCAAGCTGCGCCGCCATGGTGATCAAGAACGCTTCATCGCCTTCGTCGTAGCGACGCTTGCCCTTCTGTTGCACGACCAGCACACCGAGCATGCGCCGCTGGTGAATGATCGGCACACCCAGAAAACTGGAAAAACGCTCTTCACCGGTCTCCTTGAAGTAGCGGAAATAAGGGTGGGCCGGGGCATCTTCGAGGTTGAGAGTTTCCTCGCGCTGACCGACAAGTCCTACCAGCCCCTCGCCCAGACGCAATGCCACCAACCCGATCGCCTGGGTACGCAGACCGATGGTGTCCTTGAGCACCAACCGCTCCCGCACAGGGTCGTATAGATAGATGGAGCAGACATCGGTGCGCATTGCCTTGCGTACACGCCGCACCACGGTAGCCAACGCAGCCTCGAGGCTACGAGCTCCGTTGACCTCCTGGACGATGCGACGTAGGACATCGAGCATGGGCATTCTTCTTTTAATGATAATGAGCTTGCAGTGGGTAAAGGAGCCTCAACGCTGCCCCTAAGGGGGTAGCGACAGGCCATCGCCCTGTCGTGCCAGGTGTTGCACTCTCGGCGCCAGTTCCCGCAGAGCGCGCCGATAGACTTCACGCTTGAATGGCACCACCTGTCCCAGCGGGTACCAATAACTTACCCAGCGCCAGCCATCAAATTCCGGCTTGGGAGTGGCGTCCATGCATATTCTGCTGTCCTGACAGCGAATGCGAAGCAGAAACCACTTCTGTTTCTGGCCAATGCATATCGGCCTCGATTGTGTGCGTACCATGCGTCGGGGCAGACGGTAACGTAGCCATCCTCGGGTACAGGCCAACACCTCGACATCGGTGGGCGTCAAACCGATCTCTTCTTCGAGCTCCCGGTAGAGCGCCTGTTGTGGAGTCTCGTCGGACTTTATGCCTCCCTGAGGAAATTGCCACGCGTTCTGTCCCACCCGACGCGCCCAAAGCAGCTGGCCCTCACGGTTGACAATGATAATGCCAACATTCGGGCGAAAGCCGTCGGCGTCGATCACGGGCTTCACCTTATACATCCATAATTAAGACCATTCTTCCACAAAGCTCGAAAGTGCATCAACACACATGTGGATACCGTGGTGTGAATGCGTCGTCAGTTCTGTAATAATCGCTTACATTTTTGCATCATCCACGTTTATCCAAGGAGCGCCTCCGTGAGTCTGGCCATCTTCGATCTGGACAACACACTGCTTGCCATCGACAGCGATCATGCCTGGGGAGAGTTCCTGGTCGAACAGGGCGCCGTCGATCCCGAGCACTATCGCGAGGCGAACGAACGCTTTTATCAGCAATACCAGGACGGCACCCTGAACATTCACGACTATCTGGCGGTGGCCCTCGAGCCGCTGGTAAAGAACACGCCGGAGCAACTGGCCGCCTGGCATCAGCAATTCATGATCAGCAAGATCGAACCCAACATTCTCGTCAAAGGGGAAGAGTTACTGGCGGAGCATCGTGCTCAGGGAGACACCTTGTTGATCATCACCGCCACCAACCGCTTCATCACCGCACCGATTGCCGAACGGCTGGGAGTGGAGGCCTTGATCGCCGTCGAACCGGAAATCATCGATGACTGCTATACCGGTCGGGTCAGCGGCACCCCGAGCTTCCAGCACGGCAAGGTTCTGCGCCTGGAGGAGTGGTTGAAAGACCAAAGCGTTACCCTCGACGATGCCTGGTTCTACAGCGATTCGCATAACGATCTGCCACTGCTCGAGAAAATCGATAATCCCGTCGCCGTCGATCCGGACGACATCCTGCGCGAGGTCGCGATGCAGCGTGACTGGCGCATTATTAGCCTACGTTGATAAAGCAGCCGGTATAAGCCTTTTTTATTTGATAAGCTAATCATCGCCCCGTGGAACCTGTTTCGATTTCTTTGCTCAAAGGCAACTCACCTATCTTGACGATATCCTGACGATATCTTGATGATCGCGGTGTTCCCTGCCTATCACCGGATGGCCTGATGCGTCTTCGATTTGCTTCATTGTCTGCCCCCCTCGCCTTGATTTTAGGTATTGCTCTGCTGATCTGGCTGGCGCTCGGCGACATGCAGCGCTTTCGTGCCGAGCCACCCGCCGACAGCGGGCCGAAGCAATCCACCTTGACCCGGGTCGAGGTAAGAACGTCCCACGCACGGCGTCACACACCGACACTGACCCTGCAGGGCCAGCTCGAGCCCAAGCGCGATGTCATCCTGCGCCCTCGTCGCACCGGCACCGTGGCCGCGCTGCCACATTCCCAGGGCGATCGGGTCGAGAAGGACGACATTCTGTTGCAACTCGATGAGGAGGATTTACCCGAACAGCTGGCTCAGGCCGAGGCGGCATTGAAACTGGCGCTTTCGGAGCGGAAGGGAGGGCGTCGCCTGGAGGGCAAGAACCTGATTTCCGACAACGAGGTGCTGCGCCTGGAACGCGATGTGGCAGAAGCTCGCGCGGAGCTTGCCCGACTGCGCCAACTCAAGGCCGACGCCCGATTCAAGGCCCCTTTCGCGGGAGTGCTCGATCGTCTGGATGTCGAACTGGGTGACTTCGTTCAACCCGGGGAGGATCTCGGCAAGCTGGTCGAGATCGAGCGTCTGCTCGCCACCGCTCGAGCACCCCAGCGACGTGCTCCGGGACTTCATCCCGGTCTGCCGGTCACTGCTACCCTGCTGAGTGGCGATCAACTCGAGGGGGAGCTTAGCTATGTCGCCAGCAGCGCCGATAATGCAACCCGCAGCTACGCCCTCGAAGCAAATCTTGCCAATCCCGAGCGTCTGCGCATCGCCGGCGCCAGTGCCACCCTTGAAATCGCCCTTCCCGCTCGTCAGGCCCATGCCCTGTCACCGGCACTGTTGATTCTCGACGAGCAGGGGCACCTTGGCGTCAAGTATGTCGACGACAACGATACGGTACGCTTCTCGTCGGTGACGCTACTCACCGCCGATGCCACCCAGACCTGGGTCACCGGGCTTCCCGAGACGGTGCGTCTGGTCACCCTGGGGGGTGGCTATGTCGACACGGGTGAACGGGTCGAGCCGGTGTCCATCGACAGCGAGCAAGAGTCCTGACATGCGCACTCTGATTCATGCCGCGCTGAACCGCAGCCGTACGACCTTGCTGCTGCTGCTGTTTCTGGTCCTGGCGGGGCTGATGGCCTATCAGGCTATCCCGAAGGAGTCCAATCCCGACGTCGCCATTCCGATGATCTACGTCTCGCTGATGCTCGAAGGCGTCAGCCCCGAGGATGGCGAGCGCTTGCTGGTGCGCCCCATGGAGCAGGAGCTTCGCACCATCGAGGGCGTCAACAAGATGACGTCGCAATCCAGCGAGGGCATTGCCTCGATCACACTCGAGTTCGATGCCGGCTTCGATTCCCGACGCGCCCTGGCGGACGTGCGCGAAAAAGTCGACATCGCACGCAGCTCATTACCCGACGAAGCAGAGGAACCCCGCGTTCTCGAAGTCAACGTCAGCCTCTTCCCAGTCATGTCCGTGGGGCTCTCCGGACCACTATCCCCCAGCGAACTGATGGCGGTAGCCCGGGAGCTGAAGGAGAGAATCGAAGGTATTCCCAGCGTACTCGAGGTCGATATCGCCGGGGAGCGCGAGGATCTCATGGAGATCGTGGTCGACCCCTTGGTGCTCGACAGCTACGGCGTCGATTTCGACACCCTGTTCAACCTGGTGTCGAACAATAACCGACTGGTCGCCGCCGGCAGCCTGGACAACGGTGCGGGGCGCATGTCGATCAAGGTGCCCGGCGTCATCGAGAATGTCCAGGACGTCATGAACACACCGGTCAAGGTCGATGGCGATCGGGTGATCACCTTCGGCGAGGTGGCACGCATCCAGCGCACCTTCAAGGATCCGGACGGCTATGCCCGTATCAATGACCAACCGGCGGTGGTACTGGAAATTTCCAAGCGCACCGGCGCCAACATCATCGCCACCATCGACAGCATCAAGGCGCTGCTCGAAGAGGCCAAGCCACTCCTGCCCGAGGCGCTCAAAGTGAACGTCATCATGGACCAATCGACGGACGTCGAGGACATGCTCAGCGAGCTTCTGAACAACGTGCTCGCCGCCGTCGTCCTGGTCCTGATCGTGATTCTCGCCACCATGGGTCCTCGCGCAGCACTATTGATCGGCATGACCATTCCCGGCGCCTTTCTCACCGGTATTCTGCTGATCTGGGCGGTGGGCTACACCCTCAACATCGTCGTCCTGTTCGCGCTCATTCTAGTCGCCGGCATGCTGGTGGACGGCGCCATCGTGGTGGGCGAACAGGCGGACCGCTACTTCGCCGAGGGGCATTCATCGCACGACGCCTGGGCCGGCGCCGCCAGCCGTATGGCCTGGCCGGTCATCACCTCCACCGCGACGACCCTGGCCGTCTTTCTGCCGCTGCTGTTCTGGCCCGGCGTGGTGGGCGAATTCATGAAATACCTGCCGGCAACGGTCATCCTGTGCCTGCTCGCCTCTTTGGCCATGGCTCTGATCTTCATGCCCACCCTGGGCAATCTGTTCAGCTCCGGCCAGCATCTTGATGATCAGCGGGTCAGCAAAGGCGGGCGTCTGTATCGGCGAACCCTGACGCGTCTGTTGAATCATCCCGCCTGGACGCTGATCGGGGCCTTGATTGTGATGGCCTTGCTCTATGCCGGCTATGCTCGATTCAATCATGGGGTGGAATTCTTTCCCTCCGTGGAACCCGATAGTGCTCAATTGCTGATACATGCCCGGGGCGATCTCTCGGTCGAGGAGAAGGATGCCGTGGTACGGCGCGTAGAGGCGCGCTTGCAGGGCATGAGCGAGGTGAAATCGCTCTACGCCCGTTCCTATGCCACGCCGGATCGCGAGATAGGAGAAGACGTCATCGGTCAGCTCTCCTTCCAGCTCATCGACTGGTCTGAACGCCGGCCTGCCACCAAGATTCTCGCTGACATGCTCGAGCGCACTCGAGACATTCCGGGTATTCGTCTGGAAACCCGGGAACAGGAACAAGGACCGACCAGCGGCAAACCGATCCAGATCGAACTGAGCGCCAACGATCCCGCTCAGGCCGAACGCGCCGTGGAGCAGTTGCGCAGCGCCATGCAGCGCTTGGGGGGCTTTCGCGCCGTCGAGGATAACCGCAGTCTGCCCGGCGTGGAGTGGCGCTTGCAGGTCGACCGTGAGGCAGCGGCCCGTTTCGATGCGGACGTCTCGACCATTGGCAGCGCCGTGCAACTGGTGACCACCGGCCTGCAGCTCGCCACCTACCGACCCCAGGATGCCAACGACGAAGTGGACATTCGCGTGCGCCTGCCCGGTGCCCAGCGCAGCCTCGATCAGCTCGAACGCCTGACCATCAACACCGCTCGCGGTCAGGTACCGATCAGTCACTTCGTGCGTCTGGAGCCAGCGCCCAAGGTAGGCACCCTTCACCGAGTCGATGGGCAACGCGCGATTACCCTCGAGGCGGACGTCGATCCCGGACGCCAGGTCGATGAGCGCCTGAAGGCCTTGAGCGATACGCTGGAGAACTTGCCCGAGGGCGTACGCGTCGGCTTTGCCGGTGAACAAGAGGATCAGGCAGAGACCAGCCAATTCCTGAGTATTGCGTTTGGCGTTGCCCTCTTCCTGATGATGATCATCATGGTGACCCAGTTCAACAGCCTTTATCAGGCTTTCCTGGTGTTATCGGCAATTGTCTTCTCGACCGGCGGCGTGCTGCTTGGCCTGCTGCTCAACGGGCAACCCTTCGGCATCGTCATGGTGGGGATGGGCATCATCGCGTTGGCAGGTATCGTGGTGAACAACAACATCGTGCTGATCGACACCTACAACCAACTGCGTGGCGAAGGTTTGTCCGCCTACGCCGCCGCCCTCGAAGCCGGCAGCCATCGCCTGCGTCCGGTGCTGCTCACGGCGATCACCACCATCCTCGGGCTGATGCCGATGGTCCTGGGGGTCAACGTCGATCTGCTGGCGCCGAGCCTGGGCTGGGGTGCGCCTTCGACCCAGTGGTGGACGCAGCTCTCCAGCGCCATCGCCGGGGGATTGGGCTTCGCCACCGGTCTGACTCTGCTGTTGACCCCTTGCATGTTATTGCTGGGCGCTCATGTCAGTGAGCGCGTCGCGCGGCGTTTCAGATCCGTGCGCAACGGCTGACACTACCTAGACCTGACGCTGCCTAGACTCAGTGCAACAGCGTCAATCGATCGCTAAAGCGATCTCCCAACACAGTCGCTGGACGACAATATGCTCCGCCATAGCCTGGCGGGGCATGAATATCGAATAGAGTATTTACAGCGTGGCGCGAGAAGCTGCCTGCGACTCTGGTGGCGGTGAATGCGAGGCATGCAGCCGACCGATCAGTTGATCTTCCAAGGCAAAACGTTCGGTCAATCCCCGACCCAGACGATCAAGCCAGGCCGGCAAGCGAGACAAATAGTGCTGACAACGCGTCGGCGTCGAGTAATCCTGATCGAATTCCAATACCAACTGCGTGGACATTTCGAGGCGCTCAAGCAGTTTGTCCGCCACAGTCAATGCCTCTTGATCGTTGAAGTGCTCGGCTTCCTGACGCAGCTGTGGGTAGATTTCGAAGTGTCCGGCACTGATGTAATCCATCAGCGCTTCGCTGAAATGATCGATACGCGCCTTGGCCACGGCCTCGGGGTCGCTATCGCACGCCTCCTTCAGATCCATGAACGCGACCAGCATTTCCCGGCGCGCCTCGAACCAGCGATCGATCATCTGGTGCACGCCTCCCCAGCGTTCCTGCGCGGTTCTGCAGTTTTCCAGCATGGGCAGCCCCTCCTTGATCAGCCTGTCGCCTGCGGACCTTAAGCGTCACCCCAAGCGCCACGGGTGTCAATCCTATCCATGGAAAAAGATGACAACGTCTTGTTTCAATTGCATTAAGGCGGGCATTAGAAAGCACTGTTCGCTAATCTAACGTCCATTAAGCAGCGTTCATCCAACCCTGAACAACTCACGCAGGCGTATGCGACCCCTGACCTCGGTGCGATCCACGCAGGCTTTTGATCACCATGGCCAGTGGAATGAGTGCCAGGCCAACAAACCCCAGCAGTGTCCATTGAGGCAGGGTCAAGCCCCACCAAAGCCCATCGATTTCTGCGCACTCACCGGAGCCCGAAAGAACGCGAGACAGCACATCCCATAATGGCAGTACTTCCATCATATAATCGAGCCCGGGGCCACAGCTTGGTACCTCACTGGGGGGCAATGACTGCAACCAGACGTGACGCCCCGCCACTGCAGCGCCTGCTCCGGCAGCCGCGAGACCCATCACACCATAGACGAGGCCTCCCTTGCCCTGCGGGCCATGGATGGCTGCCACCAGAAACACCAGGGCCGCGGCAAGCACGGCAATGCGCTGCAGGATACAGAGCGGACAGGGCGTCAGTCCGGCCACGTACTGCAAGGCCAGGGCGACGCCCATCATCAGGGCGCAGAATGCCAGGCCCACCAGGCTCCATTGCCGAATGTTCAAATCAAGATGCATACGTTATTGACCACACTATTCGCCACTGACCGTGGAATCATCGAGGATGGATGACGTGACGGACTCCCGCGCCCGTGCAAAATAAGCGGCAATGAAATCGTCGAAGGGCTCGGTGTCCGCTTCCTCGATCTCGCGCTGCTGCTGATGCGACGTCTCGGTGAGTTGAGTAAACAAGGCATCGTGAGCACGATCCATGGGCTCCTCGCGCAGCTGAGCTGCCTGGGCCCGCGCAAGCCCGGCGATGTGATCCACGAACTCGTCGCCACTCTCCTCGAGAACGGCAAGCAATCGGCCGGAGGGCGTCAGTTCGGGATGATTCAACCGGGGTTCCAGCGCCTTGATCGCTTCTCGATGGTAAGGCTCTTTTTCGCCGATATCGAGCAGCTCGGCCACCTTGTAAAGCTCTGCAAAAATGGCCTCGCCACGCTCGGCGAGCCGACGTTCCTGCCCGTCGATCGACAGACGCAGCGAGGGATCGCGACCACGCCCCGAGACCAGCCCCCTATTGTCGTCGAGATGATCGCACTCCTCATCGGATATCCAGGGCGCTTCGGAGAGCAGGCACCACATCAGAAAGGTATCCAGAAAGCGCATCTGGGTTTCGTCGATACCCAGCGCCAGAAAAGGATTGAGATCAAGACAGCGGACCTCGATATACTCCACCCCTCGCGCTTCGAGGGCCTGAGTCGGTGTTTCGCCCTGTCCCGTGACTCGCTTGGGACGAATGTCGCTGTAATACTCGTTCTCGATCTGCAGAATATTGGCGTTGAGCTGCCGCCAGTCACCGTTCTCGTCCACCCCGATGCGCTCGTAGGCCGGCCAGGGCGTGGCAATGGCATTACGCAGCGTGCCCACGTAGTTGGACAAGGAATTGAAACAGATCTTGAGCTGCGCCTGGACCTTGTTCTGATAGCCCATATCGGACATGCGCAGGCTGGTGGCATAAGGCGCGACCAGCGTCTCGCGAGCATGGGCACGCAGCTTGTCCGGTACCGCCCCGGTGAGAAAACTTCTATCCAGCGCCGGTGAGGCGCCGAACAGATACAACAACAACCAGCTATTGCGCCGGAAGTGCCGAATCAGGTCGAAGTAGCGTCCGGATTGATAGGCCTTGAGGGGCTTGTCTTGAGCGCCCTCCAACTCCTGAAGCACGGGCCAGAGCTGCTCGGGTAACGACACGTTGTAGTGAATGCCGGCGATCGACTGCATGATGCGCCCGTAGCGGGCATCCAATCCACGCCGATAGATATGCTTCATCGTGCCGGAGTTGGAGCTGCCATAATCGGCAATCGGCACGCTGTCGTTGCCCTGCAAGCGGCACGGCATACTGGCCGGCCAGATCAGTTCATCCCCCAGACGACGATAACTGAAGCGATGCAGATCGGCGAGAAACGCCAGCGTGTCACCGGGCCGGCAATGTACCGGCGTGACGTACTCCAGCAGCGACTCGGAATAATCGGTGGTGATGTAAGGATGCGCCAGCTTCGACCCCAGCGCATACGGATGGGGCGTCTGGGCGATATTCCCTTGTCGGTCGGTTCGCAACCCTTCCTTTTCGACGCCGCGGCGCAGACGTCCCATGCGCCCCTGGCGAGCCACTCCTGTTAGCCCTGCGATAGCGTTGTCTAGTTGCTCGGACAAGATGAATACCCCTTTTTGAAGGCAATGCGCCGATTCACGGTCCGGCACTATCAACCTGCGATTATGATGGCAGACGCGATCCTTTCAACCCTAACGACATCATTTCCGCTTTCTCGCCTTGAGCAATGCCTCACCCAGGGCGCCCATCTGTCCGCCTTGAGACACGCCGCTGCGCTCTTGGTTTCCCCGCTGTGCCGATTGCCCTCGCGGCTTGCCTGCCTCATTGCCACGACGCTGGCTTCTAGAAGGCCTGCCCTCGTCAGAAGCATCGCCGGGCTGATCGTGCATGCGCATGGAGAGACCGATACGTTTGCGCTCGACATCCACTGCCATGACCTTGACCTTGACGATATCACCGGCCTTGACCACCTGACGCGGATCCTCGACGAAGGTGTCAGAAAGTGCCGAGATATGCACCAGACCATCCTGGTGTACGCCAATATCGACGAAGGCGCCAAAGTGGGTAACGTTGGTTACGGTCCCCTCGAGAATCATGCCGCGCTCGAGGTCCTTGATCTGCTCCACCCCCTCCCGGAACTCAGCGGCACGAAACTCCGGGCGTGGGTCGCGTCCGGGCTTGTCGAGCTCCTTGAGGATGTCGGTCACCGTCGGCACCCCGAACTTATCATCGGTATAGTCAGCGGGTTTCAGACGCTTGAGATAGGCACCATCCCCGATCAGGCTGGCCAGTTCACGCCCGCCGCGCTCGGCGATGCGGGATACCAGCGGATAGGCCTCCGGGTGCACGGCACTGGCGTCCAGGGGATTGTCGCCGTTCATGATGCGCAGGAAACCGGCGCACTGCTCGTACGTGCGCGGCCCCAGGCGCCCGACCTCGAGCAACTCGCGGCGGTTGCGAAACGGTCCTTCGGCATTGCGCCGCAGCACGATATTATCCGCCAGGCCGGGATTGAGTCCCGACACTCTCGCAAGCAGCGCGCTCGAGGCAGTATTGAGGTCGACGCCGACGGCGTTGACGCAGTCCTCGATCACCGTCTCCAGGCTCCGCGAGAGCTGCACCTGGGAGACATCATGCTGGTATTGCCCGACGCCGATCGACTTGGGCTCGATCTTGACCAGTTCCGCCAGCGGGTCCTGCAGACGGCGGGCGATGGAGACCGCACCGCGAATGGTCACATCGAGTTCGGGGAATTCCCGGGCAGCGATCTCGGAGGCGGAATAGACCGAGGCACCGGCCTCGCTGACCATGACCTTGGCCAACCTGCGTGGCGGACTGGCTGCGGCGAAACGCTTGACCAGCTCGCCGGCCAGCTTGTCGGTTTCACGGCTGGCGGTGCCGTTACCGATGGCGATCAGCGTGACGTCATGCTTCTCGACCAGCCGGGCCAGGGTTGCCAGGGCGTCATCCCAGCGTTTCTGCGGCGCATGGGGATAAATGACGTCGTGATCGAGAAACTGGCCGGTTGAATCCACCACCGCGACCTTGCAGCCGGTGCGCAGCCCGGGGTCGAGGGCCAGGGTCGCCTTGGGGCCGGCCGGAGCGGCCAGCAGTAAATCCTTGAGGTTGGCGGCAAACACATCGATGGCCTCATGCTCGGCGCGCTCGCGCAGTCGCCCGAACAGCTCGGTCTCGAGATGGGTATAGAGCTTGACCCGCCAGGTCCAGCGCACCACCTCGCGCAGCCAGCGATCCGCCGGCCGGCCTTGGTCCTTGCCTGAAAGATCGATGTCGAAATGCCGGGCGATGACGACCTCGGCAGGATGAATCGCTGCTTCGTCTTCCCCCGGAAGCTTGAGTGCAAGCCCCAGCACCCCCTCGTTGCGTCCACGGAACATCGCCAGGGCACGATGCGAAGGCACCTTGGCCAGGCGCTCGTCATGCTCGAAATAATCCGAGAACTTGGCCCCTTCCTGCTGCTTGCCCTCGATTACCCGGGCACAGAGCTCGCCCTCCTGCCACAATCGATCCCGCAGGCGACCCACCAGCTCCGCATCCTCGGCGAAGCGCTCCATGAGGATCTGCTTGGCGCCATCCAATGCCGCCTTGGCGTCCTCCACACCCTTGTCCGCGTCCACGTAGTCCGCCGCGGTCACTTGAGGATCGAGGCTCGGATCGCTTAGCAATGCTTCGGCCAGCGGTTCCAAACCGGCCTCGCGGGCGATCTGCGCCTTGGTACGACGCTTTTTCTTGTAGGGCAGGTAAAGGTCTTCCAGGCGCTGCTTGGTATCCGCCTCGCGAATCTGCGCAGTCAACTCATCGGTCAACTTACCCTGTTCATCGATGCTGGCCAGCACCGCCTCACGGCGCTCCTCAAGTTCACGCAGATAGCGCAACCGCTCTTCCAGAGAACGCAGTTGACCATCGTCGAGGCCGCCGGTGACCTCCTTACGATAACGAGAGATGAAAGGCACGGTAGCACCGCCATCTAGCAGTTCCACGGCGGCGGCCACCTGCTGGGGGCGAACAGCGAGTTCCGTGGCGAGGCGCTGGGTAATCTGGGTCTGTACGTCCATGGGATCCTTGGCGTCTGTCCGAATCTTGTCACGCAGAAGCAACCAACATCGGCGCGACGAAATGGCGACAAGGTATCATAAAGCACGCCGCGAACGGACATGGGCACAAGGGTTGAAAGTTCGTTTTCTCGCCGGGAGAGCTCTTCAGCCAAGGCCCGGCCTGCCGATATAAAGACTATGTAAAGAGTGTAATCACCTCCACCACCCCTTTGTATCGACGCTGGGATACCAAGAAAATGATTAAAAATATGAACAAGATAAGCGTGAAATACGCCATCGCCTTCATCGGCGTGGCACTCTCACTGATGGCAGTGGTAACGATCGACTTCTTCCTGGTCGGTTCCGTCAAGGAGCGCATGACGGAATTCAGCGGCACCTTCAACAAGGCCACTTCAGCAGTACTCAATGCCGACCGCGATCTGTATCAGGCCCATGTCGCCACCCTGGAATACCTGAGCGAAGAGCCGGGTACGGAGAAAGCCCAGACGCAACTTGCCGATTATCGCGACAACGCCGAGCAAGCCTATGAGCGCATGCAGAACTTTGCTCGCTTGCTGGCGGGATATCCTGACATCGTCGCCAAGCTGAGCGCTTTCGAAACGCTCTACCAGAATTGGTCCCAGCAGGCTGATCTTGTGTTCTCCTTGCACGACAGCAATCGATTGGGCGAGGCAAAGGCCCAGCTCGAAGGACCGGCGAGCAAGGCGTTCGACACCCTGCGTGACGTTTATGACGCCGGTGGTGAAGCGGCCGCTGCGAAGGTCGACGAGCTCGAGGCCGCCACGCTCAAGAAGATCAAAACGCAGCAGTATTCCGTCATTATCTTCACCCTGCTGGTGTTCATAGCTGCCGTGGCCATTGCGCTAGGCGGCCCGCTGATGATGTCCCGCGCGATTCGTCAGATCACTCATCGCATCAAGGAAATTGCCGAAGGTGATGGCGACCTGACCGCTCGCATCGACTCCAAGCGCAAGGACGAGATCGGTGAGCTGGCGGGCCAATTCAATGCCTTCGTCACGCGTGTCGATCAGACCCTGCAATCCGTGCGCGCCAGTACCCATGGTGTGCATCACGCCGCAGATGAGATTGCCAAGAGCAGCCAGGATCTGTCTTCACGCAGCGAACAGGCGGCTTCCAATCTTCAGGAAACCTCCGCTTCCATGGAAGAGATCACCGCCACGGTGAACAACACAGCGGAGTCGGCCCAGCAGGCCAACCAGCTCGTCCAGTCGACGGCGGATGTGGCGCGTCAAGGCCAAGAGGCCATGGGACAGGTCGAAAAGACCATGGATGAGATCAGTGCCTCCGCGGCGCAGATCAACGAGATCATCACCCTGATCGATGGCATCGCCTTTCAGACCAACATCCTGGCGCTCAATGCCTCGGTCGAGGCGGCCCGCGCCGGTGAACATGGCCGCGGTTTCGCCGTGGTGGCCCAGGAAGTGCGCACCCTGGCCAGTCGCTCCGGCGATGCCTCGAAGAATATCCGCGAATTGATCGACACCTCCGTCGCGCGTACACATTCCGGTGCCGAGCTGGTCAAGAGCACCGGCAAGACCATGCAGGAAATCGTGAACAGCATCGGCCGGGTCACCGATGTGATCGGTGAAATCAGTGCCGGAGCGAAGGAGCAGAGCCTGGGTATCGGTCAGGTCAATACGGCGGTCGGCGAACTCGATGCCATGACGCAGCAGAATGCTGCCATGGTCGAACAGACCAATGCCGCCGCAGGGGAAATGCGCGAGCAGGCCGAACGCCTCAACCAATTGATTGCCTCGTTCCGACTGGGCAACGATATGAGCGCAAGCCTACCCTCCGCCTCCAAAGCGACAACGCCGGGCAAGACTCTCTCTTCATCGAAGGCTTCTCCCAAGACCATCAAGCAATCGCCGTCCTCTCAAAAGGCAACGGCTGATGAGTGGGAAGAGTTCTAGCGTTCAATGGCACAAGACGCCACCGATCACGGCCAGGTCTGACGACCTGGCCGTGATCGTTTTCATCTATCGAAAAAGAACGAGGCTATCCCAATCAGGCAGGAACGAACTTGAGCGCCAAGCCGTTATTGCACCAGCGCAGTCCCGTGGGTTTCGGTCCATCCTCGAACACATGCCCTTGATGGCCACCACAGCGAGCGCAGTGATACTCGGTACGCGGGAACAACATGACGAAGTCCAGCTCTGTGAGCAAATGGCCTTCGATATGCGTATAGAAACTCGGCCAGCCGGTACCAGATTCATATTTTGCTTCGCTTGAAAACAGCGGCAAGTCGCAGCCCGCGCAGTGGAACGTGCCTGGGCGCTTCTCGTCATTGAGCGGGCTGCTGCCGGCACGCTCGGTGCCCGCCTCCCGCAGAATATTGAACTGCTCCTCGGTGAGCCGTTCGCGCCACTGCTCTTCGCTCAACTCCAACGGTTCGATGTCCGCCGCCCGTTCGAGCTCCAGTTTGGGGCGCGCCCGGGCAAGACCCGGCAATAAGCCCGCGAGACCGCCAGCCCCCAGCAATCCCAGAAAATGACGTCGTTGCATAATGATACTCCTCGACCCTTCCAATTACCTGCGTTTCAATCATCTGCCTTCGATGCGATGTTGTTGCTCCCATAAAAAAAGGAGAACCCTTGCGGCTCTCCCTTGGATGCGAATGGACGGTAAAGGTTCGATCAATCGAGTGTAGGGCCGGCCTGAACGATGGCGTCGTCGACACCCTCGAATTTCTTGAAATTATTGACGAACTTGCTTACCAACTGCGTCATCTGTTCCTGGTAAGCGTCCTTGTCCTGCCAGGTGTCACGCGGGTCGAGCAGCGTCGAGTCGACACCGGATACCTCTTTCGGAATATCCAAATTGAGCTCATCGATGTGCCGGGTTTCCGCATCCTTGAGTTCTCCGGATTGAATCGCCGCAATGATGGCTCGGGTCGTGGGAATGCTGAATCGACTGCCTCCTTGGCCGAAGCTGCCTCCGGTCCAGCCAGTATTGACCAGATAGACGCGGGAACCGAAACCTTCGATACGCTTGATCAGAAGATCGGCGTATTCCCGTGCGGGGCGTGGGAAGAAAGGTGCCCCGAAACAGGTCGAGAAGGTCGCCTCTAGCCCCGCGGACGAGCCCATCTCGGTGGAGCCCACCTTGGCGGTGTACCCGGACAGAAAGTGATACGCCGCGGCCTCCTTCGACAGCAGAGACACCGGCGGCAATACACCGCTCATGTCGCAGGTCAGGAAGATGATGGCATTGGGCTCGCCGGCGCGGTTTTCCTCGATGCGTTTCTCGATGTGCTCCCGGGGGTAAGCGGCGCGGCTGTTCTGGGTCAGGCTGTCATTACCGTAATCCGCATGGCGCTGGTCGTCGAGCGTCACGTTTTCGAGTACCGTGCCGAACTTGATGGCATCCCAGATGACCGGCTCGTTCTTTTGGGAAAGGTCGATGCACTTGGCATAGCAGCCGCCTTCGATGTTGAACACCGTGTCCTCGCCCCAGCCATGCTCGTCGTCCCCGATCAGATAACGTGCCGGATCAGCGGACAGTGTCGTCTTGCCGGTGCCGGACAGCCCGAAGAACAAAGTGGTCTCGCCATCGTCGCCGACATTGGCACTGCAATGCATCGGCAATACATCCTTCTCGGGCAGCAGGAAGTTCTGCACGGAGAACATCGCCTTCTTCATCTCACCGGCATAGCGCATTCCTGCGATCAATACCCGACGACGGGCAAAGTTGATAATCACGGTGCCCTCGGAATTGGTGCCATCCCGCTCGGGCTCGCAGACAAAATGAGGGGCGTTGAGGATACTCCACTCACTCTTGCCCTTGGGATTGAACGTCTCGGGCCGCACGAACATGATTCGCCCGAAGAGATTATGCCAGGCCGTCTCGGTAGTGACGCGGATCGGCAGATAATACTCGGGATCGGCACCGACATGCAGTTCGGATTCGAAACTCTCGCCTTCGGCAAGATAGTCCTCGACTCGCTCCCACAAGGCATCGAAACGCTCGGCATCGAAAGGCTGGTTGACACTCCCCCAGTCAATCAATTCTGAGGTGGAGGGCTCATCGACGATGAAGCGGTCCGCGGGCGAACGGCCAGTACGGGCACCGGTATTCACTACCAGAGCACCGTTGTCGGCCAGATGTCCCTCATTGCGCGAGACGGCACGCTCGACGAGCTCAGCGGCACTCAAATTGAGGTGGTTGCGCGTGGCGCGACTCTCGGCTGCTATCTGACGATCTGCTTGGGTAGTGGTCATCGTTGGTTCATGGCCCTTGGGCCGCTCCTCTCATTATCCAAAACGCGGACTGTTCATCGCGCCGTCCACGGACGTGTCACCGTCCCTACATGAATACACTCTTCTCTGATATCCGCTTTTATAGCTTCATATAACATTTCGAGCGTATCGCGTTACAGGGCGACATTATTGCAAAAAGCCACCGCCCGGCAAACGCTGCTTTTTCCCCATGCCAACGATGAGAACACTCAGCGTTCCAAGGCTATTAGTGCAGTATCGGAGAGCCAGCATCAGGAGATTCGATTAATGCCTCTATCTGAGCGGCACTAAAGTGATAGTGGGTATGGCAAAAATGGCATTGAGTATCGATGGCCTGTTGTTCTTCGAGAATGGTGCGCAGTTCCGCAGCGCCCAGATTAAGGAGTGCATGGGCGATACGTTCCCGGGAACAACTGCAGCCAAAGTGCAGACGTTTAGGATCGAAAACCCGGGTGGCTTCCTCATGATAAAGTCGATAGAGCAAATCGCGTTGCTCAAGCGCCAGCAGCTCATCGTTGGATACCGTACTTGCCAGCGTCACCAGCCGATACCAGGCATCCGCATCGCGATGGCTATCGTCACCCGGCAACTGCTGAAGCAGGAGTCCCGCTGCGCGCTGTCCATCGGCACTCAGCCATAACCGTGTGGCGAGCTGCTCGGAGCGCTCGAAGTATTCCTCGAGGCAGCCCGCCAGATCATCGGCCTTGAGTTCGACGATGCCCTGATAACGATTGCCTTCTTGCGGATCCAGGGTAATGACCAGCCGGCCATCCCCTACCAGCTCCTTGAACGAGGCCTCGTCCGTGGGCAGCGCCACCGTATCGTCGAGTCGTGCAACGGCGCGCAGCTCGCCACCAGGATTGGACTCCGCCACCAATAGGCTGAGCACGCCATTACCTCGCACCTCTAGACTCAGGGTGCCGTCCAGCTTGATGGTTTCCGTCAGTAGCGCCGCCGCCGCAAGCAACTCGCCCAGTTGGCGCTCCACCGCCGCGGGATAAGCGTGCTTGTCGAGCACCTCGGCATAGGCGTTTTCAAGAGTGACGATCTCGCCACGAACGTTAGTGTCATCGAAAAGAAAGCGCTGAATCTGATCGTTCATTGGCGGGTCTCAAAGCTCAAAGGTATGAAAATGATAAGAAAGTCGCCCTCACTCATCAGGGCGCTGGCGTTGAAAACGCTGAATATCGCGTCGCTGCTTCTTGTCGGGACGTCCGCGCGGTGCCATCACGCTACGATTGGCCAGGCGCCGGGCCTCCGTCTCCCGCTCGCGTCGTGCCTGACTTTGCGATGTCTCGCGATACAGCTCCCGGGCCTCGGGCGCGCCGCGACGCTGATCGGTCACCGCCAGCACTTCGACCTCCCAGGTATCCCAGCCCTGAGGTACCTTGATCAAGGCCCCAGCTTCGACGCTTTTGCTGGTCTTGACCCGCGCACCATTGTATTCGACCTTGCCACCCTCAATTGCTTTCTTGGCCAAGGCCCGGGTCTTGAAAAAACGCGCGGCCCATAGCCACTTGTCGATTCGTACGTTCTCCATGATTCTCCATGTTCGACCCTGCTCTGACAGGCAATTCATCGTTGGCCAGGCGCTATCGGGCAGTGGTAAAAGAGGATTCGATATTGCCTTTATTGTACTGGATACATTCACCATGCCGCCAATGCCCCCTCCCAAACCCAATGTTCTCAACCGCGAGGAAGTCGCCCACAGCCGACTCTTTACCATCGAGCGACTCGATCTGCGCTTTTCCAACGGTGCCGAGCGCAGCTTCGAGCGTCTCAAGGGCACGAGCCGTGGGGCAGTCATGATCGTGGCCATGCCGGATCCGGATCATGTATTGCTGATTCATGAGTATGCGGCGGGATTCGATGACTATGCCCTGACGTTGCCCAAGGGCCTGGTCGATCCTGGTGAAGATATCGTCACTGCGGCCAATCGTGAACTGATGGAGGAGTGCGGCATGGGCGCCCGCAATATCGAACCCCTGGTCGAACTATCGTTGGCCCCCAACTACATGAATCATCGCATGCATGTACTGCTGGCCAGCGATCTCTACGAAAAGCGTCTGCCCGGGGATGAACCGGAACCGCTGGTGGTGGAAACCCATGCCCTCGATGATCTTCCCGCCCTGTTGGCGCGGGAAGATTTTCACGAAGCACGGGCCATTGCCGCCTTGTTCATCGCCCGCGAGCGCATCAAGGCAACGCAAAGCGGCAATGCGTGGTGGTAAGGCGCAACGTGTCCGTGCTGGACGCGCCAGAAACGCTATATCCGCGAACTATTTGCAAATCAACGACATCTCGTATAGCCTCTGTACAACCTTCAAGGTTAAAAGGAGTATGAGCATGAAAGGACTGACATTATCAGCAGCTTTATTGGCATCCATGATGGCATTTTCTACCGCCGCCATCGCTCAGGAATCATCGCCGACAGACTCCAATAGTGGCGTCGACTCAGCCCAGGATGTAAACCCAACGCCGGACAGCCAAACTGACGGATCGGTCAAGCAAGACGACCTGGCTCCCAACAGCGGCATCGATTCCGGTGAAAATGTGGACCCCTCTTCAAATCAGGGGAGCACTCAGCAATTGGATCAGGACGACCTGGCGCCCAACAGTGGCGTGGATTCCGCGAATGATGTAGAAACCGGTAGTGATAAATCCGGCAACTGATATCGGCAACGCTCGTTACGTCTATCGGTATACAGATTGAATGAGTCACAACCTCGACTTCGGTCGAGGTTGTGTCATTTAGCATGTGTTGAATTTACATCTGACGGGAACGAATCAGTACTTGCGCCGTAGCCCACCAAGCTCCTTGAGCTTCACCCAACGCTCCTGACGAGCACTGTCCAGTCCTGTCTCAAGCAACTGCATCACTGCCAGGGCATCGTCCACGGAAACCGGATTGGTCCCTTCGCCAGCCAGGGCGTCGTGTATCCCGATATAATAGGCCAGATAATCACCGGGCAAGGTGCCACAGGCATGCGCCACCAACGACGCCTCCTCGCTGTCAGTTTCCTGCAGCATCAGCTCTCCGTCGCGACTATCCACGCCCCATTGAGGGGTTGGTGTTTGTCCTTCCTTGAGCCAGGCCTCCTGGGGATCGAGTCCATGCTTGACATAGCTACCCTGGGTACCGTGCAGAATAAAGCGCGGTGACTCCGCCGCGACCAGCGTGCTGGCACAGAGCACGACTCGCAGCCCGTCGTAATCCAGCAAGGCATGAAAGTCATCGTCGACCTGAGCACCATCACGACGCTTGGCAAGATTGAGCAATATGGCCCGGGGCATGCCGAAAATCTGTCGCGCCTGATCGAGCAGGTGCGGGCCGAGATCGTACCACAGGCCAGCACCGGGCTTGGGTTGCTCGCGCCAGCGCTGCCCGACATCGGGACGAAAACGATCGAAGTGCGACTCGAAATGCACCAACCGCCCCAGGGTACGTGCCTCGACCAGTGCGCGAACCGTTAGAAAGTCACTGTCCCACCGGCGATTGTGAAACACCGACAGCAACTTGCCCGCCTCCTCCGCATATCCTTTGAGTAGCCGCCCTTCACCCAAGGTTACGGTAAAAGGCTTGTCCACGATGACATGCTTGCCCGCCGCCAGTGCCGCCTTGGCTAAAGGGAAATGGGTATCGTTGGGGGTGGGGATGACAACCAGATCAATATCCGGACGTGCGAACAATGCCTGAGGCGTCGCCATTACCTCCACTCGGGGTAAGTCGGCGAGTACCTTGTCGGCATCGCTGCTTGATACTGCCACGACCTCAAGCCCTGGAGTCGCCGCGATCAACGGTGCGTGGAAGGTCTTGCTGGCCATTCCATAGCCGACTAGGCCTACATTATAGGTTTCCTTCATGCGTTCTCCTTTACCCTGCCCACTTTGCAAGCGACCTTATGCGTCGTTATGCTCAAAAGATTGATCCATATCAAAAAAAGGTCGAAAATCATCATATCGACTTTGGTCTAAATCTGTCATGCTCCATACTGGTTGAACGAAAGATCCATTGGCATTGGAGGAATAGCGTATGTGTTGCTCCGAAGAAAGTCTTGAAATGCTAGAAATATGGTACATCCTGGAGTGTGAACTAGAAGCATTTGAAGACTATACCATCGAACCGCTGCGGGAAGCCGCCTGATCGGCTGAATCAGGCAGATGCAAGTGATCGAAACTGCGACGATAGATCGTCCGAATCATTAAGGCCCGCTTTGTGCGGGCCTTAGCTTTTGAATTCGTTCACAACATCCTGTTGCTGTTAGAGGCACCGGCTACCCATCGCTGAACTGGCGGCTGGATCACTGCAACGCGAAACAGCCCTACCCAGGGAGTAACATCAAGGGTATGGCACTCTAACCGTCTTCATGGAAGTCTCATCAAAACACTAAAAAAAGACTCCAGGATGATTACCGAAAACATTACTAAACTCTATTCGACCTGCTTGACTACAACGGGAGGAGGCCACGGGGCCTATGTCGAGCGAATATTCTCCCTGCACGAGCCCTGCACGAGATTTCCTCACACACTTTCTTTATACTATGGGACGCCATTTTTTCACTAACTTCTTCATTCTTGCGAAGTTGATCCTAACAAAATGCGCCTTACCATGTTTAATGACTGCCTCGACGGAAGGCCTCACCACATCATTGGTTTGCGTGCAAAAAACCGGCTTTCCCGTCGCTTTGGCGATACGTAACGCATGATCAAAATCATGTTCTAAAAAAAAGCTGAGCTCCGGGTTGCCTTTATACCAATCCACCTTCAGATCGCAATATTTTTGTTCGTCACAAACGACATTTTTATCACATGACTGCGCCATGACCAGATTGTCATAGTTTACGTTGTGATGTGAAAGCCAACTCTCGATTGCTTTTCGAGAATGCTCGGGCTGCTTGGTTATCAGCGAATGAATCCGATAGGAGGGCAGGACAATTGGCTTGATGCTTTCAACGAAATTCACGGCATCTTGCCCCTTGCCATTTTCCTCTGCATGCCAGTTTAAAATCACACCATCCAAGGTAACGCAAGCTCGCTGCATGACTACGCAATGCCACATATTCCATTGAAATACCCGGGGTGACGCCAGGTATTTTAAACACACATCCACTTTAGGAATACCGATAGTATTACCGTATATCGCCAGGGTGGTTATTTCGCAGGGGCAGTCCTTGGGTATCTGGCTAAGCACGTCTACCATGGAAGCGCCGGTATTTACACTGTCATCGACAATCAATACTTTTTTGGCGTCCCATGCGTTGCGCATTGCCCTTCTGGTCCTTCTTGTGTTGCCTTTTACAAGGCTATTATTTTTAATAAAATCATGCAGATTCGTACAATCTATGTTAAGCAAAAGACTTAACATATAGGCAGGAATCACACCGCTTCGTGGAATGGCTACCACCAATTCGTAGCCTTGAGACTGCACCTTATCGATATTGCTAAAAATATCGTTGCTAAGCTCGGCATAGGACTTGAAGTTCATTTTTTTGCCATGATTATTATCAAGTTTTTAAGTATCGTCCTTGCGCGAATAAGATATATCTAATCCACTCTTTTCCATGAGCTTTCTTATTGCTAAATGCAGCCGTTCGGTAGCAATACCAAAACGTCACATCAAAAGGCGTATCGAATACAGCGCTATCTAAAGCAGAGTATCTCTGTCAAACAATCGCCATTTTTCTATACAAAATCACCTCTTGAGTAATTTATGCATTTCTGCCTTTACAGAAACAGGGATTTTCCCTTTAATGAAATTAACAATCTTGTTTTCAGGATTGATTGGAATCGAAAGAAGGTTTGGATCCGCTTGTTGGATAATACTGATCTGAGCCGCCCCTTTTTTTCTATCTTCAGGTCCATACTCAAGCAGCAGCTTCATGATCCAAAAGGAATTAGCTATATCAATTCTTTTCAGCCCTTGGTAATCACTATAAAAATGGTGGCCTGCCCCAAACGACCCCACCCTTTGATCCAAATAGAATCTGTCTCGCCAATCCATGTCTAAAGGCATTTTTTCATCTAAAGATTTGATATAGCAATTAATTGCATCATACCAATCATTGGTTCGTTCTATACCATCCATTGGATCCAGTATTTCGTGCGCATCTTTGGGCTTATTTGAAGACAACTTCCCCCAATAGTAACATCTTCCCACCTCGAATCCAGTACCGTGAAGCACCGCATCGCCAGTGTTGAACTGATTCTCTCCCATCCCAAAAATATAGCTATGCTCACCATTAATAAGGGAGTTATCGGATGCTTCTAATAGTTCACATCTTCTTTTTTCAGAATTCACTTTTTTAGGAACCCAAAATTCGTGATGAAACCCTGCTAGATTAGCTATTTTAGGGGGGAATTTTAGATCTTTTTTGGGTAAATTTTTATATTTACTAGTATAAGTTTTAAAATCATTTCCGGTATATTTGGCGATAGCTAATAAGGTTCGGGTGTCTATCCCTGCCGTCAATGGCAGCCATGTATTTTCATTATGCTTTTTCCATTGAGTCATGGCGTTGGATAAGGAATCTATCAGGTCGGGACCCGTTTCTAAATCAGGTGACTGGATATCTATGTCTCCTGTTATGGGCTTGATAGACCTTTGTGGAAGTAGACGGTATACCTCTTCTCTCGTCGTGTACGGTGCTGGAACCCAGTCGATTCCGGATCTGTGGACAACATTCCAATCTATACGCTTGGTTTTATTTCCAATGTATTTTCCGAGTATGGAAGGAGAGCTGGAAATCCATACATGGCCTAATATGTCTCTATAGAAAAGGCTCATCAGACCAGATGCATCAGAGATGCATTTTTTATATGTCAGGACTGCCCATCGACCAGATAGATATGCTGCATCGCGATCTATGCTTGTTATTTCATTTCTGCTGAGAATACTGGCAGGATCATCATTCAATACTGAAACAGCAAACCCGATTAGGGCAAAAACATGGCCATCCGATAATTGTCCAAAAATGATATCCGAGTCATGCGAATAGGATAAAATAACCTGATCACCCAAATCCTTATGTTTCCAGCCGTAATTTTCAAATACTGGCTTGGATCCGATGACGAAGTTATTTTTAGCGTCTAACATGCTTTATACCCAAGGTTCGTAGAGTGACTGCAGCATCACTGCCAATGGCTCAGAATCTGCTGGAGCAAGGCTTCACCACCGTAACCGCGCCGAACCAGAATTGGGCCGTATCGAAACACTCAACGGTCAAACTCATCGTGACGCCGCAAGCGCCTCTGGTACCTGGCCGGTGCATATTGGCATATTGTATACCTTCGAGAAAGAAAGTCTCGCAAACGATGCATTGATGCATTTTGTTTCAACATTGACAGCCAATATGCGAAGCGCCATGAAGCGAGGAACGTGATGGCTCTCTTCTCGAACTTCCCAACAATTGGCTTTCAATAGTTTAATAGGTCGTAACCGCCGGCCACCCATCGCTATCGAACGGGCTGCCGGTCGGCCACTATCTGAAGGCTTCTCGCCACGACCCTAGCCGAAAACCACCTTGGCCACGTCTTGATACTGCTTGGCGAAATGCACGGTCATGCCCTGCTTGAGATGATCCGGCAACTCCTCATAATCCCTGCGATTGGCATCGGGCAGGATCAGCTCAAAAATATCGCTTCTGCGCGCAGCGATCACCTTTTCGCGGATACCACCCACCGGCAGCACCTGCCCGGTCAAGGTCAACTCACCGGTCATCGCCATCGGGCGATCGATATCCTGGTTCTTGGCGAGGGAAATCAGTGCCGTGGCCATGGTTACCCCGGCGGAAGGCCCGTCCTTGGGCGTCGCCCCCTCGGGGACGTGCAGGTGTACGAACGCCTCGTTGAAGAAATCCGCATCGGCGCCGTATTCACCAAGATGCCCCAGCACATAGCTGTAGGCGATATTGGCGGACTCCTGCATGACATCCCCCAGCTTGCCGGTGAGCTTGAAGCCCCGCGTCAATGCATGCACCTTGGACGCTTCGATGGGCAGCGTGGCGCCGCCCATGGAGGTCCAGGCCAGGCCGGTCACCACACCCACGCCCTGAAGCACATTCTCTCGACGGAACAGCGGTGCACCAAGATACTCCTCCAGGTTCTTGACCGAGATCTTGACGCTCTTCTGCTCGCTCTCCAGCAACTTGACCGCTGCCTTGCGCACGATACGGTGCAGCTGTTTCTCCAATTGGCGTACCCCGGCCTCCCGAGCGTAGCCTTCAATGACCTGGCGCAGGGCAGCATCGGTGAGATTGATGCGCTTCTTGGGAATCTTGTCGCGCTTGAGCAGCTTAGGCCACAGATGATGCTTGGCGATGGCCATCTTCTCTTCGGCGATATAGCCGGAGAGACGAATCTGCTCCATGCGGTCGAGCAGCGCCGGCGGAATGGTGTCGAGCTGGTTGGCGGTGCACACGAACAATACCTTGGAGAGGTCCAGGCGCACATCGAGGTAATGATCGAGGAAGTCGACGTTCTGCTCCGGGTCGAGCACCTCGAGCAGCGCCGAGGCAGGATCGCCCTGGAACGATTGCCCCATCTTGTCGATCTCGTCGAGCATGATCACCGGATTCTCGACCTCGACCTCCTTCAGAGCCTGTACCAGCTTACCGGGCATGGCGCCGATATAGGTGCGCCGATGTCCCTTGATCTCCGCCTCGTCACGCATGCCACCCACCGAGAAACGGTAGAACTTGCGCCCCAGGGCCTCGGCGATGGAGCGCCCCACCGAGGTCTTGCCCACCCCGGGCGGGCCGACCAGCATGACAATGGAACCACCCACGTCCCCCTTGAAGGTGCCTTCGGCGAGGAACTCGATGATGCGTTCCTTGACGTCCTTCAAGCCATCATGGTCGCGATCGAGCACCGTGCGGGCATGATTGAGGTCGAGTTGATCATCGGAAGTCACGCCCCAGGGTAGCGAAGTGAGCCAATCCAGGTAGTTGCGCGTGGTGCCGTATTCCGGCGAGCCGGTCTCGAGTACCGAGAGTTTGTCGAGCTCGTCGTCGATGCGCCCCATGACCCGCTCGGGGACCGTCAGATTTTCCAGGCGCGCACGGAAGGTATCGACGTCATTCTCGCGATCGTCCTTGGAAATGCCCAGCTCTTTCTGGATCACCTTGAGCTGCTCGCGCAGGAAGAACTCGCGCTGGCGATCCTGCATCTGGGCATTGACCTGTTCGCTGATTTCGGTCTGCAGCTGAGCGACATCGATCTCCTTGCGCAACAGCGGCAATACCTTCTGCATGCGTGTCATCACCGGCAGGGTCTCGAGAATACCCTGCAGTTCTGGCCCCTTGGCGGAAGTGATGGCGGCGGCGAAATCCGTCAACGGCCCCGGCTCATGGGGGCTGAAGCGATTGAGGTACTGCTTGAGCTCTTCGCCGTAGAGCGGGTTGATCGGCAACAGCTCCTTGATGCCATTGATCAATGCCATGGCATAGGCGCGAGTTTCATCGGTCTCCTTGTCGACAGGCTCCTTCGGGTAGCTCACTTCGACCAGATACGGCGGCTTCTTCGACAACCAGCGCTGGATACGAAAACGGCGCATGCCCTGAGCGATGAACTGAATCTGCTGATCCTCACCCTGCGCCTTGTGGACCTTGACCGCCGTACCGATGCTGGGGAAATGCGCGTAATCGAGTTCGCCCACCTCGACATCGCCGACAAACGCCAGACCAACAGTGTGATGCGGCGTATCGGCGATACGCTGTATGGTCTCCTCCCAGCGCTCACGATGAATGACCAGCGGCTGCACCTGGGCGGGAAAGAAAGGCCGATTGTGAATGGGTAACAGATAAATACGCTCGGGCAGGTACTCCTGGGTCGTTATCATAGCCCCCGAGCTAGTCCCGGGTTGAGCTTCTGATTGAGCCCCGGAGTGGCTCGATTGCTCTTCGTTGAACTCTTCGGTAAGTAAGTCCTGATCGTCTTGATTGTGTTCGCTCATCATCCACCCTGCATTCCTAGGCCGGTTTGCCAATATGTCTCATGCAATGCGGGCGACGACAGGCAAGTTCAAGAGCCAGGCGGGTTCTATTATCCTCCCGGCACTACAATGAAGGCGGTAATGGACGACCGTTGACCAGCACGTTGCCCCGCTCGATCTGCATATCGACCTGGCGAGTACCCGGGGGCAGACCGAGCTGCAAGGCCACCAGCGGCGGCACTCCCTGCCAGCTGAAACCGCCGTTCAAGTGTTCGCGCCAGGCCTGTGCATTGCCGTTCAGCAACGCCTCGATATCCAATGCCTGGCTGTCATCACCCTCGAAGATCAGCTCACCATGGCCGCGGACATCCACCCCGAACAGAGCGCTCTGCAAGGTAATGCCTTCGAGATTGAAGCGAGGCGAATCGACCAGGGTCGCCAGCAAGGACGATTCGAGACGTCGAATCAGCGTCTTGCGCTGAGCGTCACTGAGTGACCAGAAATCGCCGCCCTGCTCCTCGATCAATTGAGCGGACTGTGACTGCAGACGTCGCACGGCATTTCCATTCAAACGGTCGAGCCTGACGTCAAGGCGGCCGGAGAGCATCGCCTCACCGGCGACCCGGGCTTCGTCCAAGGCGATACTGGCGTTGATCGTCAACTGATCATCAAGCCGGGAGTCGCCCTCATAGCTCAGCCCCAGGAGTGTAATCGGCGCTTGCTGCCGATTAGTATAGTGCAGCCGGTCGAGGCTCAGCTCGCTGTGCTGAAACAGAGACTTACCGCCATCCGCCACCTGATAACGACTGTCGATACTCAGCGGCCCCGTGACGATCTTCGCGGCTTCACTGCGTAGCTTCAGCGGCGCAATCGACCCCTTGATACTGATATCACTCACGTGACCATCAAGCGTGAACTCAGCACCCTCCGATGAAAGCTGCCCCTCTTCCCGGCTCAATGTGAAAGACGGAATATCGAGACGCCCTTTTGCACGTCGATCGAGGGTATGCAGGGTGGTCACCCAGCGCGGCTCCGCCGAATCCAATATATCACCGAACAGCGCGGTACGACCTTGTACTGGACTCTCGACCGAATCGTTCCGACCTTCACCGCTTGTGTTTGACGCCTCATGCCGATAGCCCTGCAAGGCACCACTGATCCGCGTACTCAACAGACCATGACGAGCATCGTAAGGCAGGCTCAAGCGCCACTGCGCGTTATCGATGTGACTGAGCTGCAAACGTCCCCGGGAATGGAACCAACCGCGCTCAACCTCATCGCGGGTTACTTGCCATTGAGGATTGGCGCGCGCGTGTTCGAGCGTACGGCTGAGCTCTCGCTCGAAGACATGACTGGAGTAGGCCTGGGCACCCAGATATCCCGCTCCGAGCACCACAACGGTGGCAACGGCAAACCAAACCTTGCGCATGATGTCCTCTTGAGCCAGTTCAATGTAACCAGAACCACAGATGCATCACGCTCCAGGCCAACACCCCGGCCAGGATGTCATCCAGCATGATGCCGAAACCGCCGGCCACGCGCCGATCGACCCACCGAATCGGCCAGGGTTTGATGATATCGAATACCCGAAATACGACGAAGCCCCATAAGGCCGACTCCCAGGAGAACGGCACCGCCGCCATGGTGATCCAGTAGCCGACGAACTCATCCCAGACGATGCCGGAATGATCGTGGACACCCAGGTCATGAGAGGTCTTGTCGCATAACCAGATGCCCACCAGACTGGCGAACAATACCAATCCCAGATACCAGACCAGTGGCAAATCGGACATCAACCAATAGAAGGGAATCGCTGCCAGAGTACCGAAGGTACCCGGAGCGAAAGGGACTGCACCACTGCCCAGACCGAAGGCAAAGAAATGGGTGGGGCGTCGCCAGACGCTGGGAGGCGCACGATTCATGACGATCCTCCCGGAAAGTGCTGCCAGCCAGCCACTCGTTCGTCACCAACTCCGACGATGCCCGGCGATTCGCTCAACCGTCCGATCACGATCAAGGTATCGCCACTCGCTGCCAACCGCTGGCGGGCGGTGTCGACCGCCGAAGCCGGCAAACTGAATAGCAGTTCGTAGTCATCACCACCGGTCAGTGCCGCACGTTGCGCAGCGTCGAGCCCCAGCGCTGCTTCCAACCCCACGGCCAAAGGCAATTGTTCAAGTTCGAGTTCGGCGCCTACGCCACTGGCACGACAAAGATGTCCCAGGTCCGCCAGCAGACCATCGGAGACATCGATAGCGCAATGCGCCAGATCACGCAATGCCAAGCCCGCGGCGAGCCGAGGTCGAGGCAGCAGATACGCCTTGAGCAGATCATGCTCGAGATCGCGTTCACCCGCCTGCCAGGCTTTCAATCCTCCCAATCCACCGCCCAGCGTACCGGTAACCGCCAATAGATCGCCGGCTTGTCCTCCACTGCGCCGCAGCGCTTTATCCGGCGGTACTTCGCCCTGAACGGTGACGCTGATGCTTAATTGCCCGCGGGTTACGTCGCCCCCGACCAAGGCCACGCCGCTGTCTTGGCAAAGCGCATGAAAGCCGTCGCTAAAGGCGGCGATCCACGCCTCATCCATTCGAGGAATCGCCAGCGCCATGGTGCACCAGCGCGCTCGCGCCCCCATGGCGGCAAGATCGCTCAAGGCGACGGCCAAGGCTCGATGCCCCACCGCCCAGGCAGGAGCCGTGGCGGGAAAGTGCACGTCGACTACCGAGGTGTCGACACTCACCGCCAGGTGCTGGCCCGGGCTGGGCGACAACAGCGCGCAGTCATCCCCGGGCCCCAGCACCAGACCGGTCGCCTCGCCTTCATCGCGGCGCAGGAAGTAACGAGCGATAAGCTCGAACTCACCTGGCTCGCGACCTGGCCTGTCAGCGACGCCGGGCATTGACCTCGGCATTTCTGAGCCGTGCGGAAAGTTTGTCAAGAATGCCATTGACATACTTGTGGCCATCGGTGGCGCCAAAGGCCTTGGCCAGCTCGACGCCTTCGTTGATTACCACCCGGTAAGGCACCTCGGGGCGCTTTGCCAGCTCGTAGGCGCCCAGACGCAGGATGGCAAGCTCGATAGGGTCCAGGTCTACGATGCGCCGATCAAGCAGCGGCGCAATCGAGGCATCCAGATCGGCACGATCGCGTATCACGTTGTGCAGCAGCTCATGAAACAAGGCCAGATCGGCGATTTCCATGACCTTGGACCAGTTCTCGTGGTCCGCGAGGTCATCATCGGCCACCTGAGTACGGAATTCGGCTTCCAGGGCAGTGGCCGACTTGCCGTTGAGTTGCCACTGATACAACCCCTGCACCGTTAGCTCCCGTGCTGCGTGACGGGCCTGACCGGCATTGACCGTGGCACGCCTGGCGGCACTCATTCCTTACCTCCCAGACGCCTCATCAGCGACACCATCTCCATGGCAGCCATGGCCGCCTCGGCGCCCTTGTTGCCGGCCTTGGTGCCCGCGCGCTCGATGGCCTGTTCGATGGAGTTGACGGTGAGCACCCCGTTGGCGATAGGGGTTTCGAACTCCAGCTGCAGATTGCCCAGGGCAGCGTTACAGCCGCCGGCAACATACTCGAAATGCGGTGTGCCGCCACGAATCACCGCCCCCAGGGCGATGACCGCTTCCGGTTTGATCAGGCGCAGGGCCCGCTTGACCGCTAACGGCAACTCCCAGGCACCGGGCACATGCACGATGTCGATGTTGTCTTCATCGACCCCGTGGCGCACCAGGCTGTCGACGGCGCCTTCCACCAGGCTATCGACCACATGATGATTGAAACGACCGACAACGATGACATAACGGCCATCGACATCGGTAAAGGAACCTTCGACTTGGGCGATCGGTTGCATAGTCAATCCTGGCAAAAAAGGAGCTATTTTACTGACTCGTTGGCCTCGAGGGTATCGCCGCCCAGCAGCTCGACCACTTCGAGATCGAAACCGGAAAGTGCCGAGAACTTCCAGGGCGAACTGAGCAAACGCATCTTGCCCACCCCGAGCTGGCGCAATATCTGGGAACCGGTACCGATCATCAGGTAATTGCCCGAACCATCTGAATCCGTCGAGCGAGGCATCCGCGTGCGGCCCAAAAAGACATCCAACTGTGTCTTGAAATCCAGGGGCCCTCGGCCATCATCGAGCAGCACCAGCACGCCTGCCTCTGCTCCGGCGATCTGGGCCAGGGCGGCATGAGCGGTCCAACTTCCGCCTTCCGGGCGCTGCAGCATCAACACATCGCGCAGGGTATCGGCCAGATGCACCCTTACCGTGGTCGGCGCTTCCGGGCGGGGTTGACCCTTGACCAGTGCCAGATGGTGCGCGCCCTGAATACGATCGCGAAAGACATGCAGGGTCAGATCGCCGACGGCGGTATGAACCGGAACTTGCTCCGTGAGCTCGACGGTCTGCTCGTTGTGAATACGATAATGAATCAGATCGGCAATGGTGCCCATCTTCACATCATGCTCGGCGGCAAAACGCTCGAGTTCGGCGCGGCGCGCCATGCTGCCGTCTTCGTTCATGACCTCGCAGATCACACCGCTGGGATCGAGACCCGCCATGGCGGCCAGGTCGCAGGCCGCTTCGGTATGACCGGCACGACGCAATACGCCCCCCGGCTCGGCCATCAACGGGAAGATATGCCCCGGCTGCACGATGTCGGCCGCCTTGGCGTCTCGCGCCACCGCGGCACGCACGGTTCGCGCCCGGTCCGCCGCGGAAATACCGGTGGTCACACCCTGGGCGGCTTCTATGGAGAGGGTGAACTTGGTGCCGAAACCAGAATTGTTATCGCGCACCATCAAGGGCAGATTGAGGCGCTCGCAACGCTCTCGGGTCATCGGCAGGCAAATCAGGCCCCGGGCATGACGCGCCATGAAATTGATGTGCGCTGCCTCGACTTTCTCCGCAGCCATGATGATATCGCCTTCGTTCTCACGATCCTCATCATCCATGAGAATCACCATCCGGCCCTGGCGGATCTCTTCGACCAGTTCTTCGATGCCAGCCAGCGCCGGGCCAGGCGAATCCTTTGAAGCGCCCTCGCCGGGGGGCTGGAAAGAGGAAGGCAACATGCATTCTCCAGGAAGCGTTACTGATGGACTCGTCGGTGAATAACGACAACGTCATGCCTGATCGAACAACAGCCACGAATCAAATCGGGCTCAGGGTACCTGCACCCAGGCATCGGCGCCAGCCCCTCCCCCGCAACGATGCCGAGCATGGCGCCGTTATCCTGTTCAGCACCGTCGCTTGGGGCGAGCAATAATACGCCAATCATGCCCGATCGCGCGAATGTCGTCGATCTGCAACGCACGTTGCTGGGCCATGCGCTCCATTCCCCCCAGGGCGAATAGCGGACGTGCTTCGCTCCCCAATAGGGTAGGCGCCACGAACAGATGCATCTCGTCGATCAGATCCGCATCGAGCATGGCCCCGGCCAGGGTGGCGCCGGTTTCCAGCAGCACTTCGTTGCAGCTCTCCTGAAGCGCCAGATGATGTAGCAGCGCCTCCAGATCGACCCGCCCCTGTCGATCGCAGGCGAGCATGATCACCTGGGCCCCGGCCTGTTCCAGCGCTTCGCGACGTGTCTCGTCATCATTGCAGGTGGCAATCAAGGTACGCCCCGGCTCGCGCAGGCACACCGCCGCCAACGGCAGACGCAAGTGCGAATCGACCACCACGCGCAATGGCTGGCGAGCGGCGATGGCCTCGCCTTGCTCGAGATTCAATTGCTCGGGGCGCACCGTGAGTCGCGAGTTGTCGAAGATGATCGACTCGACGCCGGTCATCACCGCACTGGAACGCGCGCGCAACCGTTGCACCTCGGTGCGCGCCGCCGGACCGGTGATCCACTGGGATTCGCCGCTTGCCATGGCGGTTCGCCCATCGAGACTCATGGCCATCTTCAGGCGCACAAACGGACGTTTGCGCTCCATGCGCGCAATGAATCCCGGATTCAGAGCCCGCGCCTGATCTTCTAGCAGGCCAAGCTCGGCCTCGACACCCGCCTCCTCGAGCATGGCGACACCGCGCCCGGCCACCAAGGGATTAGGGTCTTGCATGGCGATGATCACCCGGGCGACACCGGCCTCGATCAACGCCTGGCTACAGGGACCGGTGCGTCCTTGGTGCGAACAGGGTTCCAGAGTGACGTAGGCGGTCGCGCCTCGGGCAGCCTCGCCGGCATTGCGAAGCGCATTGACCTCGGCATGGGGCTCGCCGGCGTATTGATGCCAGCCCTCTCCTACCAACTGGCCATTCTTGACCAGCACGCAGCCGACTCGCGGATTGGGATCGGTAGTGTAAAGACCGCGCCGGGCCAGTATCAGGGCGCGGGCCATCCAACTTTCGTGGGTTGCAGTGGTCATGGCCTACTGTTCATCCTCCGGAGAAGAAAACCCAGGCTCCTGAGCCAGGCGATCGATCTCGGCACGGAACTCATCGAGATCCTGGAAACGACGATAGACCGACGCAAAGCGAATGTAGGCGACCTGGTCGAGCCGCTTGAGGGCGCGCATCACTTCTTCGCCGATCTCCCGAGCCTCGACCTCGCGCTCACCGCGAGCCCGCAGGCGCTGGCGAATACGCTCCACCGCCGCCTCGATGGATTCGGCGCTCACCGGACGTTTCTCCAGCGCCCGAAGCATGCCGGCTCGCAGTTTGCTTTCATTGAAGCTCTCCCGAGAACCGTCCGCCTTGATGACCCGCGGCATGATCAACTCGGCGGTTTCATAGGTGGTAAAGCGTTCATTGCAATTCGCGCACTGCCGACGGCGGCGAACCTGATCGCCTTCGGCAACCAGGCGCGAATCGGACACCCGGGTGTCGTGAGAACCACAAAAAGGACAGTGCATGGGCAAGCATCCGACGAGTGCATTTTAGGTAATTGTACCGGCTCGGCCTGGTTATCACGCAAGACGCAGACGCCTTGTCGTATCCGATCATTGCCGCCATGATAAAGGCTCATTCCCAAATGTAAGGAAACACCATGGGGTTTCTCGCCTGGATCGTCTTCGGCCTCATCGCCGGTATCATTGCCAAGCTCATCATGCCCGGCAAAGATCCCGGTGGCTTCATCGTCACCATCATCATCGGCATCCTGGGCGCCGTGGTTGGCGGCTGGATCGGCTCTGCCCTGGGCTTCGGCTCGGTGACCGGCTTCAACCTGGGTAGCTTTGTCATTGCCGTGCTAGGCGCCATCGTACTGCTGGTCATTTATCGTATGGTGAAGAAGTAACGTCTCTTGATCTCCCCGCCCTGACACGATACTGCAAATCGGCACGAGTCGTGCAGAGGCGGGGAGGTACACCGCAAACCAGATATCTCATCATCGCTTCGTCCAAGAGCCTACAGGAGATCGCGTATCACCATCGCCCGATAAATCGAGCGCCTACGAAACCAGTGGCCTTGTCTATCGAGAAATATTCTTCCCGTGCGATCGTCCTGTTATTCTAGTTGGCTTTTCAAAGAGCTATGTCATGGATGAGATTCAATGAACGATTTAGCGCGCTGTATCCTGGTGATGGGAGTTTCGGGGTCGGGGAAATCGCATATCGGTCGTGATATCGCCGCCGCCATGGGTGCCGACTTCATTGACGCAGATGATCATCACAGCGCCCTCAGTGTGGCCAAGATGGCGCGAGGAGAGCCGCTTGACGACGAAGATCGCAAGGGCTGGCTGTTCACCCTGAGTGAGCTCTTCCGCAATCACCGTCTACAAGGTCGCGATGTGGTGATCGGCTGTTCGGCCCTCAAGCATCGCTACCGTGAGGTGCTGCGTGAAGGGGCGCCGGACCTGATCATTCTCTATCTGCAAGGAAGCCGCGACGTGCTGCTCGAGCGACTGAACACTCGCAGCGCGCACTTCTTCGCCGGCGAGCGTATGCTCGACAGCCAGCTGCAAACCCTGGAGCCGCCGACCGACGATGAAGCCATTTGCCTGGATGTTCGCCATCCCCCCGCGGTTATCGTCGAGCGCTTCCTCGCCCAACTCGAACAAGCTAAGTAAGCGCTGAATCGTCGCGATGTCGCCGCGCCAGGGCACACACCCCCGCCAGAATAGCTTGATCGCTGTCGATTTCCTGAACCTCGAACCCCACCTTTTCCAGGGCGCACCGATAAAGTGCATTGAGTGCACTGGACCCGACCAGCAACACCCTCTGGGGACCGGAAAACAGCGTCCGCTGGGTGCGGGCTTCGTGACCGACCAGCACCCCCGAGATGAAGCTGCCTACCTGGGCCGCGGCAAGACCGGCATGTAGATGACGGCTGCGCGCTTCGAACAGAGCATGCAATGGACCGGCGGGGTGGTGCGCCGCCTGCATGCCCTGCTCGAAACCCTCGGCATCGAACGCCTCTCTGCCCCGATCGGGTTCACCAGGCAGCGTATGGAAGCGCACCGCATGATAAAGCTCGCCGGTCATCAGCGTCGTGAAATCGATCATCCGCCCCGCTTCCAGGCGCACCCATTTACTGTGGGTACCCGGCAGGCAGCACAGCGCCGTGTCATCACCGATCATGGCGAGGGCGCCGAAGGCCTGGATTTCCTCGCCGCGCATGACATCCACCTGATCGGATGTCACCACCTTGACACCGGGCACTATCCAGGCGTTATCGAGCCCTGGCGCCGCCACGACATGATCTGCCAGATCGTTTGCACTCACCGGGAGATCGAGCTGTGGTGCCTCGCGCCAGCCCCGGGCCGAGCCGACCATGCCGGCAAGATAAACAGGAGGGGGGTCATCACCTTCACGCCAATCGCCAATCTGTGCGGCGCAATAATGCGGAAACTCCGCACTGCTCAATGAGCGCAGCCCCGCCTCGGAACGCCGGCTCTCCAGACGTTTACCGCTCTCGGCATCGACCAGGAAAGCGCGGAAATTGCTGGTCCCCCAGTCGATGACGATCAATCGTCCTGGAGCGTGACTCATGCATCCGCCTCGCGCTCGAAATACTCTGCCTGGATCAGCGCTTCCCGGACACGGCGCCACTCGGCGATCAGTTCTCGACCGTGCTGCTCTACCTGTGCCGCCGACCAGCCAGGACGATAGACACTGCCACCGAAGCCGAAACCATCGATACCGGCATTCATCCATTCGCTCATGTTGCTTTTATCGATGCCACCTACGGCGAAGATCGGTAGCTCCGGCGGCAGAACTGCCTTGAGGTCCTTGAAGTAACCGATTCCCAGGCGTGCCGCGGGAAACAGCTTTAGGGTGGTAGCCCCGGCGGCCACTGCTGCCAATGCTTCGCTCGGGGTCATGCAACCGATCATCGGCGCCAGGCCCTGGGCCACCGCCTCGCTGATCACCGCCTCGTCGGTATTGGGCGTGATGACGATCGGCGCATCGAGAGCGGCCAGTTGATGACAGGCCCCGGGATCGAGCACCGTCCCGGCCCCGATCACCACGTCCTCCGGGCAACGCTTGGCAATACGCTCGATACTCTCGAAAGCAGAAGGTGAGTTAAGCGGGATTTCAATCATCTTGAAACCAACATTGACCAGCGCATCGAAGATGTCATCGATTTCCTGGGGCCGCACCCCGCGCAGGATGGCGACCAGAGGCAAATGCTCGAGGGCCGCATCCAATGCAGCCCGGCGTGTTTCGTTCATGCTCGACTCCTATTCTTAAACCAACCACATCGCAAGGTTCGGCCACACCAGTAGTGCCATCAACACGCACAGCTGAATTGCGATGAATGGTAACAAGGATACGAAGATGTCCTTGAGGCTGATGTTCGGCGGCGCCACGCCCTTGAGATAGAAGGCGGCGGGACCGAACGGTGGCGACAGGAACGATACCTGCATGTTGACCGCGAACAGGATGCCGAACCAGATCGGGCTGTAGCCCAACTGCTCGACGATGGGCACGAAGATCGGCAGGGTCAGCATCGCCACCCCGATCCAGTCGAGGAACATGCCCAGCATCAGCAGAATGCCCATCATCACCAGGATGATCACGATCGGCTCGACCTCCAGCCCCAGGATCAACTGCGAGATAAAGCGGTTACCGCCCATCAGATTGTAGACCCCCACCAGGGCCGCCGCACCGATGCCGATCCAGATGATCATGCCGCAAGTGGTCAGGGTTTGACTCAGGCTCGCGTGCAGGGTCTTGAAGGAGAACTCGCCGCGTCCGACCACCGCCAACAGCACGCCAAACACTCCCATTGCCGCTGCTTCGGTCACCGAGGCCACGCCGCCATAGATCGACCCCAGCACCATGAAGGCGATCAGGCCCGGCACGATGATCGCCTTGAACGCCTGTCCCTTGTTGGCAAACCCTTCCTGACGATCCGCCTCGGTCATGGGCGGCCCCAGTTTGGGATTTTTCAAGCAGCGCACCAGAATATAAGCGATGTAGCTGCCCATCAGGATCATGGCCGGGGTAATCGCCGCGGTGAATAGGTCGGCGATGGACTCGCTGGCGATCAGGCCGTAGATGATCAAGACGATGGAGGGCGGCATCATGGTGCCCAGGGAGCCGCCGGCACATACTACCCCGATGGAAAGATGCTTGTCGTAGCCCAGCCGCAACATCTGCGGCAAGGCGAGAATTCCCAGCAGTACGATTTCACCGCCGATGATTCCGGATAGCGCCGCCAGGAAGAACGCCACCACCACGGTCTGAATGGCGACACCGCCAGGCAAGCGGCCAGCGAAGACCCGCATGGCGTTGAACAGATCCTTGGCGATCCCCGATCGATCGAGTAACGAGGCCATCAACACGAACATCGGCACCGCCACCAGGGAGTACTCGGTGACGAAGCCATACACCCGGCTGGTCACCAGGGGCAGCGCATTGGGGCCGAACCAACCGAAGGTGAAGGCCAGGGCCACCAGCCCCGTGACGAAGGCCAGAGGCAGGCCGGTCACCAGCAGGGCGAAGATTGCCCCAACGAGTAGCAGCGTTCCGTCTGCGATTTCCATCAGCGTGCCTCCCCTGCACCTTCGGCACGGTCATCGGGTCGCGCCCTTAGCGACTGAACGAGATGAATCAGCGACTGCACGCACATGATGATCAGCGCCAGCATGATCATGCCCTTGACCAGTGCCGGGAAAGGCGGGTTCCAGGAGGTACCGGAGCGCTCCAGTTGCCACTCTCCAAGGGGGTTGTGGGAGGCGTCCCAGAACATGACATAGGCGGCATAGCTCATGCCCAGGCAGAAGCCCAGGGTCACCAGATCATTGAAGCGATCGAGCCATAGCTTGAAACGCGGGCCAACCGTATCGTAAAGCACCCGCACACGAATATGGCGATTGCTGGCCAGGGCTACAGGGCCACCAAGAGAGAAACTCACCGCCACCAGCATGACCACGGACTCGTGCACCCAGGAGGTAGGCGAATCGAAGCCGTAGCGCATGATGACTTCGTAGACGCTGATCGCCATGGCGATGAATATCAGCCAGGCAGCGCCTCGTCCGCACCAGGCTATCCCCTTGTCGAACGTGCTTCTGACGGGGTCGGGTTGCGTCGTGGTTTCTCCGGAGGTCGGGCCGGCGAGCTCGTCTTCTCCAGGCTCCGGAGAACCGTCGTTGGGGGGTGGGTGTGGTGACATGACCTCTCCTCTAAACAAAAAACAGAAGGAATCCGGGCAGATTCCTTCAGTGTTCTCGGGAACCCGATTCATCGGGCGATGGGGATACCCCTATCGCTTGCTGAAGCAAGCTCCTACCAACAAGCAAGACCGTCGGCTTTTTTAGGTGACCCTAGTCAACAAGCCACGCTTACATCAGGTTGTTTTCCTTGAGATAAGCCACCACCGAGTCATAGACCTTCTGGGTCATGTCGTTCTTCTCGGCCCAGACAGCCCACTCCTCTTCGGCAATATTGCGGAACTTGGCGCGTTCCTCATCCGACATATCGATAATCTCGATGTCGGGGTCCTGGCGTACCTCTTCTACTGCTTCCTGGTCGAGTTCCTTGAGCTTGGCCACCATCTCGTCGGCCATGTCGTCGACGGTGCTTTCAAGCATGCTCTTCAAATCGTCCGGCAGGCTATCCCAGATCTCCTTGTTGAGGGATACCGCCACCATGGGAAGCGAGTGAAAGCCCGGATAGTTGGGATAAGGCGCAAACTCATACAGGCCTTGCTTGTAATTGGTGGCGAAGACGGTGTAATCCGCCGCATCGATCACGCCCTTTTCCAGCGCCGTATAGACCTCGGAACCCGGTAGGTTCACCGGGGTGGCACCGGCTTTCTCGAAGATGTTGTAGACCATGCCTTCCGGGGCACGCAGCTTCAGTCCCTTGAGATCGTCGACGGTGCGAATCGGCCGCTTGGAGGGCAAGGCTTCAAGGCCCGTGGCCGCGGCACCGATCAGATGCAGGCCGTAAGGTTCGACCAGCTCGTTGTAGAGTTCTTCGCCACCGGCATTGCGCATGTAATCGAGAAACTCGTTGGGATCGCCCCAGGCGCCGACCAGGTTGCCCAGCATGCCGAAGGCCGGGTTCTGCCCGGTGAAATAGCTGGGATCGGTCAAATGGCCCTGAAGGGTGCCGGACTTGACGGCCTGCAGGGTCTGGTTGGCCTGAACCACTGCATTGACCGGCAGGATCTCGATCTGGATGCGACCGTCGGATTTTTCCTCGACCTCATCGGCCCAGGCCTTCTTGATCTCGTACTGCGGCTCACCGGAAGTTTCCGAGGTCTGGAAGGTCCACTCGTATTCGGCGGCCTGAGCATTGAGCGCCATGGCACCGAGTACGGCAGCGGTAATCGTCTTGAGTGGAATGCGTGACATATTTAGCGTTTCCTTATCCATCTGTTGTTTGAGCTTCGTGATTTACTGCTTGGGGCCCAAGGGTAGGCAGCACCGGAAGCAACCCTTCAAGCCCCAGATCTCGCCCGGTGCGATCCAGCACCGCCAGGGCCGCCTGGGCGGCCTTGTCGGGCTGACGCAGGCGAATGGCTTCCATAACGCGGCGATGACGCTCCATGCTGTCGTGGAGTTCATCGGCACTATGGTTGGATTTCTCCACTAAAAGTGCGATAGCAGGCTTCAACACATGGCTGATCTGTGCCCAGACAAGGTTGTGAGAAGCCGTGAAGATCGCCTCGTGAAAGTCGACATCGTATTCATCGTGGCTACGCCCTCCCCAGCATAGATCATCTTGCTCAAGGGCATTGATCATGCCGTCATAGGCGGTTTCGATCGCCAACAGATCGGCGGCGGTGGCATGCTCTGCGGCCAGGCGCGCGACGAAGGGCTCCACGGCCACGCGGAAGGCGAATATCTCGCGCTGAATACTCGGATTGGGCTGGGCAAAACGCGCCATCCAGGCACTGACCCGAGGGTCGAGCAAGTGCCACTCGGCCAATTCACGCACCCGAGTGCCTTGCCCGGAAATACGTTTCAGCAGGCCTGCCGCCACCAGCAGCTGCAGGGCGCTACGCACCGTACTGCGGCTGACACCGAACTGGTCGCACAAATCGATCTCGCGGGGCACATAATCGCCCGGTCCATAGCGACCGCTGAAGATGGCTTCAGCCAGGTATTCAGCGATGTCGGGGCGTCTGGAGCGACCCGTGGCGATAGCGTGATTCATGAAATAGTGTCCGAGCTTGTAGGACCAGCGTTTAGCTATGTCCGACATAGGATCGGATAATAACGAAAAGAGCGCCTTTGAACTTTAGTTTAAAGGCGCTCCGTCAAAGCCATGATATGGGAACTGCATCCTATCAATCGAAGCGCACGAGCCCTACCTTGACGTTGCCTCCTGCCATCTCACGCACTGCCTTCAATCCTTGCTCACCGAAGCTCGAGCTGAGTTCGATCGTATCGACCCCTTGCGAGGTGAGCTCTTGTGTCAAGCGCTTAGCGGCATCGATATCGCTCAAGGTGGCAATGCTGAGGGTATGGCCGTTACTGCTCTGGCTGCTCAGTGAGGTATTGCCTGGCGCAGGCACCAGGATGAAGAAGGCCATATGTTGAGTAGACGCCATGATAAAAACTCCAGAAACGCTTGGATAACGAGTTTAAACGTATGTAACGATTTGCATCCTAGCGCTTCAGCACAACCATCGAAACAGGAATTTCACAATGCGACCGCGATCAGACGTCGCGAATCGCACTGTGCTCTCGTTTATATGCTGGTCTATCAGGGTTTACGCGATCGTGTAATCCGTTGCTTCACTGCTCTCCTGAATACCCATCAACGCCGCCCCAGCGTCACTGAGCCCCAGGTCCGAAGTCATCGAATCATTCTGAGCCGGTGCTGCGTCGGCGACCATGGCCTGGTCATCGAAGGTCATGTTCTCATCGCTTGCCCATTGCAGGCTATCGCGCTGACCCGTGGCGTAGATCTCCTCGAAGGGGAGTCGCTCACCCCGCTCGGCTATCGTCAATGCCTCTGCCGGATCGAGCTCATCAAAGGAGTCATCCGCCACGGCCTCGATGACCCCCAGCATGCTCAGCAGGCCTTCGGCGGTGAGGGCGCTGGCCAGGGCGCTGTAATCGGTATCGAGACCTTCCTGAGCGATCTGATCCATCTCCTGCAAGCCGCGCTGTTCGATCAGCAATGTCGGTGTACCCTCCAGCGCCAGACCGTTGCGCGCTATGGCCGGGGTATCACTTCCGGGAAACAGAGAGAGCTGATTGTGATCGAAATCCTCGAGCTGGTTGGCGATCGCCACCGCGGCACGCTGGCCGGTTTCCGATACCTGGGGTTCCACCTCGGGATTGGTTGCCCACTGCACCGACATGGTATCGAGTTCACCATCGTCGCCGAGATAGTTGTTCTGGTGGTGATAATCCAGAAACAGATCCGGCTCATATTCATCGACCACCTCGAGCACCGCCAACGCCTCGGGGATGGTCTCCGGATCGGGACGATTGGCGGCATCGTAGCTGCGATTGAGGTCCATATCCGCGGAGTTGCGCCGTGGGTCGAGCACGTCCTGATCGCCGGCCGCCTGTTGCTCCCAGCGCGCAAACCCATCCGGATTGACCCGCGGCATTGCCACCACGGTCACTTCTTCACGTAGGTTCTCGGCGTACTCGGTATCTGCACTGAGAATATCGAGCAGCTCGACCAGCGCCTCGGTGCCCAATGGTTCGTCCCCGTGTTGCTGGGAAACGATCATGATGGTCTTGTCGCCTTCCCCTACCTCGGCCCGATAGAGCGGTCGCCCTTCCAGGGATTCACCGGCCACGTCCAGTTTCAGGGCGTCGCGCTCATCGTCGAGCGCTTCGAGATCTGCGTAGAGTTGTTCATTGGAGCGCAGGTTATCCAACGTCAGCTGCTGGTCCTTGTCGAACTCGCGCTGAGAGACATTGCTTGCGTAGTAATCGGCGATGGAGAACTTGGCGAAGCTCGCCTCCTGATCGGCAGGACTTGCGTTACTGAGCAGCGCCGGCACCACCTCGTCACGCTGTAACGCGCCACTGTCCAGCTGCTCGGTCCAGAACGACAGGTCGTCGGAATCCGGCTCACGCTCGAACAAGGCATCGTAGAGGTTGGTGATCAGTGCTTCATCATCGGGTTTGTCCCCTTTAGCGCGAAAATCGCTGTAGTAGGAAAAGCCTGTCGCCAGCTCATCGAAATCGAGGATATCCTCGTCGAGTAAATAGGCTCCTGCACGCTGGCCAACAGGATCGGCGGGCTGCCCTAGATAGGCGGCATATAGCGCCTGAACCTTCTGCTCGGCAAAGCTATTGTCCATAAGTACTCACTCCGGATCGAAAGGCGAATGCACCTGCCCTCGGCGCATATCGAAAAGGGTAGCGCAGAAGCGCTGGAAAGCCATCCTTTCAACAGCGTTTTTTGTGAACCGTTCAACCACTCTGCTCGACACCGGAGATACGCGACAGCAAAGCGGTGACCTGCTGCAGGTCCTGGGTATCCAGATCACCCACCGCAGCTTCCAGGTTCAAGGTATCGAGCAGATACTGCCGCGCGACTTCAACAAACTGAATACGCAGATCGTAGAGTTCGGCACGAGCATCGAGCACATCGACCAGATCACGCAGCCCGAGTTGCTCACCCTTTTCCGCGGCCTCCAGGAAAAGCCGGCTGGACTCGATGGAGCGCTTGAGCGCCTCGATCTGGCGCACATCGCCATTCAGGCTGCGCATGCGCTTGCGGACTTCCTGCTGCGCCAGGTTGAGACTGTTGGTATAGGCCGCTTCGCTGGCCAGCACGGTCAATTCCCCCTGACGCACGCTTGCCGTGGTGAGCCCCCCGCGGTAGATCGGAACATTCAGCTCCAGGCCTGCCGAGGCACTTTCATTCTCGCGGAAGGGATCGTTGGAATCGCGGTCCGCGTAGCCCAGATTGAGATTCAGCTCCGGATAGTGCCCGGCGCGACGGACACTGGTGTCTTCGCGGGCCACCTGTTGCTTCTGCTTTGCCAGTTGCACCTCGATATTGCCCGGCGTGCGCGTCAGCCATTCGTCCACCTGTCCCCAGTCGCTTTTCACCTTCAACGTCGAAAGATCGTTCAGCGCGACGCCGGAAAATGCCGGTAGCTGGCCGGTGAGACGCTGCAGATCGCTCAGGGCGTTGTCCAGTTCATTTTCCGCACGAATCTGATCGGCGACGGCCTGATCGCGGCGCGACTGGGACTCGAGCAGATTGATCCGATCGCCGACCCCCAGATCGTAGGCACGTTGCGCCTGCTTTACCTGAAGGGTAAGGGCTTCGCGCTTGGAATCGAGCAGGCCGAGTTTACGCGAGGCTAGATAGGCATCGAGATAGGCCTCGGACACCATCAGCGCCAGGTCGCGCTCGGCCACCGCAACCTGCAGCTCCGCGGCGTCACGCTGGGCCTTGGCCTTATCGACCTGGCGCCAGCGCTCGAGGCTGAACAGCGGCTGGGTCAACTGCACCTGCCAGGTAGTATCACGGGTTTGCCCTTCAAACCGTGTTTCGTTGTCGGGATCGCCGACCAAGTCGTTGCTGGGATCGTACTGAGGGTTGCCGGTGTAGTAATTGTCCGTGTCCTGGTAGGTATAGCCGGCACTGGCATCGACCCTTGGTCGTAATCCCGCCTGGGCCTGGGGAACCTGCTGGGCGGTGGCCTGCATGTCATAACGCTGCCGGGCGAGTTCGGCGTCGTGCTCCAATGCTTGACCGAAGAGTGCCGGCAACGAAGGAAGTGCGTTGGGCGCGGTCGAGACATTGCTACTGCCCTCGGCGCCGAACACCTCGCCTCGGGAGACGGCTTCCTCAGCAGCGGAATCCGACGGTTCCGTCATGGATCGAGCACCAACAGACGGGGTGAAAAGAAGCCCCAGCAGAAGGCCGGCAAGGGAAATACGCTGCATGCTTGTGGTCTTTGCATAAGCTGCCACGGCTCTACTCCTCGCGCATGGCACGCGCCAGCATGTCGGTAATGGGCTTTGCCACGTAACTCGCGAAGGTACGCTCACCGGTACGGATCATGACTTCCGCGGGCATCCCCGCCAATAGCTGCATGCTGTCGGTCATGTCACGCCTGCCCTGCTCGGTCACCTTGATTCGCGCCTTGTAATAATGGGTACCGGTGGCCTCATCCTTGAAGGTATCGGCACTCACGTGAACGACCTCTCCCTCGATGACATTACTCAAGCGCTGATTGAAGGCGCTGAAGCGTATCTCGGCTTCCTGACCACGGTAGATATTGTCCACATCGCGATCCGGAATGCGGGCTTCGACGACAAAGCCATCCCCGGAGGGCACCACGTCCATGATCGGCTCCCCCGGTTTCACGACCGCCCCGAGGGTGTGTATCTGCAGCCCGACCACGGTGCCGGAGACAGGTGCCACCACCGTGGTCCTTCCCACTTGATCTTCCAGGGCGATGATGCGTTCCTCCGCATCGGCAATGCTCACCTGAGCTTCGCGTAGCTGTTCGCCCACTTCCTGCTGGAACTCCTGGCGCTTGACCTGCTTCTGGACATCGTTTTCGCTGATCTGGGACTTCAACCGCGCGATCTCGGAGCGATGCTGGGCGATTTCGCCCTCGTACTGCAGAATCTGGCGTTCGAGTTCGCGCAGGCGCTGATTGTCACCAAGCCCCTCCTTGAACAGCGAGCGATAGTCACTGGCCTCCTCCGCCAGGGAATTCATGCGTGAGCGATTATTGCCGATCATCGCCTCGAGCCCCTCGATCTGCTCGCGCATCTGCACGACCTGCTCATCGAGCGCATCGAGGGTGCCCGTGAGCGCATCACGACGGGCCGCGAACAGCGCGCGCTGTACCGCCAGCACTTCCTCGACACGCTGGGAGTCACTCTCGAGCAGTTCATCGGGGAATGTGAGCGAGTCGGCCCCTTTCTGCTCGGCCAACAAGCGCACCTCGGCGGCGCGATTGATCAAGTACTGGGAGCGTGCAATCTGCAGCCGGGAAAGCGCCTGAGTATTATTCAGCACGATCAGTGGATCGCCCGCCTCGACGTGATCACCGTCCTCGACGAGGATCTTCTTGGCGATGCCGCCCTCGAGATGCTGCACCGTCTTCTTGAAAGATTCTACGGAGACCGACCCGGGGGCCACTACCGCGACGGCAAGATCGGCCGTGGCTGCCCAGCCACCGAACCCCCCGAACGCGAGGAGCAGAACCCCGAGGCCCAGACGGCGATACCCCTTGTCCATGGTAGGCAGGCGACTTGCATGGGCTGTCGAGGCGTCACCGGGCAGCGCTTGCCTGGGTGTGACATCGATGCTGCGATGCTCGGGATTGTCTGAAGGGTTGGAAGCGTCTTTCATATTCCCTGTCATGGCCCCTGCTCCTCGGATTGCGACCCTCTGCCTGCCTGTCCGCCACGAATGGCCGCCAGGCGCGCACTCTGAGCCTGACCGACCTGCTTCTTGTTGGCAGCGCTCTGCTTGGCGAACTGCGCGAATACCTGATCCCGCGGCCCATACATGCTGACCTGCCCATCCTTGAGTACCAGCAGGTTATCCATATGCTTCAGGATGCTGGTGCGATGGCTGATGACGAAGAGCGTGACGCCCTCTCTCTTGAGTGTTCGGATCGCCTCGGCCAGTGCCCGCTCGCCGCGGTCATCGAGATTGGAATTGGGCTCGTCCAGCACCACCAGGACCGGATTGCCGTAAAGCGCCCGAGCGAGTCCTATTCGTTGACGTTGACCACCGGAGAGCACGCCACTCGACGCGCGAATAGCGGTGTCGTAACCGTTGGGCAGCTGCAGGATCATCTCGTGTACACCGGCCTTGCGAGCAGCCCCGACCACCTTCATGGCATCGACGTTGCCGAAACGCGCGATATTCTCGCTGACAGTGCCATCGAACAGCTCGATATCCTGGGGCAGATAGCCGATGTAGGGCCCCAACTCATCGCGATTCCATTGAGTGATATCAGCGCCATCCAGACGCACCTTCCCGACCTGGGGAGGCCAGATGCCCAACAGCACCCTGGCCAAGGTGGATTTCCCCGCCGCACTGGGCCCGATGATGCCTACATGCTCGCCTTTAGCCACCGTGAAGTTGACGCCGCGAAGGGTCGCCATGCGCACCCCGGGCGGCGCGGCCGCCACGGACTCGATAGTCATGGCGCCATCCGGCGCTGGCAGCGACATGCGCCGGTTCTCTTCTGGAATCTGCTCGAGCAGTTCATTCAAGCGCTGATAGGCGCTGCGCGAACCGACGAACCCCTTCCAGCTGCCGATCATCTGATCGATGGGGGCCAGTGCTCGTCCCATCAGGATCGAACCAGCGATCATCATGCCCGGGGTCATGCTGCCCTGCAGCACCAGGTACGCGCCCAGGCCGAGAATCAGGGACTGGAACAGTAGCCGCAGCACCTTGGACGCATTGGTCAAAGCACCGGCTCGATCGCTGGCCTGGGACTGCTTGGCCAGGAACTCGTAGTGCTTGCTGGCCCAGCGTCCCATGATGCCGGGCAGCATGCCCATGGCGTGCAACACTTCCGAATTGCGTAGATTGCTGTTGGCCAGCTCCTGCGCCTGGATCTGCTCGCTGCTGGCCTCGGCCAGCAACGTCTTGGTCGCCTTCTCGTTGGCAATCGCCAGCATCAGCAGCACGATGCCCGCCATCGTCGCGAAGATGCCCAACCAAGGATGAAAGAGGAACAGCACCGCCAGATAGACCGGCACCCAAGGGGCATCGAAGAAGGCAAAGAGACCATTGCCGGTCAAGAACTGTCGCACATTGGTCAGATCATTGAGCGGTTGTGCGGTCTGCTGCCCCTGAGCCAGCACGCTGCGCCGGAACATGGCGGTATAGAGGCGCTGGTTGATCGACGTATCGAGCCGATTGCCGACCCGGATCAGGATTCGCGAGCGCACCAGTTCAAGGCATCCCATTACCGCGAACAGGAAAACCACCACCAAGGTGAGCATGAGCAGGGTTTCTTCGCTGCGCGTCGTGATGACTCGATCGTAAACCTGCAGCATGTAGAGAGGAGGCACCAGCATGAGCAGGTTGATGAACATGCTGAAAAACCCCACCGTCATGAAGGACCCCTTGCAGGCTTTCAGCGCACGCTGCAGGTCGGTGGCTTCTTTACGGATGGCCATAGGCACGGCTCGCTGTTGGCAAATGAATGGTGAATGTCCATTTGGGCGCAGCGCATTCCTTTTGCCCGGCCCTAGCGAGGCGCCAGGGTACCAGATTCCTGATGTTGAAATGAGAATAAATTGCAAATAAAAGCGCCTTGATGGGCCAAGACGCCTTGCGGGTTTCAGATCAGCCGGATGGGAAAAAAGCGTCTGACAACATGACCCTCAGATCAGTCGCGATAGACCGGGTAGCGGGCACAGAGGGTCTCGACCTTGCTTTTCACCTCGGCTTCCGCGGCGCTGGAATCGCCCTCGGCCATGGCATCGAGGATATCGCAGATCCAGCCCGTCAACTCCTTGCATTCACTCTCGCCGAAGCCCCGGGTGGTGACCGCCGGCGTGCCGATACGTAGCCCGGAGGTGACGAAGGGGCTCTGCGGATCATCCGGCACGGCGTTCTTGTTGACCGTGATATGCGCGCGCCCAAGCGCGGCATCTGCATCCTTGCCGGTAATGCCCTGCTTGATCAGAGACAGCAGGAAAAGATGATCCTCGGTCCCCCCCGAGACGATGTCGTAACCACGCTCCATGAAAACACCGGCCATGGCCTGAGCGTTCTTGACTACCTGTTGCTGATACTCCTTGAATTCCTGCGTCATGGCTTCCTTGAAGCATACCGCCTTGGCGGCGATGACATGCATCAAAGGACCGCCCTGGCTGCCAGGGAACACCGCGGATTGCAGCTTCTTCTCCACCTCCGCGCTGCCCTCGGCGGACAGGATCAAGCCGCCGCGCGGACCCTGCAACGTCTTGTGGGTGGTGGTGGTGACCACGTGCGCATGAGACAGCGGGCTCGGATAGACACCAGCGGCAACCAGGCCCGCAATGTGCGCCATATCAACCAGCAGGTAGGCTCCTACCTCGTCGGCGATCTCACGGAAGCGCTGCCAATCGATGATCTGTGAATAGGCCGAGAAGCCGGCGATGATCATCTTCGGCTTGTGCTCCTTGGCCAGGGTCGCGACCTGGTCGTAGTCGATGCGACCGCTGTCATCGAGACCGTACTGCACGGCGTTGTAGTGCTTGCCGGAAAAATTCGGCTTGGCACCGTGGGTCAGGTGACCACCCGCGTCCAGGCTCATGCCAAGGATGGTATCGCCGGGCTTGACCAGCGCCTGAAATACCGCAGCGTTGGCTTGAGAGCCAGAGTGCGGTTGCACATTGGCATAGGTGGCGCCAAATAGCTTCTTGGCATAATCGATGGCCATGTCCTCGACCACATCGACATATTCGCAGCCGCCGTAATAGCGCTTGCCGGGATAGCCTTCGGCGTACTTGTTGGTCAACTGAGTGCCTTGAGCCTCCATGACCCGGGGACTGGCATAGTTCTCGGAAGCGATCAGCTCGATGTGGGCTTCCTGACGCACGACCTCCTTCTCCATCGCGTCGAACAGGGCATCATCGAAACCGGCAATCTGCATGTCACGGGTGAACATCGGCGGGCATCCTCGAGTTGGAGAAACCAAGACGAACATGATACCTCAGCGCCACACTCCTTTCACAGGAAAGGGCCTCGAGGTCATTCGATAATTACTCAATCCTGGTTTAGTAACACTGACGGTCAGACTGTTTGATTTTTTAACACCCGAAACTACTGGGTCCAATCCTCGATGTGTAAGCCATCCACATACTGAAAGACCCTGTCATTGGTAGCCAGTACAGCCCCAACTTCCAGTGCGTGTACAGCGATAAGAAGATCCAGATCGCCGGGTGTCTTTCCTCGGCTTTCAAGGTCCGCCCTGACAACGCCGTATCGGTTTGTCAGCGAGCTATTCCATAAAAGCACATCGATACGGCGCAGGAATTCGTGAACCATTAACGCCAACCGCTTGGCCTGGGGCCGCTTGGCAAGCCCATAAAGCAATTCCGCCTCTGTGATCGCTGAAATACACAGGGATGTCATCGGGGCGGCCAAGACTCGAGCATCCACTGCCGGGAGCCCCTTCACAAAGTGGCTCACGATATTCGTATCCAGCATGGTGCGTTTCATTCCCTCCATCCTTCGAAGGGATCACGCTCCTGCGTGCCTGTTTGCTGGTGCTCTTCCTGGCTGAGTAAAGTCTTTTTCAACAGCGCAGCTCTACCGCGCCGCCAAGAAAGAATCCCAGTTGTCGGGGCTACGCGAGATGATGACATCGCCGGTGTCCGGGTCACGCCGAATAAACACCTCTTCACAGTCATCAAAGCGGTAGGCAACGGGCAGTCGCACGGCTTGGCTCCGACCGTTTTGAAAAAGGTGAGCTTTCTCATGCCTCGCCCAGTAGCCCCAGGCTTGCCATGGGTGTCTGACGGCGCACGCTGCGGGATAGCGCGTGACCGATGAGGCCGATGAGCAGCGCTCCGCCAACGGGCAGGATCACCCACATCAACCAATGTATTCGGGGTGCCAGTTCCAGCCAGCCGATATACACTCCGGCGGCGGCGGCTTCCGCTAGCAGCGCTCCCATCAGACCACTGGTGAAGCCCAATAGCGCGAACTCCACGCCCTGAACCCTGGAAATCAGCCGATCACCGGCGCCGAACACCCGCAATAGGCCGCTTTCATGGGTGCGCAGCGTGTGGCTGGCGGTCAGGGCGGCATAGAGCACGCTCACCCCGGCAAGCAGCACGAAGGCCAATACGAATTCCACCGCCCGGGTCACTTGAGACAATAGCTCCCGCACTCGACCCAGGATGGCCTCGACGTTGATCAACGATACCCCGGGATAGGCGGATACCAGCTTGCCCGGGACATTGCTGCCATCCTCGACGTGAAAGGCGGTGATGTAGCTATGGCCGAAACGCTCCAGGGTGCCGGGCGGGAAGATGACAAAGAAATTGGGCTTGAAACTGTCCCACTCGACGCTGCGCAGGCTGGTGATTTCGCCGGTAATATCCGCCCCGCCAATAGAGAATGTCAGAGTATCCCCAAGATCGACCTCGAGGCGTCCGGCCAGGCCGCTTTCCATTGAAATCGGCACAGGCTGATCGTTCTCAGGAGCCGCCTCGACATCCTGCGCAAACCACTGCCCCTCGACGATACGGTTGCCGGAGGGCACCTCGGTCTGCCAGGTCAGGTTGAGCTCCCGGCGCAGGGCGTTGTCACCTCGACTCTCCTCCGGCACGACCTCCTGTGGCGGCTGATCGTTGATCGTCACGATGCGCCCCCTCACCATGGGGTACAGGGCACTTCGCGTGTCCGCGGCATCGCCCAGAATATCGATGAAGCCTTCGCGCTCGTTGGGCTGGATATTGATGGCGAAATAGTTCGGCGTATCTTCGGGCAGCTGGGCCTGCCAAGTGGTCAAGAGATCGCCCCGTACCAAGGTAATGATCGCCATGGCGGCGAAGGTCACCGCGAAGGCCAGCAACTGACCGAGACTGGCCTGGCGCCGCCGCGCCAGCTGCCGCGCGCCAAGGCGCAACGCCTGGGCACCCCCGCTTGCGCCATTGCCGAAACGCCCGGCCAGGCGCAGTACCAACCCGAGCAACAACCAGCCCAACGTCCACAGCAGTACCAGCCCCACCAGACCGCCCAGCAACAAACCGAGAGAGAGCATGAAATCGCCGGAATAAAGCCACAGCAGACCGCCAAACACCAGGCTCGCGACACCGACCACCAACCAGGCGGAGGCCGGCAATGGATCGAGCTCACGGCGCAATACCTTGAGCGCGCTGACCTGCTTGAGCCGCAGCAGGGTCGGTCCGGCAAAGCCCACCAGCACCGCAATCGCGGTCAAGATGCCAAGTAATAGCGGCAATATACCCGGGGGCGGCAACTCCAACGGTAGAAAGCGTGTCAGCAGCGCCAGCAACCCCGCTTGCCCAGCCAGTCCCAGCAGCGCTCCGAGGATCGAAGCGGAAAGCGCCAGCCACAGCAGTTGCAAGGCGAACAGCTGCGTCAACTGGCGTTGAGACGCACCAAAACAGCGCAACAAGGCGGCGGTATCCAGGTGGCGATCGACATAGCGCCGGGTGGCCATGGCGACCGCGACTCCAGCCAGCAGCACCGCCGCCAATCCCGCCAGGCTCAAATACTTCTCCGCCCGCTCCAGGGCGTTGCCGAGCTGCGGGCGATCCTCGCGCACGTCCTCCACCTCGACACCTTGCCGCTCCAGTCGGGCAAGCAACTCTTCGACCCCAGCCACCGCCTCGGGCGGTCCCTTGGCTAGCAACTCATACTCGACCCGGGAGCCCGGGCGCACCAATCCGGTGGCATCGAGATCGTCGATGTGCATCATCAGACGCGGGTTGAAGCTGCCGAAACCGGCGGATTGATCCGGTTCGCGCTCGATCAGTCCGCTCACCTTGAGCTGCATCTGACCGAGCTGAAATGACTCGCCAATCGCGATATTCAGTAATTGCGCCAAACGTGGCGCGACCCATGCACTCCCTGGTGACGGCCCATGGGCCACTTCTTCGACACCGTCGCCCATATCCACCAGCACCTTGCCATAGAGCGGATAGGCCTCATCCACCACCTTGAGACTCGCGGGCTGAAACGACTCGTTGCGGCTTGCCATCGACACCAGATCGACCTGGTCCGCCAGGGTCAGCCCCGCCTCTTCCAATTGCCGGCGCAGGTTCGCATCGAAGGGCTTGCTCTGTTCGAGCTTGATATCCCCACCTACCAGCTGGCCTGCCTGCCGGGTCAGCCCCCGATCAAGCCGATCGAGGAAGAAGCCGATCATGGTCGAGGCCGCCACCGCCAGGGCCAGGGCCACGAACAGCGCACGCACATCGCTTGCACGAAGGTCACGCCGCAGCCCCTTCAAGGAGAGTCGTAGTAGACCGGCCTCGCCTTTATCCTTTTTATCTACAGCACTCTTCACTCTGGGATTCGCGCTTCTACTGATGCCTTCGCTCATGCTTCTACCTCGTCCCGGTCAAGGGCGGCCAGATGGCCAGCATCGAGCTTGAGACAGCGATCGCAGCGCCGCGCCAGATGATGATCGTGGGTGACCAGCACCAGGGTCGTGCCGGCTTCGCGGTTGAGCTCGAACAATAGATCGATGACCTTTCCGCCGGTACCGCGATCAAGGTTGCCGGTAGGCTCGTCGGCGAACACCAGTTCGGGAGCGGTGACGAAGGCGCGAGCCACGGCCACCCGCTGCTGCTCACCGCCGGAGAGTTGCTTGGGCAGATGGTTCATGCGCTCTCCCAAGCCCACTCGGGCCAACCACTCCCGACCTCTGGCCTGATGATCGCTGCCTGGCAACAGTTCCAGCGGCAGCAACACGTTTTCCAGGGCGGTCAGAGTCGGCAACAGCTGGAAATTCTGGAACACGAAGCCCACTCGCCCGGCACGAAGTCCCGCGCGACCATCCTCATCGAGAGCGGTCAGCGACTGGCCGAACAAGATGAGCTCACCACTGGTCGGAATATCCAGCCCCGCCAGCAAGCCCAGCAAGGTGGACTTGCCGGCGCCGGAACTCCCCAGGATCGCCACGCTCTCACCGGGGAACACCTCGAGATCGAGATTGCTTAGAATATCCAGCCGACGCTCGCCGCTGAGAACCTGCTTGCCAAGGCGCCGAGCATGTAGAATCGAGGTCATTTCACGCGTTTGGGAGTTGAACATGATGCACGCTTTCCCTGTGGTTTCACGGTGCCTGAGCGGACGCCTGATGGCGACGCTGCTGTTATTGCTGTCGCTGTGGACAGGCATGGCAAGTGCCGCCAATACGACACTGCTGGTGATGGGTGATAGCCTCAGCGCCGCCTATGGCATCGAGCGTCAGGCCGGTTGGATCAGTCTACTGCGCCAACGCCTGGGCGACGAGGTCAAGGTCGTCAATGCCAGTATCAGCGGAGAGACCACGTCTGGCGGTGCGACCCGCCTGCATAAGCTACTCAGACAACACGCCCCGGACATCGTTCTGATCGAGCTGGGCGGCAACGACGGTCTACGCGGCCTGTCCCCCAAGCAGATGCGCCATAATCTTTCGAGCATGATCGAGGCAAGCCAAAAGGCCGATGCCGAGGTGCTATTGGTGGGTATCGAGATACCCCCTAACTATGGCCAGGCTTACGCAAGGGCTTTCAAGGCGGTCTATCGCGATCTGGCCGAGCAATACGATGTACCCCTGGTGCCCTTTCTGCTCGACGGTGTCGCCCTTGAGGAGGACCTGATGCAGGACGATGGCATCCACCCCACCGCCGAGGCCCAGCCGCGCATGCTCGAGAATGTCTGGCCCGAGTTGAAAGCGCTGCTGCCAGAGCAGACCCAGGAGCGAATGGCAAGCCAATGACCGGCTCGCCAATGGTCCATTGATGAACTAAACTTGGTCCATCGCTTGATAAGGTGAATCCCATGCGCATCGAAACCATCAGCTATCTGAAGCAGAATGCCGCCACCCTGGATGTCGAGGAGCCGCTGGTCATCACCCAGCATGGCAAGCCGACCTATGTGGTGGAATCCTATGCCGCCCACGAGCGCCGCGAACAGGGCATCGCCCTGCTCAAGCTATTGAGCCTGGGTGAACGCAGCCGTGAAGCCGGCATGACCATGAGCGCCGAGGAATTCAAGGCCAAGCTCAAGGCTCGCCATCAGGCTGATAAAGGCGAGCCACTGTGAGTCGACGCTTTGAGATCTATTTCGAGGAAACCGCCGAGGCCTCCCTGGAGTTTTGCGAACATTTTTTGATCGATCAATTGGCGATGTCCCTCGATGATGCTCAAACGATATCTTTACATCTAATTGATACCGCTACGGATCGCCTATCAGACCATGCCGCCACCTATGCGATCTGCCGACAGGCAGCGGCGCTTGGCACCCACCACTACCGCGAACTGCTGATCGACAATTACCGTGTCGTTTACCGCATCTGGCCGGAAACCCATGCCGTCTCCATTTATCTGTTCGCCCATCAGCGCCAGGATTTCAAGCAGCTATTGTTTCAGTATCAGATGCTCATGTAACACCACCATCGCTCGCTGAAGCGATCTCCTACAAACATCATGCCGGAGCCGGCGCGGGCGCCTTCTGCAACTGCTGCAACCCCAGGCCGCCGAGAATCAACACCAGGCCGATCAAGGTCGAGACGAGAATCGGCTCGCCGACGACGACATGCAACAGCAGCAGCGACACTGGTGGCGACAGGAAGATCAGGTTGGAGACCTTGGCGGTACGCGATATCTGCTGCACCGCTATCTGCCAGAGCACGAAGGCGATGCCCATCTCGAACAAGCCCACATAGATGCCCGCTCCCAGGCTGCTCCAACCATGCCAGGTAAAGCCGGGGCCGAAGGCGACGATAGCGGTCAAGACCGGTAAGCCGACACTGAAGTTCTGCCATTGGGCGACCAGCGGCTCGCGATGATCCTTGGCATTCAGCAGCCAGTAGAGCGCCCAGAGTAACGTCGAGGCCAGGGCGAACCCGACGCCCAGCGGATCGGCAAAGGCCACTTCGAACACTGCCCCGCGAGTGGCGATGACCCAGACCCCGGCATAGGCGATCAACCCGGCGAGAATATCCATGCGCGTCAATCGCTGGCCGAGGATCGGCACGGCAAGAAAGGCCATGGCCAGCGCCCAGGTATAGTTGAGCGCCATGGCCTCCTGCCCAGGCAGCCTATCGTAGGCCGCAAACAGCACCAGGTAGTAGGCCACCGGATTCATCAATCCGGCCCACAGCGCGGTGCGCCAGCCACTGCGCAAGGCGAGGCGGAATTGACCGCGCTGAATGACCAACCCGCCGATCAACAACCAGGAAACCAGCGCCGCGATCCAGATAAGCTCAGCCGGGGTCATGGTCGTCAAGGCCAGCTTGAAGGCCGTGGCCACCGTGGACCATAGTGCCACCGCTCCCACCCCGTAGAGCATCGCGCGCCGATCCTGTGTCATGCCTACTCCCTGTCTGCCATGGGTTTACGCTAAAGTAGCCAGCCTAACCGTCTTGCGTCGCTCAGACGAGCATGGCGATTACAGGACCACTGGTTTTAATAAGGAATCCCTTCATGGCGGCATCCAGCGACAACCTGCCGACGACGTCCGATACACCGCCCCCGCAGGCCAGCGCTTTCGTTACCGCCTATCAGCTGGATGGTGTTGGCGGCGGCACCCTGCTCGACAACGCACAGCTGCATGCGCTGTGGAACAACGATGACGCCGCACTATGGCTGCACCTGGACTTTCGTCACGATGACGTCATGACCTATCTGCACTCCCTGGCGGAGCTCGACGAGGCGGTCATCGAGGCGCTACTCGAAGAAGATACGCGCCCGCGAGTGGCGCGTTTCGGACGCGGTATCGTGACCACGCTGCGTGGCATCAACTTCAACCCCGGTGCCGCGCGGGACGATCTGATCTCGCTGCGGGTGTGGATGACCCCCAAGCGCCTGATCACGCTGCGCCGCCGCCCACTGCATGCGGTCAGCGTGGTGCGTGAACGCATCGACAGCGGCGACGGTGCCGAATCGATTCCCGACCTGGCGGCCTGGTTGACGGAAACACTGGTCGATCAGGTCGGCGACGTGACGCATCAGCTCGACGAGCGTCTGGCCGAACTGGAAGACGCCCAGCTTGGCGATACGGAGAACGTGGACAGCGACGATTTGACGCGGATTAGACGCCCTCTAATCAATCTACGCCGTTTCATGGGGCCACAGCGCGACTGTCTGGCGCAGCTGGCCCAGGGTCCTTTGTGGCTCGACGAGGAAACCAAGGTGTCGCTGCGAGAGAGCGCCAACCAACTGTCGCGCTACATCGAGGACTTCAACGCCATGCAGGAACGCGCGCTGATCCTTCAGGAACAACTCTGGAGCGAACACAACGAGCAGCTCAACCAGCGCATGTACATGCTCGCCATCATCACCACGGTATTTCTGCCCTTGAGCTTTCTTACCGGTCTGCTGGGCATCAACGTGGGCGGCATTCCCGGCGCCCAGAGCCCATACGGGTTCATCGTGTTCATCGGCATCACCCTGGTACTCGGTATCGCCGTGATGGCACTGCTCAAGCGCAAGCACTGGTGGTAAGGGGGCTAGCGATCGATATGACCCAGGTCCCTGCCCGGATCGAGCCGATCGCGCACCCGGCGCTTGAGCTCCTTGATGTCGGGGAAGCCGCCGTCGCGCTTGCGTTCCCAGATCACTTCTTCATTGAAGAGTATTTCGAAGTGGCCGCCATGACTGGGCGCCAAGGCAACCTCGCCGAGGTCCTCACCGAAAGTGGAAAGCAACTCCTGGGCATACCAGCCGGCCCGCAGAAGCCAGTGGCATTGCGTGCAATAATGGATACGTACTCGAGCCATCGTGTTTCTCTTTTACGATCTGTTGATGGATCATCATAACAATGTGCCCGGGATTACCGACATCTCATCATGGAGGGTGTGCATGGCCAATGCTCGTATAACCCAGTCACGTTTCTACGAATGGTTGACCGGTGACGAAGACAGTCGCTTGTGCAAGGACATCTCCGATGAAGCCTGTCACGAGCAGCCCGGCAATTTCTTTCGCCACCTTTTCGCTTCCTTGGGTAATAAGCTGGCGGATGAGTTCTCCAGTGCACGGCTGATTCTTCCCTGGCTACTGGGTGCGATCGGGGCGCCACTGTGGATGGTGGGCCTGCTGGTCCCGATTCGGGAGGCCGGCGCCCTGCTGCCTCAGGTCTTCATTGCCGGCTTCATTCGTCATATGCCACAGCGCAAGTGGGTCTGGGTCATAGGGGGCGCGCTCCAGGCACTATGCGCGGCAGTGCTGGCGATACTCGCGATGACGAGTAGCGGCGGGCTGGGCGGCGCGCTGGTTCTGATCGTGCTGGTGGCACTCTCCCTGGCCCGGGGACTCTCCTCCATTGCCACCAAGGATGTATTGGGCAAGACCATCGCCAAACAGCGCCGCGGTAATCTGATGGGCTGGAGCGGTAGCGTCGCGGGCGGTGTGACATTGCTGTCTGGCGCCGTGCTGATGCTGTTCGACGATCGCCCCGGAGAGCTCGTGCTGACGGTCTTATTGGCCATTGCGGCACTGGGCTGGGCGCTCAATGCCGTCTGCGCAGCCATGATCCGGGAGGATCACGGTGCCACCGAAGGCGGGGAAAACGCCTGGAATAGCATTCGTCAGGGCCTTCGGCTGCTGCATCAGGACCGTACCTTCCTGCATTTCAATGTGGCCCGGGCACTGCTGTTGTCGAGCGCCCTTGCCCTGCCTTACATCGCACTGCTCGGCCAACAGCAAAGTGGTGAGGATCTCGGCGGGCTGGGTGTGCTCATCGTAATCTCCGGCCTTGCCAGTATGCTGGCCAGCCCGTTCTGGGGTAAGCGTGCCGATAAGTCGAGCCGTCGCGTGATGCGCGATGCCGGCGTCATCGCGGCACTGTGTTGCCTGACGGTGGCCGGGGTCGCCTGGGCACCGGGGGACTGGAGCAGGACAATCTGGCCGTTCGCTATCGTCTATGGCGTCCTGGTCATTGCCCATGCGGGTGTCAGGCTGGGGCGCAAGACCTATATCGTGGACATGGCGACCCGCGATGACCGCGCCCTCTATGTCGCTCTATCGAATACCTTGACCGGTATTTTGATGCTGATCGTCGGTGCAGTTATCGGTGTGCTTGCTCAGTGGCTGGGCAGCGCTGGTCTGTTGCTGGTACTCGCACTTTGTGCTCTGGCGGCGTCGTTGGCTGCTCAGCGTCTTCCAGAGGTCGAATAGTAGGACAAAGCGTTGAAAACATTGTCCAGGCTGGCCATGATAGACATAACGAGGCCTCATCGACGGCCGATGTTTTGTCGAGCGCGCCCCCGATCTGCCACAGGACTGCGATACGTATGAAAAGACCCACAATGATCGACGCGGAGCTGTTGGAACGTATCGTCGATGCGTCGGCGGATGGCATCGTCGTTGCCGAACAGGAAGGTGATGACACCATTCTGATCTACATCAACCAAGGATTCGAGCGTCTGACCGGCTACAGCACCGACGAAATCCTCTACCGCGACTGCCGCTTCCTGCAGAAGAACGATCACGACCAACCTGGACTGGAAAACATCCGCCGGGCGATCGCCGAGCAACGCCCCTGTCGTGAAGTGCTGCGCAATTATCGCAAGGACGGCAGCCCGTTCTGGAACGAGCTTTCGATCACCCCCGTGTTCGATGAGCAGGACCAGCTCACCTACTTCATCGGTGTACAAAAGGATGTCACCCAACACGTCGAGGCGCTTCAGGAACTCGATGCGCTCAAAGCCAAGCTCAACGCTTGATTACACGAGATTTTCTATAAAACGCTTGTTCTCGACTACAACCAGCGCTATATAGCGAACATGGCATTCTGATTCGTCTGGAAAACGCTTCGAGCACGATTCACTGAGGATGTCATTTACTCATATAGCGTCATCGGAGGGTCGAGCATGAGCCATGACACGCTTAATGACGAACAACTCGACGAGCAGGACATCTTAGAAGCCGACGACACGCAGTATCATCGTTCTCGGAGTAGTCGTAACGATACATTACGCCTACGCCGCCAGGTCGAGGCATTACTGGAAGAGCGCAGATTGAAGCGTGCAATAGAAGACGACTGGGATCTAGAAGAAGAATAATGTTGTTGCGCCAACGCCAGCCCCAACACTAGCGTGGTTCAAGCTGGCGTTGGTACCGGGCTGGCCTTTACTCGGCATGGCCACTATCATCAAGGCCACTGCAACCCCCAACACAATGGATTTCCATGGCGCAATACGTCTACACCATGAATCGGGTGGGCAAGGTCGTGCCCCCGAAGCGCGAGATTCTCAAGGACATTTCGCTCTCTTTCTTTCCTGGCGCCAAGATCGGCGTACTCGGCCTCAACGGCGCGGGCAAATCGACCCTGCTGCGTATCATGGCAGGCGTCGATACCGAGTATAACGGCGAAGCTCGCCCCATGCCCGGCCTCAATATCGGCTATCTGCCTCAGGAACCGGAGCTTGACGATAGCAAGAGCGTACGCGAGACCGTCGAGGAAGCCGTGGGCGAGATCAAGAAGGCCCAGGAACAGCTCGACGCTGTCTATGCCGCCTATGCCGAACCGGATGCGGATTTCGATGCCCTGGCTGCGGAGCAAGCGCGATTGGAGAACCTGATCGAAGCCTCCGATGCTCACAACCTGGAGCGCAAGCTCGAAGTGGCCGCCGAGGCGCTGCGTCTACCGCCTTGGGATGCCAACGTCGGCGTGCTCTCCGGAGGCGAACGCCGTCGCGTGGCATTATGCCGGTTGCTGCTCTCCAATCCGGACATGCTGCTGCTCGATGAGCCTACCAACCATCTGGACGCGGAATCCGTGGCCTGGCTCGAACGTTTCCTGCACGATTATTCGGGCACCGTCGTCGCCATCACCCACGACCGTTATTTCCTGGACAACGTGGCCGGCTGGATTCTCGAGCTCGACCGTGGTCAGGGTATTCCTTTCGAAGGCAACTACTCCGACTGGCTCGAAGCCAAGGAGAAGCGCCTGGCTCAAGAAGCCAAACAGGAAGCCTCGCGTCAGAAAGCCATCAAGGAAGAACTCGACTGGGTACGCCAGAATCCCAAGGGGCGCCAGGCCAAAAGCAAGGCCCGCCTCAATCGCTTTGAGGAGATGCAATCCGGCGACTTCCAGAAGCGCAACGAGACCAACGAGATCTACATTCCACCCGGCCCCCGTCTGGGCGACAAGGTGATCGAACTGCACGACGTCAGCAAGCGCTATGACGACAAACTATTATTCGAACATCTCTCCTTTCAGGTACCCAAGGGTGCCATCATCGGCATTATCGGTGGCAATGGCGCGGGCAAGTCGTCGCTGTTTCGCATGATCAACGGCACCGAACAGCCCGACGAGGGCGAGATCGTCATCGGCGACACCGTCAAGATCGCCTATGTCGAGCAGTTGCGCGATGCCCTCGATAACAAGCAGACCGTGTGGGAGGCGGTCTCTGAAGGTCAGGACATGCTCAATATCAACGGCTACGAGGTGTCGTCCCGGGCCTACGTGGGTCGCTTCAACTTCAAGGGCAACGACCAGCAGAAGCGTTTATCGGAGCTCTCCGGTGGCGAGCGCGGCCGCCTGCAATTGGCTCAGACCTTGAAGCAAGGCGCCAACGTACTGCTGCTTGACGAGCCTTCCAACGACCTGGACATCGAGACCCTGCGCGCCTTGGAAGAGGCGCTACTGGCCTTCCCGGGTTGTGCTCTGGTGATCTCTCACGATCGCTGGTTCCTCGACCGCATCGCCACTCACATCCTTGCCTACGAGGGCGAGTCCCAGGTGGTGTTCTTCGAGGGCAACTACAGCGACTATGAGGCAGATCACAAGAAGCGCGTGGGTAACGACACGCCCCATCGCATGAAGTACAAGCGTATCGATGCCTGACGTTTGTTACGCTAGCCGCCACGGGCTCAAGGGCTTCTTTCCCGCTTTGGAAAGAAGCCCTTTTTCATGTGTGACAAAACAATGTCGACCTTAGAGCGAGCGACGCCATCGCAAGGATACACCGATGAACTCAGTATTGGCCCGGCCCTTCCGGGCAGTGAAGAATTTTCGCCATAGCATCGCCTATCTGCCCAGTCAGTTGGCCCTGCTCTATCTCATTCTGGGCCTTGCGGTGGTCGTTCCATCGATCGAGAACGATGCATTGCCCGATATGCTGAATTGGCTGAAGTTCAAGGATCCGGAGACGGCTCGTGCGCTGCTCTCGACATTGATCGCCGGCATGGTCTCACTGATGGTGTTCAGCTTTTCAATGGTCATGACGGTATTGTCTCAGGCTGGGGGTAACTTTTCTCACAAACTGGTGTTCGGACTGATCACCGAGCGCCATCACCAGCGGGTGCTGGGGCACTACCTGGGCACCATTTTGTTCATTCTCATCCTGCTGATCGTGCCCTTGAAAGGCGAGACGCCCAGTCTATGGCGCTCGATGGGCGCCTATCTAGGCGTCACCATGGTGGTTCACTGCCTGGGCCTGTTCGTATACTTCATTCACAACGCCTCCCAATCGGTACAGATCAACGCCATCACCGAGGGGCTGCACCGCGAGACGCGCCAGGCTCTCGAGCATCTCGAATCTCAGCAACGCTCCTCACGCTGGCGCTACATGGATCCGCTACCGGCCATCGGTGCGTCCTGCCACCCGATTCACTCCCAGCGCAGCGGCTACATCCAGAATGTCGATCTCGAGGCCGTGGCCGAGATCGCCGAATCCCAGGATGCGGTGGTGCATATCAACTTCAGCTTTGGCGACTACACCGTCGAGAACTTTCCGCTCTTCAAGGTCGAAGCTCCTGAAGAACCCGACGACGCCTGGTGCCAGAAGCTGCTGGCGCAGCTGGTTTACGTCCAGGGTGAAACCGTCAAGGATCTGTATGTCAACGGCCTTACCCAGCTAATGGAAATCGCCATCAAGGCGCTATCGCCAGGGATCAACGATCCAGGTACCGCGCGCCTTTGCCTTCATCAAATCACCGAACTGTTGATCCGGCGTCTCAAGCTTTTACCCAGCAACGTCTTGGCCGACGACCAGGGTCATATTCGCGTCACCTGGCCGATACGCTCTTTCGAAACCCTGCTCTATCGACTTTTCATGCCCATACTTCACTACGGCAGGGAGGATATAAGCATCCTTCTGGCGCTGCTCAAGGCGCTCAAGACCCTTTCGCTCTATGCTCGACATCAGGAACTGGAAGTGATCCAAGCCCATGCGAACCAAGTCGTCGAGAGGCTCTATCAAATCGCTCGAGATAGGCTGGATCACCAATTCATCAATGAACGATTGAGTAGCGGTGAACACCGTCTACAGCTCCCCGCGACCTTGAAAATTCGATAGCGCATCCCCACCTCAGAGAACGAACATTCAGTCAGCGACGCATGGAGGCTTGCATGAGCCACGAACAGAACGATCAGATTCAGGGAAAAGTCGTCGTCATCACCGGTGCCAGCAGCGGCTTGGGCGCCGAGACGGCTCGCCATCTCGCCAAACGTGGTGCCAAGCTGGTACTTGCAGCGCGCCGCAAGGAGCGTCTCGACGACCTGGCCAAGGAACTCAAGGAAATCGGCGCCGAAGCCACCGTCAAGGCTACCGACGTGACCGATCGCGCCCAGGTCGAGGCCCTCGTCAAGCATGCCACGGACACCTTCGGACGTCTCGATGTGATGGTCAACAACGCCGGATTAATGCCGCTCTCCCCGCTGGCCGAAGGCCGGATTGACGAGTGGGAGCAGATGATCGATGTCAACGTCAAGGGCGTGATGTATGGCATCTACGCCGCATTGCCGATCATGAACCAGCAGCAAAGCGGCCACTTCATCAATCTTTCCTCCGTGGCTGGCCATGTGGTCTTCCCGGGCAGTGCTGTCTACAGCGCCTCGAAATTTGCCGTCTGGGCCCTCTCGGAAGGCCTGCGCAAGGAAGCCGGACCCAACATTCGCACCACCACCCTGTCTCCTGGTGCCGTGCAAAGTGAGCTGCCTCAAAGCGTGGGCCACGATGAGACCTCCAAGCAGGTCAACGATCTTTATGAAATGGCGATTCCTGCCGCCAGCGTGGCAAGGGCCATCGTCTATGCCATCGAGCAACCGGCGGACGTGGATATCAACGAAGTGATCCTGCGCCCTACTGCACAGGAAATGTAAGAAACCGGTTCAAGCTTGGATCACCGGTAGGCGCTCGCTACAGAGAGCGATAGTGGTCTTGAAATCGCCCGGTCAACCGGGCTCCCACCATCTCTTTTAATCGATGATTCTCTTGCCTCGTTTTTGAGGCAAGGGTTTTTTATAGGGCTTGTGTGTCTCGCTGAGACATGCAGCTCAGGCGTCAATAGACGCCCGGCTCTCCCGGCGGGCGGGTCTTGAAGCGCCGATGCAGCCATAGATACTGCTCCGGATGGCGCCGAATCGCTGCCTCGATGACCGCATTGATTCGGGTTGCATCCTCCACCTCATTGCCGCTGGGAAAGTTCTCCAGGGCCGGCAGATACTCCAGGGTATAGCTGCGATTGTTCGGATTACGATGAAAGATCAGGGGCATGACCGGTGCGCCGGTCATGCGCGCGATCTTGCCGGTGAGCTTGACGGTGGCGGCCTCGACGCCGAAGAACGGCGCGAACACGCTGGCCTGGCGTCCGAAATCCTGATCCGGGGAATACCACACCGCATGGCCGGCCTTGATACGGCGTACCACGCCACGCAAGTCATGGCGGTCGATGGTCTGGTCGAAGATCCGTGAACGCGCGCGGGTCATGAAGCGCTCGAACAGAGCGTTGTCGTGGGGTCGATAGACCACATCCGCAGGAAAGAACAGCGAATGCAGCGCCCCTCCCATGTCCAGGGTGGAAAAATGAATTCCGATGATCAGCGCCCCCTTGCCCTGCGCCAACGCCTGTTGCATGTGGCGTTCGCCCTGAAAGGTCACCCGATGACGCAAATGTTCAGGATCGCGGCACCAGCCGGTGGCGGTCTCGAGAATACCGATTCCATTGGCGATGAAGGTCTCGCGCACCAGTTGGGCATGGCTCGTCTCATCCAGCTCGGGAAAGGCCAGACGCAGATTGGTCTCCGTGATATGCCGACGACGCTTTGCAAAACGCCAGGCCAACAAGCCGATCAGCTTGCCTACCCAGAGTTTTAGCGACCAGGGTAACCAGGCGCCTACTCGCATCAAACCGATGGAGAGCCAGGTAGGCCAGTACTTGGGTGTCAAGAAGGAGGTTTTGGAAGGAGTATCTGCCATGCGCCGCGTCGCTTATCCTGGAGCTCGCCTCAAAGCCGATCATTGTAGCTGGCCAAGGCTCGCGCGTCAGGCGTCAGCTCATCCCTTCATGATAGCGACGCGGTACTCGCGGTAGCACGCCGGTCAACAAGGTATAACTGATGGTGTCGCAATGATGAGCCACCTCATCCACCGACAGCACGGCACCGCCTTCATCCTGCCCCCACAGCGTGACACGACTGCCGATACCTGCCTCGGGTAACGCGGTAATATCCACCGTGAGCATGTCCATCGATACCTTACCGGCAATTCTGCAGCGCTGACCGTCGACCAGCACCGGTGTCCCGTCCCGGGCATGGCGATCGTAGCCGTCACCATAGCCTGCCGCGACCACACCGATTCTAGTCGGTGCCGGGGTTGTCCAGCGCCCGCCGTAACCCACCGGTTCACCGGCACCGAGCTCCTGAACGGCGATGATTTCGGAACGCAGCGTCATCACCGGCTTGAGGGCACGACTGGCATCGTTGGCACCTTCCAGGGGATCGCTGCCGTATAGCATTACGCCAGGGCGATTCCAGGCACCGTGTGCCTCGGGCCAGGCCAGCGTGGCCGGCGAATTGGCCAGGCAGGTCGGGGCATCGAGTCTCGCTGACCACTCGTTCAGCAAGCGCAGTTGACGTTGAAAATAATGGGGTTCCAGCGCATCCGCGGTCGCGAAATGGCTCATCAAATGCAGATCACAGACCTGGCCGGGCGCGTCGAGCAGGCGTTGCCAGATGCGATCGAGTTGCTGTTCGGGAAAGCCCAGACGGTGCATACCCGAATCGAGCTTGACCCAAACGGGTATCGGGCGGCGAGGCCGATAAGCAAGTAAAGCATTGACCTGCCATTCGCTGTGTACCGCTGTCCACAGTCCTAACGACTCGATCAGCGGCAACTCGTCAGCTTGAAAAAAGCCCTCCAGTAGCACGATAGGCTTGCCGATACCGCCTTTGCGCAGTGTCTGGGCCTCTTCGATACAGGCCACCGCAAACGCCGGCGCCAGATCATCAAGCGCCTGAGCGCAGGCCACGGCACCATGACCATAGGCATCGGCCTTGAGGACGGCCAATGCCCGACTTTGCGGCGCTAACCCCTGGGCTACGCGGTAGTTGTGACGCAGGGCGTCGAGATCGATCTCGGCTATTAAAGGACGACTCACAATGGACGGCTCACAATAGGCGGCTTAACAGAATACTGTTTCGCTAACGGGATTGTGGTGGTACCGGCGGCTCACCGATGTTCATGAGCGCGTCATTGGCATCTTCGGAGTAGCTCAGCTCGACCGACAGGTCATCCCGCAGCCAATCGTTGAGCGTGCGGATATCACGATCGTCCAGCACTCCCGCCGCGCGTCTCAGCTGCAACATGTCGGTCACGTAGGTGTACCGCGCCTCGGCGTAGTTGGCCAGGGCATTGTAGAGGTTCTGCTCGGCGTCGAGCACGTCGACGATGTTACGGGTACCCACCTCGTAGCCTGAGCGGGTGGCCTCCAGGGCGCTACGGTTGGAGGTGATCGCCTGGCGCCGTGCCTCGACGGTTGCCACATCGTTCTTGACCTGGGTCAGCAACGAGCGCACCTGCTGTACGGTTTCCCGGCGCTGGGATTCGAAATCGTACTGGGTGGATTCCAGGCGATAGCTGGCCTGGTTGACCTGAGCGCTTGTCCTGCCGCCGGTGAAGATGGGCAGACTGGCCTGGAGACCAATCTGACTGGCAGAGTCGTGACCCTCCAGGTAGTCGATGTCGGTCTTGGAATAGTCGTAACGGGCAAAGGCATCGAGGGTTGGTAGATGGCCCGAACGCGCAATGTCCACATTACGATTGGCAACGTCAATCGCCGCCTGGGTCGCGAGCAACGTTGGGTTGTTTTCCATGGCGAGTGCCACCCATGCCTCACGGGATTTGGGGAGAGGCGATTCGATGGGCAAATCCTTGGCAAGGCCCTCGATGGTGTCATAGCGTTTACCGGTGAGGCGTTCCAACTGCTCGAAACTGACCTGCAGATCGCTGCGGGCAGCGATACGTTCGGCCCGCGCCAGATCCGAGGCGGCCCGGGCTTCCTGGACATCGGTAATGGCGATCAGCCCTACCTCGAATTGCTCCTGGGCCTGTTCCAGTTGGCGCTCGATGGCCTTTTCCTGGGCGATTCGCGCGCCCAGTACATCCTTGGCACGCAAAATCTCGAAATAGGCCTGGGACACATCAAAGATGAGTTGTTGTCGATCGCTGAGCAGTGAAAACCCCTGCTGATCGATTTCCTCTTCGGCACGCTGCAACTCGTACCAGTTGGTGGCATCGAAAAGCGCCTGGGTGGCTTCCAGGCCGATACTGGTGGAGTTGTAGTTATCGTCACTGGGAGTACCTGGCGGTAGACCACCTCCAAGCCCTGCGCCACCTCCTCCTGTAGCACCTCCGGAGGAGCCTCCTTGCGTCGCAATCTCATCCGCGAAGGAGCTTTCCTCATAGGTCCGATTATGGGCGACGTTGGCATTGGCACCGATCTGCGGCAACAGATCGCCGCGCTGCACATTGCGTTCTTCCTCGACGCTACGGTAGATCGACTGCGCCGATGCCAGTGCCGCGTTGTTTTTCAAGGCATCGCGAGTGATGGTCAGCAAATCGGCCGCCGGAACCTGAGAAGACGCCAGGGCGGCCACCATAAAAGGCAGCAACTTGCGCTGCAGACCCTCGATTTTGATATATGAACGCGAAGAAGCGTCTGAAGACGACATCGATAGTATCCTTTCTGAACCTGCGCGGAATCATACATACAATGACGCATGTTTGCTTGCCAATCAATCTTTCGGTCGTGTCTCTTGCTCTGAATCACATCGGATAAACACAATAACGAACGCGAGCGCAGGACTCGCGTTCATTATTTTCAGCGTTCCAGTCCACCACTCATTCGAAGATGGCTTCCAGCGTCAGATTCTGTTTCTCGAGTACTCGGCGCAGCTTCTTGAGCGCTTCGACTTGAATCTGTCGCACCCGCTCGCGCGTAAGGCCGATCTCCTCTCCCACTTCTTCCAGCGTCGATGCCTCATGACCATGCAGCCCGAAGCGGCGTACCACCACTTCCATCTGCTTGTCGGTCAACTCCACCAGCCAGTCGTCGACATGCTGTTTGACGTCGATATTGACCAGCGACGATTCCGGACCGCTCTCGTTCTCGTCGGCCAATGTCTCGATCAGCGGCTTGTCGCTCTCACCGCCAAGCGGATAATCCACAGAGGATATTCGTTCGTTGAGCCCCAGCATCTTCTTGACCATCCCCACCGGCTTGTCGAGGTAGTCGGCAATCTCCTCGGCGGTCGCCTCGTGGTCGAGCTTCTGGGTCAGCTCGCGAGCGGCGCGCAGGTAGATATTGAGTTCCTTGACCACATGAATGGGCAGGCGAATGGTGCGGGTCTGATTCATCAAGGCCCGCTCGATAGTCTGACGAATCCACCAGGTAGCGTAGGTTGAAAAGCGGAAACCGCGTTCCGGGTCGAATTTTTCCACGGCGCGGATCAAACCGAGATTGCCCTCCTCGATCAGGTCGAGCAGCGTCAGTCCGCGATTGAGATAGCGTCTGGCGATCTTGACCACCAGGCGCAGGTTGGACTCGATCATGCGTTGGCGTCCTGCAGGGTCGCCGCGTTGCGCCAGACGCCCGAAATGCACCTCCTCTTGCGGCGTCAGTAGAGGTGAAAAACCGATTTCATTGAGATAGATCTGAGTAGCATCAAGACTTTGGTGGTAGTTGTTTTCCTCACGGCTCAGTGCTTTTTCAAATGCCGCCACTTCCTTGGCATCCACGTCATCAACGATGACCTCGACTTCATCATCCACATCATTGAGATCAACTTCCTGAAGATTCCTTTCAAGCATGCTCATTGTCGCTACCCCGTTATCTGCGTGGAAAAGAGTCATTGACCGGCTCTGTTGTTTTTATGACCCGTCCTGGCGCGATCGCCGACTCACGGAGTGCGACGATCGTCCTTTTCCTGCGATGAGACGCCCCCTCTAGCGTTGTGGCAAAAACTCAAGGGGGTCTCGAGGCTGGCCGTCCTGGCGTACCTCGAAATGCAGCTTGACACCATCGGCGTCGGTATCACCCATGGTAGCGATCACCTGACCGGCTTCGACAACGTCGTTCTCGCGCACCTTAAGGCTATCGTTGTAGGCATAGGCACTCAGGAAACTGTCATTGTGCTTGAGTAGAATCAGGTTGCCGTAACCGCGTACCCCATCGCCTGCGTAGACCACGATACCGGGGCCCGCTGCCTTGACAGGTTGCCCCTTTTGTCCAGCGATATCAATGCCCGCTGTGATACTTGAGCCATCACTGAAACGACCCACCAGCTGCCCCTCGGCTGGCCATTGCCAGGACACGTTTTCAACCGGTGTGTAGGTGCGCTGCTGTGCCGAGGGCGCATCCGCACCGCCGGCCACCGCCGTACCCGCATCCGCCGCAGGGCCGGCGACGGTCGCCTCTTCCTGAGCTGCAGCATTACCCGGCTGACGCGCTGCCTGATTGTTTTGTTGAGCCCCCTGGTTGGGCGGCTGTTGGTTGCTTCCCCGGGGTTGAGCGCTTTGGGTGGATTCATCCCTTGCCGACGCGTTCTCCCGCGCCGAAGGCTGGGACTGGGGTTGTGATTGGGCTTGCGCGCGCTGACGTGCCAATGCCTCGCGTTCAGCGCGATCCTGCGCACTCAATTGCCCATCGGCGCCGGGACTACCATAGTTGTAGATGGGCCCCTGACCGCGGGTGCCTTGTGCTTGCTCGGCATCCGCCTGAGTGCTCGATGGTGCAGAGGAAGACGGCTGAGAAGAAGGCGCTTGCTGAGAAGCGGACCTCTCCGATGAGGATTCCAGCGGGCGGCTAGTCAAGCGCCGATTACGCTCGATGGCCTCGGTGTCCGGCGCCAGCCAATCAGGTGCCTGAGTACCGGAAACGCCTGCCGCCCCAGCAGCACCCGCGGTCATGTCATTCTGTGCCAGGTTAGGATCGGACGCGGCCGCAGCGCCCCCGGAGGCGGCCTGCCCACCCTGTCCAGCGCCACCAAGCTGCAGCGTCTGGCCCGGTTGCAGACGATATGGGGGCGTGATGCCATTGAGCCTGGCCAAATCGCGAAAATCCATGTTCTGTCGCCAGGCAATACCGTACAGCGTATCGCCTTCCTGGACGGTCACACTTTCGCCAGCCTGGGTTTCACGGGACACGGATAGATCGCGTACATCGGGGCTGGTGTTGGGCGTGCCACAACCAGCGACTCCAAGCGCCAGCGCGGTTACGAGAAGAGCCTTGCGCATAGGGATTCAGTCCTTTTCGGAAGATAACGGATGGCGTTCACCGACCGCCAATACCAGCAGCAGGCCTAGTGCCATGAGCACGACCACCGGTAGCAACTGGGCGGAATCACCCGTCAACGAGGTATAATCGCCGGGTAACAAATAACGATAGTCGAGCGGAATCAACTGCTCATCGGGTCCAAGACGATAACTGACCAACTCACGCCAAGGCCAGAGCAAGGGCAGCGAACCGATAATAAAACCAACCAGAAGCTGTAGCGTAGAAGTATGGTAATGACGAAAAAGCCAAGCCAACAATCGTGAGAAGAAAAACAGTCCCAAGGCACAGCCGGCACCGAACTGCAGGATCAGGATGATATCGAAACTCTTGATGCCTTCCATGACCGTGCCGTAAAGCCCCATGGACAACAGCAGAAAGCTGCCCGACACCCCGGGTAGCAGCATGGCACTGATGGCGATGGCGCCACCGGCCACCAGAATCAGATCACCGAAACCCGCCATCAGCGGCATAAGGGTGGGAAGCATCTGGGCCAGCAACAGCCCAAAGATGAGCGGCAGCACGTGCCACCAGCGCCAACCGTCGATCTGCCGCCTCACGACCACCGCCGAGGCAGCCACCAGACCAAAGAAGAAGGCGTTGAGCAACACGGGTTGCGCTGCAAGCAGATACGTCACCAGATGCGCCACGCTAATAAGGCTCGCCAGTATTCCCGCCACCAGTGGCACAAGAAATGCCAGGTTGAGATGTTCGAACAGCCCACTCAGGCCATGCCGGCGCCAGGCGCCGAAGGCATCCGGCCCGAAGCGACGAATGGTGAAGATCAGCTCTTCATAGATACCGGTCACGAAGGCGATGGTGCCCCCAGACACACCCGGCACCGCATCCGCGGCGCCCATCCCAGCACCCTTGAGAAACAGCGCAAGCGCTCGTTTCAACGTATGACTCCTTCCAGAAGCGGCACGAAGCGTACCTGCTCGAGCCGTTGATATTCATGGACATTACCGCGTCGCTGCACCCGGGTCAGCCATTGACTGCCATCGCTATCCTCCAGCGGTGTAATCAAGGTGCCGCCATCACTCAATTGAGCCAATAGCGCCTCGGGAAGTTCACTCGCGCAGGCGGTCAGCAGGATCACATCGAAAGGCGCCGCCTCGGGCCAGCCATGCGCACCATCGGTCAAGCGCAGGCGCGCATTATAGGCGCCCAGGCGCGCCAACCGCGTACGTGCGCGAGCATGATGAACGCGGATACGCTCCAGCGACCATACCTTGTCGACCAGTCGCGAGAGGATCAGGGTTTGATATCCCGAACCGGTCCCGATTTCCAACACGTTCGACGGCTCTTCTGCCAGCACCAGTTCACTCATGCGCGCCACCATCCAGGGCTGCGATAGCGTCTGGCCATGACCGATAGGCAAGGAAGTATCCTCGTAGGCCCGGTGAGACAAGGCCTCATCAAGAAACAGATGACGCGGTTCCCGGGCCATGACCTCCATGACACGCTGATTCTGAATGCCGGCATCGACCAATCTCGCGACCATGCGATCCCGGGTACGCTGAGAGGTCATGCCGATGCCGCTGAGTTCACCCGGTTCGTGACAACGCATCCAGCCATCCTTGCACGCCTTCAAGCGCCGCGTGTCGGGTCAGATCGGTTTGTAGCGGCGTGATCGAGACATAGCCTGCTTCGATGGCGGCGAAGTCGGTATCCGGGCCATCATCGGCATTCTCACCGGCAGCGGCAATCCAGTAGCGCACTCTGCCCCGAGGGTCCTTGACTTCCAATGGCTGGGTCGCCGGGCCTCGGTATCCCATGCGGGTCACGCGAAATCCTTGCAGCTCCTCCCAGGGTACATCCGGCACGTTGACGTTGAGCAGGCTGCGCGGCGGCAGTGATAATGACCCCGCCGCGCCTACCAGGCTCGCGGCGACTCGGCCCGCGGTCTTGAAGTGACGCGAGCCGACCAACGACATGGCGATGGCCGGCATGCCCAGATTGCGCCCTTCCATGGCCGCCGCCACGGTGCCCGAATAGAGGACGTCGTCCCCCAGGTTGCTGCCGTGATTGATGCCCGATATGACCAGGTCGGGCTTCTCGCCCCAGACGCCATTCACCCCCAGATAGACACAATCCGCCGGGGTACCGTCGACACTGTAGAACCCGTTATCCAGCGCCGCCAGCGCCAGGGGGCGGGACAGGGTCAATGAATTGCTGGCGCCGCTCTTGTCCCGGTCCGGCGCGACCACGCGCAATCGTGCATGGGCATTCAAGGCATCGTACAAGGCTCGTAGCCCCGGGGCATGTACCCCATCGTCATTGGATAGCAACAGCTTGCGCATCGCTCCTCCTGAAGTTGCCACGACACCTGTCGCCGCAATAGTTTTCATTACTGATGAATAGCTGCAATACCGTCATCGTCAATCAAGCGTCGGATGCATGATGAGCTCGCGTAGCACCGCAGTCGCAAAAGCACCGCGTGGTAGTTCAAAACGTAATATCAAGCTACTTTCATCGCGAGACAGCGTTGGGGCGCCCAACGATACTCGAAGTGCCCGCCGTGCCAGACGGACCTCAGCGCGTTCAAGCCCCTTACACAAACCAGGGTGTTCGTCGTTCAGACGTTGCTCGTAGCGCGCGGCTTCACCTTGGGCCAAGGATCGTCCCGTACCCCACAGCACACCACTCGGGTGCAAATCGAGCCGTGAGGCGCGCTCGACGAGGGTCTCGTCCTGCTGCTCCGCAACGAACTGACTGGCACTGCCGTCGAGCATCAGCACATCGCCGGCGAGTGGTGTGGCCCAATTGTCTTCGGCCACGCGCATCGCCAGTAGCCCATTGAACAGATAACTGCGTGCGCTCGACAGCAGCATACCTTCCCGATCGTCGCGCTTGCGCCAGCCACGACGCAGAACATCCCGTGCGCGAAACAGGTTGCGCCCACCAGGCCCGAAACGCTGCGGTCCAAAATAGTTGGGCACCCCCCGCTCGCAAAGCGTCTTCCAACGCTGCTCAAGAGCAGGATGCTCGCCGACCGCGCCGCTGATGCGCAGGATGAAACGGTTGGCGTTATGCACCCCGCGTTTGAGCTTCCGCGGATGACGATGCTGCTCCAGAAGCTGCACGGGGGTATTGCCCAAACGCTCAATGAGATCCGTCGGCGCCTCGCGCCCGGGCAGATGCACCGACACCCACTGGCGCGTCACCGCCACGCGGTCCTTCATTCCCGAGAATCCGACCTGGCGAGGCGTTACATCGCAGGCTCTGGCGAGTCGCCGAGCCAATTCCAGCGTGGTCAGATCACGTTTTTCCACCCACAGCCAAAGGTGCTCGCCGTGGCCTTCCGGCTCGAATCCGAGACACTCCTCGACCACGAAATCCTCCGGTGCCCCGCGGTAATCCCCGACCGCAAGCGGCCCGCCATGAGCATGGGGCCAGACAGGGGGCCAGATTGCGTCGCTCGTCTCGGTCACCGCATCATCCCTGGGTTTCCATCCTTGGCACCACGCTTGAAAAGCACGACGACGGCATTCACCGCGATGCCCTCACAGCGCCCGGTAAAACCCAGCCGTTCGCTGGTGGTCGCCTTGACGTTGACCGCGTCCAGGGTCACCTCGAGATCCGCCGCCAGTGTGGCGTTCATGGCGCCGATATGCGGCGCCAGCTTGGGCGCCTGAGCGATGATCGTGGCATCCAGGTTGCCCAGCCGGTAGCCGGCCTCATCGATCAGGCTCAAGACATGACGCAGCAAGGCGCGACTGTCGGCACCGGCCCAGCGTGGATCGGTGTCGGGAAAATGCCGTCCGATATCGCCCAGGGCACAGGCGCCGAGCAGCGCGTCGCACACCGCATGTATCAGCACGTCCCCATCGGAATGGGCGATGAAACCCTGGGCATGGGGAATACGTACCCCCCCGATTGTCAGATGATCGCCTTCACCGAAGGCGTGCACATCAAACCCGTGACCGATGCGAATCATGTCAGCCCCCTATTCATAGCAATCATCTACCACAGACCCGGCAATCGCTTTTGCCTGGGCCGCCAGAATGTGCGTCGCCAGCGCAAGATCTTCAGGATGAGTGATCTTGAGATTATCGCGTCGTGCCGTTACCAGACGAGGCGCCAGGCCCTGAGCCTCGACTGCCGATGCCTCATCGGTGACGTGAATACCTTTCTCAATGGCCCGTTTCAGCGCCTTGCGCAGCAGGCCATAGCGAAAACCCTGTGGCGTCAGCGCATGCCAGAGTCCCTCCCGGGCTTCGGTGGCAGCCACTCGGCCCGCCTCGTCGGCACGCTTCATGGTATCCGCTACAGGTGTAGCCAGAAGCCCGCCGACCGGCTCTTCCGCAAGCATCTCGAGCAGGCGTTGCAAGTCGTCGAGGTGCACACAGGGGCGCGCGACGTCGTGCACCAGTACCAGGTCGTCGTCGGCGGCCTCGGTCGCCAGGCCGTCGAGTGCCTGAAGGACTGAATCCACCCGCTCGGCGCCTCCGGTCACACGCCGCCAATCGCCAAAGGGCACCCAGCGCGCATCGAACCAGGCATCGTCTTCATCCAGGCACAGTTGCAACGATGCCTGCGGATAGGCGTGATACAAACGTGACAAGGTATGTGCTAGAACAGGCTTTTCGTCGATGAACAGATATTGTTTGGGTCGATTGGCGCCCATGCGCCGCCCTTTACCAGCGGCGGGCACGATCAGCCATAGCTTCCCGACTGTCACTGTGCCCCTCCAGTGGAAGATGACGAATCCTGAGTGTCCACACCTGGCACCCAGAAAAACTGCTCATCCTCGCGGACCATACCGATATCGCTGCGTGCCCGCTCCTCGATGGCATCGAGTCCATTCTTTAGATCGACGACCTCGGCAGCGAGACGCTGGTTATTGGCTAACGCTGTGGCGTTCTCGGCGGCCAGCGCATCGGTTCGAGCACGAATGTGCGCCAGTTCGCGTAGACCGCCCTCGCCAAACCACAGGCTATACTGCAGCAAGACGAACAGACCCATCAGTACGATAGCGAGCCACTTGAGCATCGTAGTATCCCGTTCGTTCGCAGAAAGAATCGTCGCAGACGCGTTGCCTAAAACATCGGCGGCTATTATGCCATCATCCCTAGAGTCGCGCAGGCCAATTAGCGCGTGAAAATCATCACAATTCTCTCTCAATAGCGCGTCAAAACACGCTTAATGCCTGGAGCACCTCCTATGTACAAACTGGCTTTCTTCGTCCCCATCGATGTCGCCGAAGCCGTCAAGGAAGCCGTCTTTTCCAGTGGCGCCGGCCGTATCGGCAATTACGAGGCCTGTTGTTTCCAGACTCGCGGCAGCGGACAGTTCCGACCGATCGAGGGCGCCGACCCGCACATCGGCACCCTGGGTGAACTGCAGCATGTGGATGAACTAAAGGTGGAACTGGTGTGCAGCGATAACCTGATCGCCGAGGCGGTTGCCAAGCTCAAGGCCGCTCATCCCTACGAAGAGCCCGCCTACGAGGTATGGAAGCTGGAAGATTTCTAGGCACTGCCGAAATAACGCTCCCGATCGTCGCGACCGATATCGCTGATATGCAACGGAAAGATTGCCTCGTGGCGATCGCCGAAGTAGTGATGCAGGGTGCGCTCGATGGTGGGAAATGCCAGTTCGTCCCAGGGAATCTCGTGCTCGTCGAACATCGCCACCTCCAGACTTTCCGGACCGGGAGCGAAGTCGCTGGTCAGATCGGCACGAAAGATCATGTACACCTGGTTGATATGCGGCAGGTTGATCAGAGTGTAAAGATCATGAATGTTGACCTCGGCGCAGGCTTCTTCGAGCGTCTCTCGTGCCGCCGCCTCGACAGTCGTTTCGGCGTTTTCCATATACCCCGCCGGAAGCGTCCAATAGCCCTTACGTGGAGTAATGGCTCGTCGGCACAGCAGTACACGACCATCACGAATCGGTAGCGTTCCGGCGACGATACGCGGATTCTGGTAGTGAATGGCACCACAGGCATCACACAGGTAGCGAGGCCTGTCATCGCCTTCAGGGATGGCGAAATGCACAGCGTGCCCGCAATGGCTGCAGAAGTTCATAATACCTCGCGCGCGTCGCTTGACGCTTTTCGGGGGGCTGAGTACAAGTAATGAAACTCAATGGAAGCTCCATGTTAGAGAAACTCCACGAACGCCTGCAAGCACACGCACCGCGCAAGCTGGGTTTGACCCTGCCCCAGGCCGCGGTGCTCATTCCTGTCGTCGCCCGCCCGGAACCCACGCTACTGTTTACCCGCCGCGCAACACATCTAAAGCAGCATGGTGGTCAGGTGGCCTTTCCGGGAGGCAAGCGCGAACCCAATGACCCTGATCTCTTGACCACTGCCCTACGCGAGGCTCAGGAAGAGATCGCCCTGGCACCACGACACGTCACACTGCTTGGCCGACTGGGCGATCTGGTTTCGTTGCATGGCATTCGCGTGACCCCCTTCGTCGGGCTGATCCCCGCAGATTTGCCACTACATCCCGAGCTCGGCGAATTGGACGCCATCTTCGAGGTTCCTTTACCGGTATTTCTCGAAGATCGTCGTAGTCATACCGATGTGATCAGTGTCGAGGGACGATCACTTTACGTGCCCAGCTACCAAGCCGGTGACTATGTTATCTGGGGGCTTTCCGCGATGATGCTGGTGGAACTGCTGGCGGTCGGCTTTGACCAATCCATCAGCCTCGACCGGCCACCCCCCGACAGCCGTTTGAACTATCGACTAGATGCCCGACAACCGGTGTTTGGTGATGACAAGGACGCCTGACATGATGCCACCGCTTCCTCGCATGTCCCGGACGCTGAATGACCACGCTCTGTCCCGCCTGGTCGACGATCTCGTCGACCAGGGCTGGTTCATTGGCGAGCATTTTATCGACGTGGCACTGTGCCAGGCACTCCAGGAAGAATTACAGGCACTGGCGGCCACCGAGGCGTTGACCCTTGCCGGTATAGGACGCGGCGACCAGCATCAGTTACGGCGCGACATTCGCGGCGACGCCATCCACTGGCTGAATCGGGAGAGCCAGGCTCAGCGCCACTATCTGGCATTGATGGATGATCTACAGCAGCAGATCAATCGAGCGCTCTATCTGGGCCTATTCGAATTCGAGGCCCACTTCGCCCACTATCCAACCGGTGCCTTCTACAAGACGCACCTCGACAGCTTCCAGGGTCGGGCTAACCGCATCGTCTCCACGGTGCTATACCTTAACCCCGACTGGCCGGTGGATGGCGGCGGCGAAATGGCCCTCTACGCAAGCGACAACGAACAGCTCGAACTGGCGCGGGTGCTGCCCGAAGCCGGTACTTTCGTCTGTTTTCTTTCCGATCGGGTACCCCATGCGGTACTGCCGACCCGCCATCCCCGGGACAGCATCGCCGGCTGGTTTCGGCGCAATGCATCCCTGAGTGGGCGGGTCGATCCGGCTCGCTAGCGGCACCCGACTCATTCAGCTTACTGAACTTATTCAACTCCAGTTCAACTCCAGGGCCGAGCCTCGATACATAGACGGCCCCGCAAGCCGGGGCGGGCCTTCTGTTCGATGGGGATATCGAAGGCCAAACCGCGAGTCTCTCCATCGATAGCTCGGGTCTGGGCCAGAATGCCCGGCTTGCCTGGATTCATCTCCTGAAAACCATACTTGATGCGACAGCCCGCCCTGGAATTTGTATCCGGGAATACCTCGATCAGGATTAGTCGTCGCAGGATGAAGCCACCCTCGAAGTGACGCTTGAGAAACATGACCCCATCCACTTCGTAGTCCGGCACCAGCACCTTCAGGTCGACCGCAAAGCTCACCGATTTGGAGGACTGCCGCTTGACGCTCTTGTCCCAATCAAGAAAAACGGAAAACAGGTGGGGGCGACGCGAATGGCCGGTCACCACGGTTGAGTTCGTCTTGTCCGGGAACAGATCGGCGAAGGTGCGAAAGATCGCCGAGTTCTCGCGCACCTCACGCCGGGTCATCTGCCACTGGCAGCCGCGCACGCTGGCCGCGACTTCGAACTGATAGGAGGCACGAACCGTCTTGCCTGCCTCCTTTGCCTTCTGTACTTCCAGTGGCAGGGTGATGTCGTCGATATCCAGCACGCCGTCCACCCGCAGTTCGCCAAACAGAAATCGGGTCAGGTTCTGGTAGCCCTCTTCCGAATTGACGATGCCGTAATGACCGGAATGACTACGATGCACGAACGCCCGGGGTGAAGTTACCTCCTTGCCCTGACTATCCGGCCCGTGAGTCGTGGCGTTACGGATGCACACCAGCCCATCGCTGGCCTCCCCCACGGCCCAGGACGACAAGCCCCCCGCCGCGGTGTAATCCCGGGGATTGGTGCCCACCAGGTTGAAGATGCGCTCCGCCGGGAAGCCCTTCACCACCGAGACATCGTCGCCCTGGGGCACATCGAGATAGTTCGCCATCCGCTCGCGATTGAAATTGTTGATATCGCCGAAGGAGAGCCAGCCGGGTACGTTGCGCACGATACGCATGTCGATGCCATTGTGAGGCGTGGCGTAGGTGAATAACTTATCCACGGCCTTGCGCGCCTCTGCCGAGCCAAGCTTGGGATTCTGCAGAAAGGCGCGACACACCAGTCCACCCATCGAGTGGGCCACCAGATACACGCGACATGCCTCCGGACTGATGCTATTGGCTTTATTTGCGCAGAGCTTGTCTCTCAGGCGCAGGATCAGGTCGCTGAGCCCCTTGGCGAAGTGCTCGATGGGCGGCGTCTCGCCATCGCCGAAATCGTTGGAGGCCTCATCGTAGTATCGGTAGATGACGATGCAACGATAGGGTACGGGTTTATCGTGGCGCTCTGCGGCAACCAGATCGTCGCCTTCCACGAAGACATCCTTGTAGCCATGATCGCTCATCAACCGCACCAGCGGCGATTCGAAGAAAAAGCGCCGTACGTCGCCGGTCCAGGCGACCCGCGTCTTGGTCGAACCGATGTTGAAGCCCATGTAGGGATCGGCTACCGTGTCCTCGATCTCGCCCTGAGTGGCGGCGAATCCACGCACGTAGATGATCGGGTGATAAGGATGAAGCGCAACACTCATCACCAATCCTCCAAAGCTGTCTTAGCCAGGGTCGGCGAGAATGATAACCTCGTGTAATTTTAGCCTAGCCTCTTTACAGCACCTTACAAGCAAAAACATTATATTAACGGTGAAAAAATGCCTCGGCCTTGGCTCTTCGCAAGCAATCAGTTGGCCACCTGGCACAACCAACCTCTAAACAGGCGACTCCTTTCCCGGGGCTGGTGATCACGCATTCGGGGTCTTTATCTCGTAAATTCCGACGCGGGCAAAAGGCTTGATGCAAGGCCTACCCACCCAGAGTCTGGTCCTGCTTTTTGAACCAGGCCAGGGCCCGATCGAGGTGCTCCGGCGTGAAGTCCGGCCAGTAATCGTCGACGACATAGAAATCCGCATATACCGATTGCACCGGCAGAAAACCGCTCAGCCGTCGACCGCCACCCCAGCGCACGATCAGATCCAGTTGCGACACTTCTCGAGAGCGAATCTCACCTTCGGCAAGGCCCGCCAGATCCCATTCCCAGTGGTAGTTCGCCAGAAAATTCACCTTGATGCCCTCTCCTTGCCGTGTCTGGAAGGCACGCAGCTCCTCGGGCAGTTGCCTGGAGCCGTACTTGCCGACCACCAGCAAGGCCGCACCGCGGCGGGCGATCTCCAGCGCAAACTCCACGCAGGCAGAGCGAAACGCCTGAATCTGCGGCGAGGCTCTCTTGGTGTTGTCCTGGGTGAAGCCATACACGGAGACTTCGGGAATCCCCAACTCCTTGCACTGCTCGAACAGGGCAAGACCCGGCTCGATACCAAAGCGGTAACCTTCCTCCTTGGAAAGCCCCCGTTGGACGGCCCAGCGTCGATTGCCGTCGGGGATGAAGCCTATATGGTTGGGTAATGCACGTTTTGCCATTCTTGTTGATCCATCTCATCGCTATATTGCATGAAAGCCTCACCAAAACTCGACAAGAGACCGGCCTTGCCGAACTGGAAGAATGCCCGGATTGACTCGTCTGCAGTATGATTGTCGCCTGACGCGCGGCGCAAGCGTTGACATCATGCCCTTTCCAAGCCAAGTGTTTCGTAGCGTGACGGCCGAAAGATCAGCGTGAGCCCAATCATTGCGCTCACCCCCAGGGCCAGCATGATCCAGACGGCGATGAATCCGCCGGTGGCTTCGCGCAAGGCGCCACTGATCCAGGGTGAGGTGGCATTGATAATAAAGCCGATGCCTTGCATGAAGGCGGCCAGCTGTCCGGCAATCCGCGGGTCAGGGTGATGATCAAGCGCCAGTATCAAGCCCAGCGCAAAACAGGCACCAAGCCCGAAGCCAGCGATTGCAACCCAGATCAACGCACCCGGCCCCGGCAGCAGAATCAAACCCAGGTAGCCAATCAGTTGAGCCAACAAGCTGATGCCCAACAGCAGTCGTCTATCCGTGCCACTCTGTCGCTGTGCCAACGCGGGCATCACCAACGCCGCTAATACCTGAAACATGGTCATCCAGGCCAGCAACGACCCGCTATGTGAGCTGCTCCACCCCAAATGCTGATAATAAGCAGGCAGCCAGGCTATGACACTGGAATACCCTGCATTGATGACACCGAAATACAGCGCCAGCACCCAGGCGCGGGGGAAATACCAGAGACGATTGGCCGCTACCGGCGATCGACTGCCGCGGGTTTGCGGTACTTTCCATAACCAACCCGCCAGCGCGATCAGCGCTGGAATGAACCACAAGCCCACACCCAGCGACCAGGAGCCCGTCTGCCCAGCGATACGCGGGCTGATCCAGGCGGCCAACCCACCCCCGCTCATCAGGGCCGCCGAATAGACACCCATGGCCAAGGGAACTCGTCTCGAAAAATCACGCTTGATGCGACCGGGCAGTAGCGTCTGGATGATGGCAATGCCTATTCCCCCTACCAAGGCCGTGGCAAGCAAGGCAGCGGCGCTTGGGTTGAGGATGCGTATGAGGCATCCCAGCAGAATGAACATCAACCCTAGAGATACGCCTCGCGTTTCACCCACCCGGGCTGCTAACCGGGCGCTTATCAATGCCACTAGGCCCATGCAAAGAAAAGGCAATGTGGTGAGCAAGCCAACGGACTGGAAGCTCATGCCCGTGTCGTCGCGGATGACATTCTGCAGCGGGCTGATAGAGGCAATCAGAGGCCGGAGGTTGAGAGCCAGCATGACAATCAGCGCCAAGCCGCCTATCAGGCCAAAAGGAGATGGCGCCCTACCCTTTTGGATAAAACCTTCGTCTATTTGATGGTACATATCAGCTCTATGCCGCTGGTAAAATCATGCTGAACGTCGTGCCCTCTACCCCACTTTCGACGTTGACGCTACCCCCATGCCATTGCGCTATCGAACGGACGATGGCCAACCCCAGCCCACCAGAATCCCCTGCACCGGTCCGCGCGGGATCACAGCGGTAGAAGCGATCGAAAATGCGGGATTGATCCGCTGGATCGATGGGCCCACCCAGGTTGTGAACCCTGATCGCCACACGATCCTTCTCGACGTTGCTGGCGACTCGGATCGGCGTGCCGGACCGGCCATAGCGCAACGCATTGGCGAGCAGATTGGCCAGTGCTCGACGCAGCAGATCCGGATTCGCCACCACGCTATCGCTCGCCTGATTGACGAGCTCACGATCATCCTCTTCCGCCATGCCCTCGAAGTAGTCGTATAGCTGCCCGACGAGCCGGCCAAGATCGACGTCCTCGCATTTCATGACCACCGAGGGGCTTTCGGTACGCGCTAGAAACAGCATGCTGTTGATCATCCGCGACAACCGCTCGTACTCCTCGATATGGGATGCCAGCAGAGACTGGTAATCCTCGGTGGGCCGCTCCTGGCGCAGCACCTGCTGGGTGTGCCCCAGTAAGTTGCTCAGCGGCGTGCGCATCTCGTGGGCAAGATCCTCGGAGAATCGCGATAGCTGGGCGAACCCTTCTTCCAGGCGATCCAGCATCTGATTCAGGGCGACGCTCAAGGAACGCAGCTCGACGACTTCGCTGTCGCTGTCCAGTCGCAGGTCAAGATGCTGCGAATCGATGGTCATGGCGCGCCTGGCAAGCCTTCGCACCGGGCGCAATCCCCGGCGGCTGATTCCCCATCCCAAAAGGAAGGCCGACAAGGCCCCTACACCCAGGGACAACCAGAGCTTATAGCGATAGGCCGCCAACATCTGGTCGCGCTCATCCAGCCGTTTGCCCGCCACCATCGTAAGGCGCCGCCCACCCTGCTCAAGGCTCTGCCAGGCCAGACGCGCGCGTTCTACTCCGGGGTAATCACCGAGTCGTACTTCAGCCGATTCTGCTGGGCGTGGCACCGCAAGACCGGCGGGATTAACCTCGATCAGCACCTGCCCCTGGGCATCGAGAATCCATAGCAGGCTCTCGCGATTGCCCAGCATGTTGGCATACAGTTGGGGGCGACGGCGCAGGGCGGCGATGCTTTCACCATCCTCGAGCAGGATTTCCATGCGCTCCAGACGCCCGAGCAGCATCTGATCGTCGCGCCAGGCGATTTCCCGGATAAGCGACTGATAAAGATAGAAGCCGATGCTGCCCAACAGCAGTAGGCTGACCAGGGCAAACATCAAGGCCAGACGAACACTCAACGAGCGGAGCCAGCGCATCAATTCGAGGCCTCGAGGACATAGCCCATCCCGCGCACCGTATGGATGAGCTTGATGTCATAGGGATCGTCGATCTTGGCACGTAACCGTCGTACCGCCACTTCGACCACGTTGGTGTCGCTGTCGAAGTTCATTTGCCATACATGGGAGGCGATATAGGTGCGCGAGAGCACTTCGCCCTCTCGCTCCAGAAGCAGGTGAAGCAGCGCAAACTCCTTGTTGGTCAATGACAGGCGGTCATCCTGACGCGTTACCCGGCGGCGCAGCACATCCATGTGCAGATCCGCCACCTGAAATTGCTCCGTTTCCCGGGGTGGGCCGCGACGCAGCAAGGTTCGCACCCGGGCCAACAACTCGACGAAGGAAAAGGGTTTGACCAGATAGTCGTCGGCGCCGAGCTCCAGCCCCTTGACGCGGTACTCCACCTCGTCCCGGGCCGTCAGAAACAGCACCGGTGTCTGACAGCGGCGCCGGATGAGCTGCAGCAGTTGCCAGCCATCGAGCCCCGGGAGCATCACGTCGAGGATGATCAGATCAAACTCGAACTCCTGAATGAGATGCTGCCCATCGAGGCCATCCCGCGCCACTTCGACTCGATACCCGGATTCGCTCAACCCTTTACGCAAATAATCGGCAGTCTTGGCCTCGTCTTCCACTACCAGAATGCGCATGTCATTGACTCTTCAGTAAGGGCCTGTGCGAGAAGGCTTGATCAAAAGGGCTTGGTTGAAAAGGGTTAGGCTAGCCGGCTTCGGGCATCTTGCCCATTACATCTTTGTAATGTTCGAGCAAGGGGAATGACGGGGACCGAGTGTCAGGATGACGTCACGTTCACCGAGAAGACTCGGACCAATAACCTGACAAGGAGACAACGATGAAAACCCTATCCTCCATGCTTGCCGGCATCGCGCTGTGTGGCGCTGCCACCCTGGCCCAGGCCGCGGACAACCCCTTGAGCGTGCACGTGCTCAACATTCAGGACGGCAAGCCCTCCGGAGGTGTCGAGGTGGTTCTGGAAAAGCAGACCGACGGGGGCTGGGAAACACTCAACCAGGCAACCACGGACGAGGAGTCTGGACGTATCAGCGCCCTGTTCCCGAAAGATCAGGCGTTCGAGTCCGGTGTCTATCGCGTAACTTTTGAGACAGGCGACTGGTTCGAAGCCCACGATACCGAGACCTTCTTCCCGGAGATTCCGGTACCTTTCAAGGTGGAAGACACCGACCAGCACTACCATATCCCGCTGCTGCTGAGCCCCTACGGCTACTCCACCTACCGCGGCAGCTAAGGCAGCGCCCCAGACTCTACCAATGGTAGACATTGCCTGATAAAAAACGTCGCCCCGGGGTTATAAACACTCGGGGCGGGGTTTTTGACACTCATCTTCATGGCATCGATATATTAACTTTTTCGAAACCGAAGCCCTCAAGCAAGACTACATTGCATAGATTAGCTGCGCTTATAGACATGCTTCCGGTGACCAACTTTCACAACCGTCACGACAAGAAGCTCATCTGCTACTTCATAAATGATTCGATATACGCCTTGTCGAATCCGGTAACGCTCTTGTCCTGACAGCTTTTCACTGCCGACTGGACGAGGATTCTCCTGCAACGCCTGCATGCGCTGAAGAAGGCGGGCAAGATCCCTGTTTGGAATTGATCTGAGGTTCTTTGAGACGGATTTTTTGAAGACAAGCTTATAATTTGCCATGAGCCTTCAAATCGTCCAGCAAGGCCTCATAGCTCATCGTCGGCTCGGAAACCCGTTCCTCGAACACCGCCAGATCTTCCTGATCCTCAGCCAGCGCCGCACGAACGGCATCGTTGACAATATCTGATAGAGAACGGTGCGTGTGAGCGGCCTTCAGCCGAAGCGCGGCATGCAATTGGGGGTCGAAATAAATCGTAGAACGCTTTGATGTCTCGCTCATGGCAGTCTCCAAAGTTTACATTAGTGCGCATTATGACGTCATGACGTCAAAACATCAAAGAACGCACAGCTAACACTTACGTTTAGCGGCGCTCATGTAGCGCAGCGAAATAGCGTTCAGTGTAAAACCGGAGGCCCGAAACGAACTACAACAACTTGTTAAGCGACTCCAGGCTATCAGGCCCGCCATCCAACCGAACGCATCCGGTGGATTCCTGCTCCCAAGGGGCGGCAGACGTTATGTGAAGATGTGCAGAAACCCGTGATTCGATCAATTCATCGAGTAAACCTGCAGGAACCCAGACCATATCAGTTCCTCTCAGTCTATTCGGAACTGGGCTCCCGCATATTGAACAAAAATCGCTCCGGAAGCCGGTGGGCTTCAGGAAAGACCTGATCTCATTCTCGCCTGATACCCAACGAAACCTCTGCGCGGTTACAAAAGTCGCAGCGTTGGCGGCAGCCCCGGTAGCTCGGCGACATAACGAGCAATGGCATTGATAAAGGTTTCGTATTTTCCCTTCAATTTCAAACTTCACCTCGCCGCAGAGACATTCACCTTTCATCGATCGACCCTTTGATATTTAACAGTGATTGGATAGCCCACAGGAATACTGAGTCAACGTACCGGCACATCATCTTAAATGACATTTGTAATCGGCTTGGATGAGATATCAGGTCTTCGAATCAGGAAGCTCGGCATACCAATCGGCATAGGGCGTGTTCTTGGCCAGGTGACGATTGAAGTCCTTGGCGCCATCCGTCCACCAGACCGGGCCACGCTCGCCCAGTCCGACTTTGGCGGCATCGACGGCTTTTCTTGCGGCGGTCAGGCGTTCCTCGTCCTCCGCGTCACGGGCGGCTTTCACTTCGCGCCGCGCCGTCATCAAGTCCTTCACCAGCGCTTCGCGCTCATGTTCGGGCAGGTGGGGATTGCTCGCTCGCCAGAGCCGACCGCGAACGACGATGTAGCGGCCATCTGGCGTGATAGGAGGTTTCAACGTGTGCCGCCTTCAATGACTGGAATGAGGTGTCTTCTGCCAACAAGAAACGGCCTTGGCAATGCAGCTACACCTTGTTGCTATTCAGATTGGCGTCAGTCTCTTGCTTGCCAACGTCGAGGGTGCCGACTTCCATGCATCACCGCAATGACTACTGCCACATCGCCTTCTACTCGATAAAAGATCCCGAACGGGAACTTGCTGATAAGTGCACGACGCGTACTGCGATGAACCATTGGATAAGCGTCAGGATTTTCCAAAATACTGTCCAAAGTTGCGCTTACGCCATCAAGAAAATCATGACCCAACCCCTGGCGCTGTAATTCATACCATTGCGCTGCTTGCTCCAGATCCTGGTGTGCTTCAAGGCGGAGGCGAATCTCAATCATCATAGCTTGCTTCGAATGTCAGACAACACGGAATCGGCACTCCGACCCGTGTTACCATCCGCTTCGAAAGCATCCAGACGTCTATCCAGCTCTTGTCGCTGCTCCTTGGTGAACGGAAGCAATTGCTGATCGGCCGCAATGCTATCCCAGAGATCCTCGACCAACTGGATTCGTTGCTCGATAGGAAGATCATGTAACGATGCATTCATGGTGGCCACTCCCTCTTTCAAGTGCTACTCATTTACTGCACAGAATACGCCATAAACAACTGTGGCAGTAACGTCGCCGCTACTGCCACTATCCTAGCCATCTAAGCACCCGCTTAGAAATTCGGCTTGCGCTTCTCCACGAACGCGCCCATGCCTTCGCTTTGCTCTTCCCCGGCAAAGCCCAGGGCAAACAGGCTGGTTTCCAGTGCCAGGGCGCTGTCCAGGTCCTGGTCCATGCCGTCATGAATGGCCTGCTTGGCAGAGCGGATCGCCTGGCGGCCATTGCCCGCAAACTGCTTGGTGAGTTCCTCCGCCACGGCGTCGAGTTCCCCCGCCGATACCACACGATTGACCAAACCGATGCGCAAAGCCTCGGCGGCGTCGATCTTGCGCCCGGTGGTGATCAGATCCAGCGCCAGGGCGGGGCCGACCCGACGCGGCAGGCGCTGAGTGCCACCGAAGCCGGGAATCACGCCTAAGCCGACTTCCGGCTGGCCGAAGATGGCGTTATCGCTGGCGATGGCCCAGTCACAGGCCAGGGCCAGTTCGCAGCCGCCGCCCAGGCAGAAGCCGTTGACCAGGGCCACCACCGGCACGGGCAAGCGTTCGAGCCGCTTGACCGTGGTCAGGGCCTGACTGGCAAAGACCCGCGCTTCCTCCGGGGTCTTGTCCCGCATTTCACTGATGTCGGCGCCCGCAACGAAGGATTTTTCGCCGGCACCGGTGATCAAGACGGCACGCAGATCATCACGCTGTTCGAGATCGACCAGCACCTTGTTCAACTCTGCGATCAGGTCGGAATTCAACGCGTTGAGTGCCTTGGGGCGATTCAGGGTCAGACGCACTACGCCTTCTTTTTCGGTCACTTCGATCAGCTTGTCGCTCATAAAACCTCCTTATTCGTCGCTATGCTATTCATAGTGATAAAAACCGCGCCCGCTCTTGCGGCCCAGGTAGCCTGCGGCCACCATGCGCTTGAGCAGTGGGCAGGGTCGATACTTGGGATCGCCGAAGCCTTGCTGCAATACCTCCATGATGGACAGACACACGTCCAACCCGATCAGGTCGGCCAGGGCCAGCGGCCCCATGGGATGGGCGGCGCCGAGTTTCATGGCTTGATCGATGGCTTCCGGGGTGGCGGCGTTTTCCTGTACCAGGAAGGCAGCCTCGTTGATCATCGGCACCAGCAGGCGGTTGACCGCAAATCCTGGCGAATCCGCGATGGGCACGGCGGTCTTGCCCATCTTCTCCGCAAGCTGCTCGATCTTCTTCACCGTGGCGTCAGAGGTCTGCTCGGCGCGAATCACCTCGACCAGCTTGAGTACCGGCACCGGGTTGAAGAAGTGCATGCCTACCACCCGCTCGGGTTGGTCACACACCGCCGCCAGCTGAGTCAAAGACAAGGATGAGGTGTTGGAGGCAAGGATCACCTCCTTGCCCAGTTGACTGAGATCACGAAACAGTCGCTCCTTGAGCTCTTCGTTCTCAGGCGCCGCCTCGATGATGATCTCGCACTCTTTCAGATCCTCGAGCTTGGAGGTGGTCTCGAGGCGTTTCAGGGCGCTATCGCGATCCTCAGAAGACAAGCGTTCCTTGGCAACCAGCTTGTCCAGGCCTTTACCAATGCCACCCTTGGCGCGTTCCAACTGTTCGTCGGCGACATCGTACAACTGTACCTCGCAGCCGCTTGCGGCCAGCACCTGGGCGATTCCCTGCCCCATAGTGCCGGCACCGACGACGCCGATTCGATTGCTGCTCATCCGTGTCTCTCCTTTGTATTACTGCTGAACCATCATTGCTTACGCGCTTCGTCGCGCAGCACGAATTTCTGGATCTTGCCGGTGGAGGTCTTGGGCAGTTCGCTGAAGATCACATGGCGCGGCACCTTGAAATGAGCCAGATGCTCGCGGCAGTAGGCGATGATCTCCTCGGCGGTGGTCTCTTCATGACCGGGCTTGAGCTTCACAAACGCGCAGGGCGTCTCGCCCCATTTTTCGTCCGGACGCGCCACCACCGCGGCCTCCTCCACCGCCGGATGTGAGTAGATGGCATCTTCCACTTCGATGGTGGAGATGTTCTCCCCACCGGAAATGATGATGTCCTTGAGGCGATCCTTGATCTCGATATAGCCGTCCGCATGCCACACCGCCAAGTCGCCGGTATGGTACCAGCCGCCCTGCAGCGCCGCCTGAGTGGCCTTCTCATCCTTCAGGTAGCCTTTCATGACGTTGTTGCCCCGCATCAGGATCTCGCCGATCGTCTCGCCGTCCTTGGGCACCGGCTCTAGCGTATCGGCATCGGCGACGCACAGTGCCTCCAGCATGTGGCCACGCACGCCCTGGCGTGCCTTGATCTTGGCTCGCGTTTCCAAGGGTAGCTCGTTCCAGGACTCGCGCCAGGCACATACCGTGACCGGCCCGTAGACTTCGGTCAAACCGTAGACGTGGGTTACCTCGATGCCCAGTTTTTCGATACCGGAAATCACCGAGGCCGGCGGTGCGGCCCCGGCCACGGTGACCTTGACCGGATGTTCCAGCATGCGCTTGTGCTGCTCGGACAGATTGACTAGACCATTGAGTACGATCGGTGCCCCGCTGAAGTGGGTGACCTGCTCATCGACCAGCAACTCCATGACCTTTCTGGCCTCGACCTTGCGCAGGCAGATATTGGTGCCCGCCGCTGCGGCAATGGTCCAGGGAAAGCACCAGCCGTTGCAGTGGAACATCGGCAAGGTCCATAGATAGACCGGATGATGGGGCATGGCCCATTCGAGGATATTGCTCACCGCGTTCAAGTGGGCGCCGCGATGATGATAGACCACGCCCTTGGGCTTGCCGGTGGTGCCGGAGGTGTAGTTCAGCGAGATGGCCTGCCATTCATCCTCAGGCAGGCGATAGGGTGTCTCCGGATCGCCCTCGGCCAAGAGGTCTTCGTACTCGATCTCGCCGATGCGTCGGGCCTGGCCTTCGAATAGGGCATCCGCCACATCGACGATCAGCGGCTTGTCATTGAGCTTGGCCACCGCGTCCTCGATGACATCGGCGAACTCCGGATCGACCAGGATCGCCTTGGCCTCGCCATGAGCGAGCATGTAAGCGATGGCCTCTGCGTCCAGGCGAATGTTCAGGGTATTGAGGACGCAGCCCGCCAGCGGCACACCGAAATGGGCCTCGAACATGGGCGGCACGTTGGGCAGCATGGCGGCCACGGTCTGGCCCGGCTGAATGCCGCGCCCGGCAAGCGCCGAGGCCAGACGCCGACAGCGCTGCCAGGTGGTGAGCCAATCCCGGCGCAGCTTGCCGTGGACCACCGCCGGGTAGTCGGGATAAATTTGAGCGGTACGCTCGATGAAGGTCAGCGGCGACAGCGCGACATGATTGGCCGGCGTCTGAGGCAGGCCCTGCTCGAAAATGCTGGACATGGTGGCGTCTCCTCTCAATGGCTGGTGGGCTCGAAATCCAGCAGCGTAGTCATGCCCGCCTCGATCACCGCCCGCTGGGCACGCCCTTCCGGCAGCCAGTGGCGCAGGGCGAAGTCGGCGCTTGCCAACTTGGCGCGGTAGAAATTCGCGTCTCCCTTGCCTTCATCCAGGGCCGCCTGAGCCACCAACGCCGCTCGCCCCATCTGCCAGGCACACAGCACATGGCCGGCCAGGGACAGGAACGGCGTGGCATAGGCCTGAATGGCATCGGGTCCATGGTCCGCATCGCCCCCCTCCTCCAGCAGAATCGCCATGGCGGCCCGCAGGTCTGCCGAGCCTTGCGCGAGACTCTCTCCCAGTGACTCCAACGCCGCGTTGTCGGAAAGCGCACTGGCCGTGGTCTCGACCTCATCGATCAAGGCGCATAGCGCCGCACCGCCATCGCGCTGCAGCTTGCGGCCCGCCAGATCCAGCGCCTGGATGCCGTTGGTGCCTTCGTAGATGGGCGCGATACGCACGTCCCGAAATAACTGGGCAGCGCCGGCTTCTTCGATGAACCCCATGCCACCATGCACCTGAATCCCGAGAGAAGCGATCTCAACCGCCTGATCCGTGGAGAAGGCCTTGACCACCGGAATCAACACATCGACCCGATTCTGGGCGTTGTGTCGCGCTTCATCATCGATGGCGTGGCGGGCATTATCCATCTGGGCGGCGCAGAATAGCGCCAATGCTCGCAGGCCATCCGTACGAGCACGCATGGACAGCAGCATGCGCCGCACGTCCAGGTGATCGGCGATGGCGCAGGACGCCCCGCCCCGCGCCTTGGGACTGCGCCCCTGAACACGCTCCAGCGCATAGCCCAGCGCCTGCTGGCAGGCGCGCTCGGCAACGCCGATACCCTCGACACCGACCTTGTGGCGTGCCTCGTTCATCATCGTGAACATGTGATTCAGGCCGCGGCCGACCTCGCCCACCAGATAGCCGATGGCGCCCTCCTTTTCACCGAAGCTCAGGGTGCAGGTGGGGCAGGCGTGAATGCCCAGCTTGTGTTCAAGAGAGGCACAGACCACATCGTTACGCTCACCCAGGCTACCGTCGTCATTGACCAGAAACTTGGGCACCAGAAACAGTGAGATGCCCTTGTTGCCTTCGGGAGCGTCCGGGGTGCGGGCGAGAACAAAATGCACGATGTTTTCGGCAATATTGTGTTCACCCCAGGTGATATAGATTTTCTGGCCGGTAAGGCGGTAGTGATCGTTTTCCAGAACGGCCTTGGTGCGCACCTGGGACAGATCCGAGCCGGCCTGAGGTTCGGTGAGGTTCATGGTGCCCGTCCATTCACCGCTCACCAGCTTCGTTAAATAGAGCGCCTTGAGCTTGTCGCAACCGTGCTGGGACAATGCCTCGATAGCGCCGGCGGTGAGCATGGGGCACAGGCCGAGGGCCATGTTGGCGCCATGCAGCATCTCCTGCACGGTGCTTGCCACCACCTCCGGCAGGCCCTGGCCACCCAAGGCCTCCGAGACACCGATGCCGTTCCAGCCGCCATCGATATAAGCGCGATAGGCCTCGGCAAAGCCCTGTGGCGTGCTCACCTGGCCATCCTCGAGCATCACCCCCTGACGATCGCCGCTATAATTGAGCGGCGCCCAGACCTCGTTGGCCAGCCGCGCCGCCTCTTCCAACACCGCCTCGATCAGATCGGGGCTGGTCTCCTCGAAGTGGGGAAGTTGCAACGAACCATGCTCGAGCAGTTCCTCAAGCACGAAGCGATAGTCGCGTACCGGGGCGGCATAAGACATCATGGAAAACACCTATCAATGAGGGATACCAACGATGGTAGAGTCCTCAGCCTTTATTAGCCATTAACCAAACGCCTTACCCTGTCACGAATGGATAGGGCGAAACGCAAAGCGCCCAACGGTCATGCCGTTGGGCGCTTTTTTCGTAGTGGTAGTCAGAGTGGTCAGAAAGAGGAACGCTCATAACGCCTGCTATCGAATGGCGCGCCGGCCTCGGCATCGACATCGAAATAGGTAACAGGAGCATCTTCCTCCTGCGGTGGACCGACAAAAGCCTCGGCCACCTCAATGTCGGGCACGACCTGGGAAAGGTCCTCGTGATGCTCGTGCTCGATGGCTCCCTGCATCAGTTCTTCGGTAACGTTGAGTTCGGCACCGATCACGGTCATGGGCGCATTGGCAGTAAATGGCGCTGCCGGGATGGGAGCCGGACGCACGCTGCGCCGCCAGGTGAAAAACAGCACCAGAAACAGACCGAGGCTGCCAAGCGACCAGAACAAGCCTGCATCGCCGAGCCAGCTCATGACCGGGGTGATCAAGGGCGGGCTGATAGTGGAGCCGAGCGCGTTGATCAGAAGCAGCCCCTGACTCATGCGCACCAAGGCACCTGCCGGGGCCCGGTCCGCAGCATGACTGAGTGCTACCGGATACAGAGCAAAGACACCGCCACCTAACAGGAACAAGAGCCCCGCCAACATCCACTGCTTGTGCGGCAGCATGACCATGCCGAGCGAAATCAGCGCGAAGAAAGCCCCGATGAGAATCAGCACCAGCTGACGGTCGTGGCGATCCGACCAGCGACCAATAGGATACTGCAGCAACATGGCGCCAAGAATCATCACGGCCATCATCTGGCCGACGCGTTGCACGGTCATACCGAGACTATGGAGATAGAGAGGCAGTAGCGCATAGACCGCCGCCACGGCAAGTCCCGAGCCAAAAGCCGCCATGACACCGGTAGGCGTGATGGTAATCAAGCGATGCGGGGGTAAGGGCTCAGCCTGTTCGATCAGCGGCGATACTCGCGGGATCATCGCCATGGGCAATACCGACAGCGATGCCAGCATGCCCACCACCATGAAAGGAGCGGTCACGCCCATGGCATCCGTCACCCCCAACAATAATTGCCCTAGAACCCCTGCCGCATAGAGGGCAATCATGTACAGCGCCAGCAGGCGACCGCGTACCTTCTGGTCACCAGAGGTCAGCAGCCAGCTTTCGATGACCAGATACACACCTACCGTGGCCCAGCCACCGATCAGACGCAGCACGAACCAGGCATAGGGGTCGAGCCAGAGCCCCTGTAACAGTACCGTCACCGCCACCAGGGAGGCGAAACTGCCATAGGCACGAATATGACCGATACGCAGCAGCAGACGATCGTTGAACATCGCCCCGATGGCCAGACCGATGAAATAAGCCGAAGACACCCAACCGATCATGACCGCGGAGACTCCTGCGGCGTCGAGCCGCAAGGTGATCAACGTGGCCAGAAAACCATTGCCGATCGTCAGGATGAATAATCCCAACAAAGGGGCTAGCGCCATGGCCAATAGCTGCCGCGACATAAATAAAGAAGCCTCTTGGAAATAACGCACCTTGCCGGGACGGCCAGGATTCAGATTGGTAATTAGCGCGGAATATACGCTGGCGCACATTTTTTTACAAAGCATTGTGAAGCCCCTTTCCAGGCCTCCTTTCAAGACCTGGTGCAGCGCTGTTCAATGCCTTGATGAGCGGTGATTGTAACGCTATTACAAGCACTCTCGATGGCACGAATAACGCACTAAAAGCGGGCTATTGCTTTTGCATGAGCACTACATCGGCGGCGGGGAAAGAAACGTGCAGGTCCAGGCGTTCACCCAGCCAGCGCAAGCTCGTCTCACTGAAGAAGCTGATGTGAGTCGGGTCCTGGATATAGTGCCAGTCGGCGAAGGCCTCTCGAGACGTCACACGCTTGGTCATCAACCCCAGCCAGCCGCCGGGATGAAGCCGTTCGGAGAGCTTCTTGAGCACTTGCCCCGGTAACGCCAGGTGCTCGATCACCTCGGAAGCGGTGATGAAATCATAAGAATGTTCGAGCATCCCTTGATCCGGCGCGTAGTAGATGTCGTAAAGGGCCATGGGATGACCTGCCTCTTCGAACATCACCGACAGCGTCGGCCCGGGTCCGCAGCCGAAATCCAGTCCATGAGCGCCGGGAGCCAACCGGGCCTGCAATGGGATGAACAGCCGCGACAGAAAACGACGATAGCCCATATCCTGGGGCGAGTTGCGGTGGCAGTCATACACCGCCTTCTCCTCCTCGGGACCAAGCTGCTGGTGAGCAGCCACAAAGACCAACGCACAATGTCGGCATTGCCAGTAGTCCCGGCGCCGATCCCGGTGGTAGTGCGTGATGTCATCATGAGTGCACAGAGGGCACGACAGCAGCCTGGTCAACGTCGTATCCTTCAGGAAAATGCAAGCGGAGTTTGCCATGTTAACCGGCCTGGATCACTTGGTCGTCACCGTCACGGATATTTCCCGTGCGGTGGATTTCTACACCCGCGTACTAGGACTGGAAGCGCGCTACCAGGAGGCTGAGCGGGTCGATCTCATGCTGGGTGATACGGCGTTGCGTTTGCATCAAACCGACACCGAGTCGAGCCCCAAAGCGGCCCACCCTACCCCGGGCAGTATCGATCTATGCGTCAGAAGTGTACTCCCCCTGAAGGAAGTGCAGGCGCATCTCGAAACGCTACAAGTCCCTATCGAGGAAGGCCCGGTTCCCCGACGGGGCGTTCAAGGTCCTATTACCTCCCTCTACCTGCGCGATCCGGATGGTAATTTGATTGAAATCTGCCGCCCTGATCGTGGATGATTCACCTTTTTGCCCGATTCTGTTCGCAATGCCGCAGCCAACGTTTCATCATCTGTTTTCATGAGTAAGAAAAAGAAGTCCACTCCCAAATTCCATGCTCAGGCCATCGCCTTGATGTGGCGAGTACTGGCCAAGCGTTCTCCTCGCACCTTGTGGCGTCTGGCCCGGCTGCTGGGCCCACAGGTCCATCGTTTCAGCCGCCGCGAGCGCCATGTCACCGATGTCAATTTGCAGGATGTCTTTCCTGAACTCGACAGCCACCAGCGACATGCTCGTGCCCGAGAAAGCTTGGTTCACTCTACTGCCACGATGCTCGAGCTGGGTTTTGCCTGGATGGCAGAACCGTCTCGCGTCGAGACATCGATTGTCGAAGTTCATGGGCGCGAACTGCTGGATGATGCCCGGGCGGAGGGACGGGGCGTCATCGTGCTGGCGCCCCACTTTGGCAACTGGGAAGTGCTCAACTTTTGGCTATCCGGGCATTTCCCCTTCACCGCCATGTACGAGCCTCCCAAGATCAGTGCCTTGGAACCCATCATCCGCCATGGGCGCGAACGCATGGGCGCCGCGCTGGTGCCCACCAACTCGCGGGGCGTGGCATCGCTGCTCAAGGCGCTCAAGCGTAGTGAGGCGGTGGGGATTCTGCCAGACCAGGTGCCCAGTTGGGGCAGCGGCGTGTTCGCCGATTTCTATCATCGCCCTGCCTACACGGCCACCTTGTTGCCCAAGCTGGTGGCTCGCACTCAGGCCCGGGTAGTGACCGGTGTGGCCAGGCGTCTTGCGGGTCGTGGTTTCGCGATTCATTTTCTCGCCGCGGACGAGCGCGTCTACGCCAGCGATGAAGCCATTTCAGCGCGCGGCGTCAATGCCAGCGTCGAGGCCGCCATCGACCTGGACCCGGAGCAGTATCAATGGGAATACAAACGCTATCGCAAGACGCCCGAGCAGGATCAGAACCATCCCGAGCATCGGAAATTTCGTATCTACAAGAAACTCTAGAGTGTGCTTTAAACAGCGCTGTCCACACCGGTTGAAGGGCAAAGACACAGGTCGTCGGGGCTCATAGCTGGAACAGAATGACGAGCGGGCTGTCACACGCCGCTGCATGCCGGTGGAAGGCCAACCGCCTTGTGCTTGTACTTGCGCAAAGATAATCCCGAGACGACCTGCATCACGCCGGGATCGTCTTGGGAGAACGCCACGTGTGAGGGACGCCACGCGTGAAAGATATACATAACAGGGAGAGGCGCGATGCTGGCCACCACGGACTTCGACATAGCCGGTATTATTCCGTTTGTCGTGGCGCTGGTTCTCTCGGGCGGCGTGATCGGGATGTGGGCACGCGAGTCACGCCGTCACATGAAGAAAATCGACAGCATTCCGAACCGGATCCACGTGAACGGAATCCGGGGAAAATCCACAGTCACGCGGCTGATCGCCGGGGCGCTGCGTGAATCCGGGATCGCGACGATCGCCAAGACCACCGGAAGCGCAGCCGTGGTGGTGGATCAGACGGGCGCCGATCGTCCCATCCTACGGCAGGGCGCCCCCACCATCATCGAGCAGATCGACGTGATCCGGCGCAGCGTACCAGACGATACCCGCGCACTTGTCATCGAGTGCATGGCGATCCGTCCAGATTATCAGCGGGCGTCGGAAAAGCTCATCGTCCGCTCGACGATCGGCGTTCTCACCAATGTGCGGGAAGATCACATGGAGCAACTCGGCGACACGCTGCCGAAGATCGCAAGGTCGCTGTCCGAGACCTGCCCCTTCGACGGCCATTTCATCACCGGCGAGAGCGACCCCGATCTGGTCGCCGTTCTAGAGGAGACGGCGGCCCAACGGTCGAGCAGTTTCGAGGCGGGCGACCCATCGCGCGTCACCGACGCCGATCTCGACGGGTTCGGCCCGTTCGCCTTCCGCGAGAACATCGCCGTCGCGCTGGCTGTCGCCGACCGGCTGGGCATCGACCGCGAGGTCGCTCTGCGCGGCATGCGCAAGGCCCCCGAGGATCCGGGCGCATCACAGGTCCACACAGTGACGCTGCGCGGACGGACGGTCCACTGGGTCAATCTGTTCGCGGTCAATGACCGCGAAAGCACCGTCGCGGCGATCGACAAGGCCAACGCCTGGTGCGGCGAGGGCGCCACGCGCATCGCCCTGTTGAACAACCGCGTCGACCGCGAGGAACGCGCGCTCCAGTTCGCCGAGATCGCGGCGCGGGACATCGACGTGGACAAGATCGCCGTCCTCGGCGCCTATGAGGGGCCGGTGATCGACCGCCTTGTCGCCAACGAGTTTTCCATGGACCGAATCCTGAAGATGGGCGCACACCGGGGACTGAGCGTCGAACAGATGTTGGACAAGATGCTCGACGCGACCGAGTCCGAGACGATCATGCTGATCGGTCTGGTCAACATTCATACCGCGCAGGCCGAGGCGCTGCTGCACCATTTCGAGCCCCGTGGCGGCGACGCCCAGGATACTGCCGCGGACGCATCCGACCTCGACCACAAGGCGTCTGCCTGATGGAGTTCTTCTTTCACCCCGAACTCGTGCGCCTGGGCTTCATCGCCGGGGTCGCCGCATCCATCGGCCTCTACGAGAAGCGACAACTCACGACCGGCGGCATCGCCGTCCCGGGCTATCTCGGCTTTGCGATCTTCGCACCGGGCATCGCGATCGCGGCCATGCTCTCGGCCTCGCTGGTCTATGCCGCGGTCCATGTGCTCCTGCCGCGCGTGCTGTTCATGACGAAGCGCGCAAAGTTCAGCGCCTCGATCGTGGGCTCGGCGCTGCTGAATGTGGGGCTGCACGCGGTGCTGCCGCAGCTGGGGTTGACCGGAGGATCGTCGCCGCTTCTGGCCGGCATGGGATACATCGTGCCAGGCCTCATCGCACATGACATGTCGCGCCACGGGATCGCACAGACCACCTTGAACATCACTGCAGCCAGCGCCGCCGTCGGTGCGCTTCTCCTCGCGGCGGTCAGCCTCCTGCCGCGCTTTGCGGAGATGCCGCCGGCGATTGGCGAGGCAGGGCTGGCCTTCGATCTCGCGCTTCTGCCCGTCGCTGTATTCTTCAGTGTCGCGGCCTGGTTCGGCATCGCGCGGCGGCGCGACTGGCGCTGTGCCGGCTTTGTCGGCGGCGCCTATCTGAGCATCCTGGCCACGAAACCGGTCGAGCTCGCCGTGTTCGTGGGCCTCGCCGCTGTCACGCTGCTGGTGGTTACGCGGTTGCTCGAGCCCAGGATGGTGCTGTTCGGGCGCCGCAAGTTCGCCGCGGTTCTGCTGGTCGGCTCGTGCCTGTCCTGGTCTTTGTTTTGGCTGCAGAAGATCATTGGGGGTGGGATCACGCTGACCGTCCTGTCGCCATCGCTGACAGCCGTTTCAGTCCTGCTTACGGGCCTGCTGGCTGCCGATGTGACCCGCGTGGGTCTGCCGCGCACCGTCCTCGGTGTCAGCGCCAATGTCCTTTTCACACTTTCCGGGACGCTGCTGATCGTAGAGATACTCGGTGCGGGGCGTGCGGTCGTGATCGTGGGCCTGGCAACCATCCTGGCCACTGTAGCTGCGGTGATATACGCGCCGTCCCTTCGCCTGTTCAAACGGACACGCCCATCAACCCCGCAGAAAGGATCTGCCCCATGACGATATCCAAGCCCGATCTCCGCGGCATCCTCACCTCGAGGGCGCTCAAGGCGACGCTCGCCGTCTGTTTGTTTCTCGCCGCCAGTTTCTTCATTTCCAGCGGCTTCAGGTTTTGGGGGGCAGCATCGGCACCTACGAGGGCGTCGTAAGAGGGGTCCTTACGCCGGTCGGCGCACAGCGTGACGGCCGGATCTCCGATGTCCTGGTGGAACCGGGCGAGAAGGTTTCGGCGGGCGACGTCCTCGCGCGGATGCATAACCAGAGCGAGACAGCCCGGGTCGAACAGCGTCGCGCCGAGCTCGAACTCGCCCGTGCGGCGGTCGAGCAGAAGAAACTGGCTATCCAGGAGCAGACGAAAACTCGCAGGCTCGCTATCGAGCAGAACGAGGCGCGCGTCAAGGCAGCCGAAAGTACGCTTGACGGCCGGCTGGCCGAGTTGGAACGCTGGCGGGGCGAGAGGGAACGAAGCCGCCAGTTGGCCGAAGGCAATAATATTTCTCAAGCGCAACTCGAGGAGGTACGGGCTGCGGAGGCCACCGCCCTTTCCGAGAGTGTCGCCGCCCGCGCCGACGTCGCCATGGCGAAAAGCGATCTGAGTACCGCCCGCGCCGAGTTCAAGGCACTCGACTCCGAACAAGCCGGCCTGCAGATGCTCGAGGCGCGGGTTGTCCGCGCCAAGGCCGAATTGAGCAGAGCCGAGGCGGTGCTCGAGGCGACGGTGCTGCGTGCCGCGGCCGACGGATGGATCGTCGAATGGAGCATCGGTCCCGGCGGGTCAGTGCAGGCCGGCGACCCGGTGGTCGTGCAGTGGATTTCCGACCAGATCTGGGTCGAGACCTACGTGGATCAGGACGTCCTCGCGCAGGTCGAAAGCGGACAGGACGTCTCGGTCGAGTTCGATGCAATTCCGGGCGAGACGTTCCCCGGCAAGGTCCAGTCGATGCGGATCGAGCAGGACACGACCGACGAGGACGGGACGACATCCGAGGTCGTTAGTCCGTTGCTTCCCGACAACCCGAGATACGCCGTCAGGATCGGATTGACCGAGTTACCGCCCGAGACCCGACTACTGCCGGGTCTTGCGGCGAATATCGACTTCGACCCGGATCCGGCGGGCGGCGCGAAAGCCGTGCCAGTGACGCAAGGGGCTGCCGAAGACGGGCTGCTCGACCTTTCCGAAGAGGCGGAAGCTGGCGAGACGGCGTCAAACGGTGCGACCAGGTGACCCAGGCGCGCCGCAGGACAGGACTCTTTCTGGGGGCAATCATCATGGTGGCTGGCGGCATCATATCGATCGTGGGTGGCCCGGACGACGAGCCAGCCTGGCTGCGGGGACAGTCTCTATCCGAGGCCGTGGCAGCACTGCCCCGGGTCCAGCGGGGCCAGGGCGATGGTGTGCAGTTCGATTCAGCCCAAGCCGCCGATTTCACCGCGCTGGTGACCGACGCGGCGGCGGGCAGGCTGGCGGCGGCGCGGGACCGCGCGGGCAGCCTTGGCTACAAGATCGACGACGTGGTGCGCGACGCCGGGAAATTCGTGGTTCTCTCGCCGCGCGGGCGCACCGGAAAGCCGACGGTCGTGCTGTCGGTCTCTGCCGGACGCGATCTGATCGCCGAGGCGCCGCATCCCTTATTCGAGCGCGGTACAGCGCAGCAAGCCGTTGCGCTGGTCGAAGAAAGCGGCGCGCGCGCCGCGATCGTCGCCGGTGCGCATCGCTGCGCGGCCTCCGCTCCGTCATCGTCGCCGGGCCGGACAAGGGTCTGTAACCCCGAGCCAGGCAAGGGCAAACCGCAACCTTACAAGGTTTCCGACGCGGCACATTCGGTCGATACGCTGTTCCACACCGCCCATCTGGTGCTGGCGAACCTGTGGCCGGCCGCCGTCATCGTTCAGTTTCACGGCATGTCACGGGGACGCCGCGACCCGGAGTCGCCGTTCGAGACGTGGTTCATCGTTTCAAGCGGGCCGTCGTCCGATCCAGGCACCTCGCCGTTGTCTGTCCGCTTGCGCGACGCGTTGCGGCGTCGTTTGGGCAGCGATCCAGGGCTCGCGGTTAGCTGCCAGGATCCGCAGGACCACGCACAATATCGGTATCGCCGTCTCTGCGGCCACGACAATGTACAGTGGCGGGCGTTCAGGGACGCCTTGCAGGTAGGTTTTGCATCACCCGGATCCGAGTTTCTACATATTGAGCAGCGCGTGGACCCGATCCTGAGAAGCCGCGACCTCTCTCGCATCCTCCGCGAAAGCCTGGAGGCGCTGGCACCCGACGTAAGACATCCTCACTGAGCGCGACAGCCATTATCACGGCGCGGCTCACAGTTCTCAGCCGCCCGCACCCATGGCCTTCACCTGATCGTCCATCGACCGCGTCGAAGCCGCCATCGTCCTGGACCCGGTGCAGTATCAATGGGAATACAAACGCTATCGCAAGACGCCCGAGCAGGATCAGAACCATCCCGAGCATCGGAAATTTCGTATCTACAAGAAACTTTAGAGAATTTTTTAAACATCGCTGTCTACACTGGTGAAACAGATGCGGACACAAGACAAGGAGTCGAGGTCATGCCTATCGATCCAGGTTGTAATCAGCGCCCTGCTTTCATCACTTTCACCCTGACGCTTCTGACGCTGTTCACATCCTCATCTCTTTACGCCCAGCAGAGTGACAGTGGGCTGGTTCCGGTCGAGGTCGCCAACACGTCCCATCACCTCATGGCCCCGCCGGGAACGACCATCCGCAAGGTCGCCGATCTGGACGCGCCACGCCTGATCAGCCTGGGACGCGACGGCGAGATGTTCATCGGCAGCCAGGCGAATCGCATCTATCGCCTGACGCCGCCCTACGAGCGTGCCGAGGTACTGGTCCGGATCGAGGGCTATCCCCACAGCGTGGCCCAGCGCGGCGACCGGCTCTATGTGGCCACCACCGACGCCCTGCTGGCCGCCGATTACCGTCCCGGCGACAGGCCTGGCGAGAATGACTTCAAACGGATTGCTCGCATCCCGGGGGGCGGCGGTCATAGCTCCCGCACCCTGGTCACTGGGCCAGACGAGCGTCTTTACGTGGGCCTGGGCATTCAGGGCAACTGCTCGAATCAGTACATCGGGGAAAGCTATCGTTTCGAGAATCGGCGTGGCGGGATCATGGTGCTCGATGAAAGTGGCGACTCCCCAAGATGGCAGCCCTATGCAACCGGCTTGCGCAACCCGATCGGTCTGGCCTGGGATCATCAGGGCACGCTCTACGCCACCAACAACGGACCGGATCATTGGGGCTATGAGGAGCCCCGAGAGGTGCTGGTCCGGGTCGAACAGGGAGACTTCTTTGGCATGCCCTGGTTCCAGTGGATAAACGAAGAGCTCCAGCGCGATGACTGTATCGATCACGAGCCACCACGTCCGGCCGGCGACGTCAGCGCGCCGATTGCGACCTTTCCTGCTCGCAGCGCTCCTATGGGGCTGGACTTCGCATCGCCGGACAGTTCGCTTGGCTTGGATGCAGTCGCGGCGGTACGCGGCAGCTGGGCCACGAAGCCGCGCGGCGGCGCTTCCGGCGATCCGGCATCGCGACGCGAGCCCCTGATCACCAGTATTACTCTCGATTCGCCGAACGACGGACAAATCCACGAACTGCTGGCCGGCTTTCAGGACGAACAAGGCAATCGTTGGGCGCGTCCAGTCGGCGTCGTCTTCACCGCGGACGATACGCTCTACTTTACCTCCGACAGCGGCGAGACCGGCCTTTACAAGGTGACCTTTGCCAGTGGTGACGTAAAAAAGGGTAAGCTGCTGAGCAAGTCAAATGACTAGTCTTAGAGTCTGTTCATGATTTAGCGAGTTAACGTCAGAATTTAACGATGTATGACCGACACACAGCAGATTGCGGGCAAGCTCTTGGCGTGGAGAACGATACTCGAATCCCAGCTCATAGAATGGGAAAATAGACATTACCCATTATCTACGGAGTCTGCGATGTCCACCTCCCCGGTCGTGTCGAAAGACGAAATCAGCGTCCCTCAGATCATCTACGTGCTCTATCTGGCAGGGCTGATCACCGCCAATGTCACCCTGCTGATCGGGGTCGTCATGGCCTATGTCTACCAAGGTGATGCCGCCCCCTGGCTACGGGAGCATTATCGCTATCAGATCCGCACCTTCTGGATCGGCCTGCTCTATTCCATCGTCGCCTTCGTGCTCACCCTGATCGCGGTCGGTGTATTGATCTGGCCGCTGCTGATGGTGTGGTTGATCGTACGCTGTGTCATCGGCCTGCGTGACGTGCGCCGCGGCCAGCCACCGGCCAATCCGGGCAGTTGGTTATGGTAGAAATGTAAAAGATCTTACACCGTTCGACCCTGCCGGAGAGCCACATGAATTACCATTTCAGCGACCTGACAAAGACCTGTCAGGACGACTGGCGCGCCTATATCGAACACGACTTCGTGCGCCAGTTGGGCGCCGGCACCCTCGAGCCGGACGCCTTTCGACATTATTTGCAGCAGGATTATCTATTCCTGATCCATTTTGCCCGGGCCTATGCCTTGGCGGTCTATAAGAGCCGCAACATGACGGAGCTTCGTCATGGTTTCGAGGGGCTGAAGACCATTCTCGATGTCGAGCTAGCCCGGATATTGCACCGGGCTGGTCAGCAGCGCCCAGATTCCGAGGGCGCGGGCCGTTGCCGCGCCCAAGCCTCTAATTTGATGGTTTTTTGATCAGTTCTTTGGTTTCAGAACGCA
>NZ_JBNCAN010000008.1:0-160188 GCF_049808615.1 Halomonas sp. GXIMD04776 | reverse complement strand
CTTTGACTTTGAACTCAGTGCTGTACTGCTGAGTTTTCTTCCCCGTGATCATCTCCGGCATCGGTGTTCTCCTGTTGCGGAGTTATCGATGCGTGTCTACTAGATCGGGGGAAGTCCACCATCAACTTCGAGTCGTTCATCCGCAAGGTGACGGGGGTGAAGTTGTCCAAGATAGTGGCCGGCTGTGTGATTGGCGTGTTCGCTTATGTGCTGATGATGGCAGATGTATTCTCTTACATCCTGCAGGCGCTGGCTTACCAGGGCGTCTTTGTCGTGGCTTGGGTCGGTGTTGCACTTGCCCATATTCTATCCAGGACGTATCAGGATCGTTTCAATGGCCATGTCGAGTTGGATAATGCCTATATTCCGGCCTTCAATCCCTGCGGTTTGGTTGCGTGGTGTGGTGCTGCATTAACGGGCATCGTAATTATGAACATCCCTTCGATTACTGGGTTCTCGGCACCTGCCACCTTCCTGTGCGCTTATGTGGTGTATGAACTGGGCCTCAGGGTTGCCAAGGACGAGTGGTATGTTGCCAGCCTTAAATAAAAACGCCTGTCCAGATTATATCTATCGGTAGCTTAGCCTGGATAACAAGTAGGTAAACCGGTATCTCTGCCAACTTTTGCTTTATGTCTGAATGGTAAAAGTGGGCGGTCTCAAGTTCCAAGTACAACGCTATTTGCATTAAAGATTCAATTAAAAAGTTAAATAAATGGCAGGATAAGTACAGTCATTTCAACCATGACGCCGATTCCGCGAGAGTGGGTGTGACCGTAGCAAAAACAATAGAGGAATGATTATGCCTGATCTTAGAGTCGCCGTTGATGCCGGCGGAACCTTCACGGATGTGTGTATTTATAACTCATCTACGCAGGATTTCCGCGTCACCAAAGTGCCTTCAACGCCAAAGAACCCCATGCAAGCCGTGCTGAATGGCGTCAAGCGTGGAGAAATTGAGCTGTCGGATGTCGAACTGTTTTTCCACGGCACTACCGTTGCCACCAATGCGCTGATCACGCGTCGCTTTCCCAAGGCGGCGCTGGTCACCACGAAGGGCTTCCGCGATGTGATCGAGATTCGCGATGGCACCAAGGACAACCTGTGGGATGCCTACGCGGATGTCAGTGGTCCTTATATCAGGCGCCGTGATCGTTTCGAAGTGACCGAGCGCGTGGATTATGCCGGCCAAGTGGTGACCCCCCTTGACGAGCAGGAGGCCAGGGAGCTTGCGCGCAAGCTGAAGCGGCGGGGAGCCACGACGATTGCGGTATGCTTCATCAACTCCTATGCCAACGTGCACAACGAGCAGCGCATGCGTGAAATCCTCGAGGAGGAGATTCCGGGCGCCAATGTGTCATCCTCATCGGAAATCCTGCCGGAAATCTTTGAGCATGACCGCTTCAATACAGCGGTGGCGAATACGGTGCTCGGGCCACTGGTGTCGGACTACGTCAAACAGCTCGACGACGAGCTGAGTGCGGGGGGCTATGCCAACGATCTGCTGCTCCTGCATTCCGGTGGGGGGTCGATGACCCCGGCCATGGCCAAGCACTTCCCTGTACGCCTGGCGGCGTCCGGTATCGCGGCGGGTGCGATTGCCGCCAAGCATATCGCCGAGCAGTGCGGCTATCAGAATGCGGTGGGTCTGGATATGGGGGGTACGTCCACCGATATCTCCCTGATCCATGATGGTGAGCTGCGTGTGACGAAGCAGTGGGGTGTGGAATACGGTCATCCCATTGTGTTCCCGAGCATCGAGGTACTGACCATTGGCGCCGGTGGTGGCTCCCTTGCCCATATTGATATTGCCGGTGCCTTGCGCAACGGGCCGCAATCGGCGGGTGCGGATCCGGGACCGGCATGTTACGAGCGTGGCGGCACCGAACCGACCAATACCGATGCGAATCTGGCGCTCAACCGTTTGGGAACCAGCTTGGCAGGCGGCGCACTGACCTTGAACAGAGAAAAATCCATCAAGGCGATTGACGAAAAGGTGGGGCAGGGTCTGGCGTTAAGCACGGCGGAAGCCGCGCAAGCCACCCTCAAGGTAGCTAACGCCAACATGGCCGATGCCGTGCGGCTGGTGTCGATCCGCCGCGGGCTCGACCCACGGGATTTCGCCTTGATTGCCTTTGGTGGCGCGGGGGCACTGCACGGTGCAGAGGTGGCCAAGGAGCTTGGCATTCCGGCGGTCATTGTGCCACCCAGCCCGGGGGTGACGTCGGCAATGGGGTGCCTGCTTGTCGATATTCAGCATGATCTATCGATGATGTACACCGCCGGTGCCGCGGATGCCGACATCGATGACCTCAACGGTCAATTCCGCTCCCTGGAAGAGGAAGCCGCCGACCGACTTCGTCACGAAGGTGTTGCCGACGAAGATGTGGTGCTTCAGCGTGGCATATCGATGCGCTACCAGGGCCAGTGGCGCTCCCTGCAGGTGTCGATGGGTAGCGGTGATGAGTCACTGAAAGAGGCGATCGAGCTGTTCCACCAGGAGCATGAGAGGCAGTTTTCCTTCCGTCAGGATACTCAACCCGTGGAAATCTATCAGTTGCATCTACGTGCCGTGGGCAAAACCCCCAAGCCTACGTTTGCGCCCTATGAACGGTCGGCGAATCCGCAGGCAGAACCTCATGCGCATCGCGACGTCTTCTTTGATGATAAATGGCACGACACACCGGTTTTTGACCGGGACACCTTGCCGGTCGGCTTGGGGCTGACGGGGCCTGCCATCATCGATCAGCTCGATTCCACCACTGTGGTACCGCCTGGTGCCGTGGCCACTATCGATGAGTGGAAAAATATCAGAATTCAGATTGTTCAGGCAGGAGGGGAGGCATGAAAATGGGACACGACCAAAAAGACAGCACGCTCGATCCGGTCACCTTCGAAGTCTTGAAGAACGCCTTCGCCACCAGCGTGGACCTGATGAGCGAGCAGATACTGCGTACCTGCTATTCGTTCGTCATCTACTCGCGTGATTTCTCTTCTGCGTTGTGTGATGCGCAGGGCAATACGGTGATGCAGGGCAGCGGCGATATTGCGGTGCATGTCGGTACCCTGCATTTTCAGTGCAAAGCCGTGCTGGAGGAGTTTCAGGGAGACATTCAGCCGGGCGACGTGTTTGCCATCAATGATCCGTATCGGGGCGGTACGCACCTGAACGACGTGAGCTTCATCCGGCCCATTTTCGCCGCTGACGAAATCATCGGCTTTGCGCAGAACAAAGGCCATTGGGCCGATATCGGCGGTAACGTACCCGGCTCGTTCGATGTGAATGCCAGCACCCACTTCAGCGAGGGGCTTCGCATCACGCCGGTCCGCGTCTGGCGCTCGGGTGTTTTTTTGCATGATGTGGCACAGCTGCTGGTCTCCAACACGCGGGCACCCAGCCAGGCCATGGGTGACCTGAAGGCTCAGGCTGAGGCAACGGCGGTCTGCGAGCGCGAAGTTCTGCGGTTGGTCGACAAGTATTCAAAAGAGACCGTTGTGGCGGCCATGCAGGAAACGCAGGATTACGTCGAGCGAATTGTATTGAAGAGCCTGGCCGGCATGCCGCAAGGTGAATGGGAAACGATCGATTATCTCGATGTTGATCCTGCACTGGGCGAGGGAATGGTGCCCATTCGCATCAAGCTCAAGCTGGATGGCAACGGCATTCACTACGACCTTACAGGCTCTGCACCGGCGGTATCCACCTTCCTCAACTCCGGGTATGGCACCACCCACTCCGCCATTTACGCCGGCACCAAGACGTTCTTCCCTGACGTGCCGCTGAACTCTGGCTTTTATCGCGCCGTGACGGCGAATATCGGCGAAGAGGGCAGCGTGGTAAACGCCGGATGGCCCCATGCGGTGACCGGTTTCTGCTCCGGCCCTTATGAAAAGATCATGAATGGCATCTTCGAGCTCTGGAGTGTCATCATGCCCGAGCGCGCCATGGCCTGCGCCTTCAACCTGGAGTACCTGTTGATCGGCGGCAACGACGGGCGCACCGAGAACACGACCTATTTCATGTGGTATGACTGGATGGCCGGTGGCTGGGGCGGTCGCCAGACCAAGGATGGCTCATCGGCGACTTCTCCCGTGTTCGGCACTGGCCTGGCGGTTCAGCCGGTAGAGGGCCAGGAGCGCTTGAATCCTGTGCTGACGATGCGCCATGAGATCAGCATGGATTCTGGCGGCCCGGGCCGCTTCCGTGGCGGGTGCGGTGTCGAGAAAGGCGGGGTGCTCACCCAGGTCGACAAGACCGTGATGAGCTACTGCTGTGATCGCGGTCGCTCGGTCACCTGGGGCGTCAATGGGGGCTTGCCATCCGTGCCCCATGGCGTATGGATCAATAAGGGGACTTCAGATGAGAAGTACCTGGGTGCCACCTTCTCGAATGTTCCTGTACGCTCGGGGGATGCCTTTACCCGTCCTTCCGCCGGCGGCGGTGGTTTCGGTGATCCGCTTGAGCGTAGCGCGGAAGCCGTGTTGGAAGACGTGATTGACGGCTATGTGTCGGTCGGTCGCGCCGAGAGTGACTATGGCGTTGTCATCAAGGTGAATGATCCAGACCTGGATGATTATGAAATAGACAACGAGCGCACCGCCAAGGTCCGTGAATGGATCCGTGCCCATCGTCGTGAATGGCTGGAAACGGCGCCCGAGGATATCGCCAAGCAGTATCGCGATGGCAAGCTGGGCGTGCTGGATGTGATTCGCCGTTACGGGGTGGTGCTCGACTGGGGGACGGGGGATCTGTTGAAAAAGTCGACTGAGCAGTACCGTGAATCCATGCGCAAGCGCTCATCGGATTACTGGGCATGATGGTCGGTTAGTCTGATCGCGCCCCCCTGGAAACACTATGTTTTTCCAGGGGGCGCTACCTACATGATGCGATGCGAGTGAGGCAAACAACATGAACAATATCGACTCGATGTTGACGTCAGACTCACAGGACCGCTGGACCCAACTTGTATCACAGACATATTTTCCACTGACGTTGAGTTATGGTAATCATCAAGCCAAGTTTCAGGGGTCTCTGAAAGTCTGGAAGGCGGAGGGTAGTGACTATTCGCTGTCTCGCCTGTGCTCTGACAAGGCTCAGTATGCACGCAGCCATGCGCAGATTGCTCAGGATGATCACGCCTCTTTTCTGGTCACGATTCCCCTTCGAACCAATGTTTTTTTCTCTCAGCATGGCAAGAGCCTGAACTGTCCACCAGGGCACTTTATCGTTGAGCAGGGTGATGCTCCGTATCGTTTTGGTTATGAAGCACCGAACGATATGTGGGTCTTCAAGATCCCGGGCCAATCGATGAAAAGCCGCATCCGCCGTCCAGAGCGTTACTCTCAGCACTGTTTTTCTGCGGGAAAGGGGATTGGATGCGCTTTTGTCGAGTTTCTAATAATCTGCTCGCAGCGCGTCAATGAGTGCAGTATCGATGATCAGAACCGCCTGTTCGAGCAAGCACTTAGTATGCTGTCTTTGGTGCTTGAGCAGGATGAACGAGTGCTGAACAGCGACCAGTCGCATATGAAAACCGCTCACTTGATGCGTGTCGAGCGTTATATTTCTGCCAATCTTGGTAATCCTGACCTGACACCTGGGCGAATCGCTGAGTTCTGCGGCATTTCTTTGCGCTATCTTCACAAACTGTTTTCCGGGTCTGGGTATACTGTGCGCGAGTGGGTGCGTATGCAGCGACTGGAGGCCGCGCATCGTGATCTCGAGGCTTCACCGGATGGTATTAATATTGGTGAAATCGTCTATCGCTGGGGGTTTTCGGATCAGGCCCAGTTCTGTCGTGTGTTTCGTCAGCAGTTCGGCTATTCCGCGAGTGAACTGCGCAGCAGCTCAGCGCGACAGCCAGAGTTTCACTGACAACACAATCGTAGTGTGAAGCAGTCCCCAGATTTAGGGGTCCAGTTCACAGATCACGCGATGGCCCTTCGGACGATACATGCTAGCGTTCGGCTTTTATTCCCTTGGCGATGTCTGCGGCTACCTGATCCCAGGCACGGCCCAGCGCCCGCACCAAGGCCGGGTAGCCGTCGCTCTCGAGGGCGTGGGTGACGTTGAAGGATTCGAGGACCAGCAGCTCGCCATCGTCGTCGTAGAGCTGCCAACGGCCGCTGACCACTGCCAGGCCATCGTAGCGGCCCTGAAACTGATCAACGTTGACGCGCAGATGCAGGGCCTCGGCACTGCCACCACCACCGAGGACACGTGTATCCGGCAGGCGATTGACGAGGCGCTGGCGCAGGCCTCGATCGAGCTGGCGTTTCAGCGACTCGGCCCATAGATGCGAACTCGCTTCGCGCACACGAATATCATCGCTTTGCAGGATAATGCCCTGACTTTCCAGATAGCTCGCCAGCTCCAGACTGTCCATGATCAGCGTGTGCTGCGCGGTGTTGCCGTGATTGCTACTAGCAGCGGGATTCTGCGTACCGCTGCCGCCGGGGAGCGTATAGCGCTCCGTCGTGGTGCCGCCGGTGGCGCATCCTGCCAGCGACAAAAAAAAGGCTAGTAGCATGAAAGGAAGACCTGGTGTTTTCATTGTTTCTCCTTGACCACTGTAAGACTGGTAATGGCGTCGTGTGATCATCGTCTCGGTGCCTGGGGGACGGGGTCGGGGCCGCCGCTGCGATCGAAGATCAAGGCGTTGGGCTTGTCGCGCAGCGTCTCTGCGACGGGTTGTAGATCGCGCACCAGTTTCTCAACGCTCTGCAGGGTTTTGGTCAATTCCTGATAAGCGCTGGAATCCGGCGATAGGCCCTTGAGTGTCTGCCGCAGCTCGCGTAGCGATGCGTTGAGATTGGTCGGTATCTGCCGCGTCTGAGGATCTTCGAGTAGCGACTTGAACGACTCGGTGGCAGTACGCACTTCCTTCAATGTCTTCTCGGAAGCATTCAGATTTTGATCCAGCTTACCGAGGATGGGTTCGACTTCGAGCTCATTGAGCTTGTCGAGCAGGTTGGACACCTTCTGCTCGATTTGGGCAAAGCCACCGGACGTAGTGGGGAAGACCGGTTGGCCATCAAAGGTTTCGCTCTGATGGTCCGCTGCGTCCTTCTGGAAGTTCAAATCGACGAACAGGGCCCCGGTCAGCAGATTGCCGGCTTTCAGCGTGGCGCGCAGGCCATAGTTGAACATGCGATCGAAACGCTGTCGCCACTCATCCAGCGCTATGCGTTCCTCCTTGCTACTCAGCCGCTGAGGCTCGATGCGTATCAGTACCGGGATGGCGAAGCGCTGGCGGGTATCCGGTTGCGGTGCGCTGAAGTGCCAGGGCACTGCAGCCACGGTGCCCACGCGTACGCCGCGATACTCCACGGGTGATCCTTTCGATAGGCCACGGACCGTGTCGTCGATCAGCAGGACATACTCCAGATAACGATTATAGGTGCCCTGAACGGCACTTTCCTCGTCGGCGAAGAGCTCGTAGGTTTCATCACCGCTGGCTTTATTGCCCATGGGAATGTCTTCCGGTACGGCAAAGGTGACACCGCCGCCGAGCAGCGTCTCGATGGATTCGATATTGACCCGAAAACCTTCTGAATTCAGACGTAAATCGATGCCCGAGGCTGTCCAGAAGCGCGTATTTTCGGTGACCAGTTCATCATAGGGTGACTCGATGAACAGACGGTGATCCATCTGCCGGTTCTCGAGATCGAACTCGGCATCCTCGACCCGACCCACGGTCAGACCCTGATAGGTGACTGGATCGCCTACTCGCAACGAGCTGCCCATCTGACTCACCAGCTGGATGCGAATACCCTGGGCACCGGGCGGCGCCACCGGCGGATGTTCGAGAATCTTGAAGCGAGTCTGGCGCTCGTCGCTATTGCCTGGCTGCAGTTGAATATAGGCCCCGGATAGCACCGTGTTCAGTCCACTGATGCCTTCACGGCCGATACGCGGCTTGACTACCCAGAAGCGGCTTTCCTCATTGAGCATGCGCTCCGCGTCAGTGCTCATGCGAGCGGTGACCAGGGTGTGCGACAGATCATCGGATAGCTGAACGTTTTCGACTCGACCCACCTGGACGTTACGGGTCTTGATCAGTGTCTTGCCGGCTTCGATACCTTCTGCGGTGGGCATTTCGAGAATTACTTCGGGACCACGACGCGAGTAATTGTCGTACACCAGCCATAGCCCGATCAGTACCGCCACCAGCGGCACTATCCAGATCGGTGACAGGCGTGACTGTCGTTGACGTTGGGCGCGTTGCGCTTCAGGCATGAGCAGGTTCCTCGAGGATCGGGGACGAACGCCACAATAAGCGTGGATCGAAGGCAAAGGCGGCAAGCATGGTCAAGATCACGACACTGGCAAAGGCCAGCGCCGCGGGACCGGGGGTGATGGACATCAGTGCTCCGCCACGAATCAATGCCGCCAGGATCGAGACGACGAAGATGTCGACCATCGACCAGCGGCCGATGAATTCGGTCACGCGATAAAGACGGGTACGGACCTCGGAATGATGGCCGCTGTTCCGGCGTGCCGCAACGCACAGCCAGGCGAGGGCGATGAGCTTACCCATGGGCACCAGGATGCTGGCCACGAAGATGACGGCCGCCACCGGCGCCGAGCCTCCATGCCAGAGCTCCACTACACCGGCGATGATGGTGGAGGGATCGCTATTGCCCAGATAGGTAGTGGTCATGATCGGGTACAGGTTGGCGGGTATGTACAACAGGGCCGCCGCGAACAGCAATGCCCAGGTGCGCTGCAGGCTATTGGGCAGGCGATCGTGAAGGGACTCGCCGCAACGTCGACAACGGCCCCGGCCCCGGGCGTCGAGACGATTGACCAGACCACAGGTACGACAGCCGCCCAGACCCTGAGACGCAGCAGTAGCCCCGGCATGGCTACCCGACGGCGCCAAGGGTTCAGCCGCCAGAGAGAACCACAGCCAATCACTGTCGATGGATTGCATGGTCAACAACAGCAATAACGCAAAGATGCAAAATGCCCAGAAGGCGATCCCCAGCGAAACCTCCGCCAGTCCGGCTACCTTGATCAGACTGACCAGGGCGCCAATGACGAAGACATCCGCCATCATCCAGGGGTGTAAATGCGCAAGGGTACGTGCAATCTGGCGACTGGCGGGAAGCGGCGCGCGTTGCAGCAGACCGATGTTCAGCCACACCACGCCGCATAGATAGAGTGCCGGGAGTGCGACGATGGCCAGCACTACGCAGATGGCCACGATCGGCTGATCGAAGCTGATCATGGTGGTGACGGTTTCAAGCAGCTCGATACGATTGCCGATGCCGCCGAACTCGAACCTGACGAAATCGAAGGACACGGCAATGGCCAGGGCGACCAGCGAACTCAAGGCCAATGCCAGGCTCCGTTCGGCAGGGCGGAAGTGGCGCTGTGCCAGGACATGGCCACAGCGAGGGCAACTGGCTTTTTCACCGGGCGACAAGGCAGGTAGTGCCGACACCCAGTCACACTCATGGCAGGCACGCAAACGACGTCGCGTCGAAGGCAGGGCATGCGCCGGCTCGTAAGGCGAGGGTGGGACCGTCGAGGTGCCGGATGTCGGATGGTCGTTCACCTACACAGGTATCCTGGTATCAAATTAGTCATCGAGTAATGGGGGAGTAGTGTAACCTTCATTTGCGGACGGTTAGAACAGTAGGGTGACGCAGGCAAGGGTCGGAGCACGACAAGGAGCTCACTGATCGATGGCTGGCATGAGGGCATTGAGTCGGGCATGATTCCTCGGCGAAAAATCCATTTTACTTCAGTATATAAGAGGATGCCTACGTGCTATTAGCCACCGCCGCGATCGTGGCAGGCTTGATTCTGCTGGTATGGAGCGCTGACAGATTCGTCGAAGGAGCCGCCGTCACGGCCCGCCATCTAGGGGTCTCGACGCTACTCATCGGCATGCTGGTGATCGGATTCGGCACCTCGGCGCCGGAACTGATGGTATCGGCCCTGGCCGCCGGACAGGGCAATCCCGGTCTGGCCCTGGGTAATGGCTATGGCTCGAATATCGCCAATATCGGGCTCATCCTGGGCGCGGTAGCGTTGATTAGTCCATTGATGGTGCATTCTCAGGTGATTCGGCAAGAATTGCCCCTGCTGTGCCTGGTAACGCTATTGTCTGCCTGGCTGCTGCTCGATGGCGATGTGTCTCGTCTGGACGCCGCACTGCTGTTGCTGTTACTGGCTGCGGTCATCGGGTTGAGCATCTGGCGGGCGAGTCGAAGCGGCGGCGATGCGTTGGCCATAGCCGACGCATCGCCCCCTTCCGCCGAGGCCATGACGCTCAAGGCTGGCGTGATCTGGACCTTGATCGGTCTGGTGCTGCTGATCGCCAGCTCCCGTTTGTTGGTGTGGGGAGCGGTGTATGTCGCCGAGGCCTTCGGTGTCAGTGATCTGATCATTGGCCTCACGGTGGTCGCCATCGGGACATCCTTGCCGGAATTGGCCTCGTCGATCAGCGCGCTGCGCAAGAACGAGCACGACCTGGTGCTGGGCAACGTCATCGGCTCCAACCTGTTCAACACCCTGGGGGTCGTCGGTCTGGCGGGAGTGATCGCGCCGATCGATGCAGGCGGCGAAGTGCTCTCCCGGGACTGGGTGGTCATGGCGGTCCTGACGCTGGCCATGGCCATCTTCGCCATTGGCTGGCGCGGTCCGGGGCGGATAAATCGATTCGAAGGAGGCGCACTCCTGGCAGTATACATCGCGTATACGGGCTATCTTGTCTATACCATCGTGCAGGCTACCAGTGGCTGACATCACTCAGGGAGTGGGCGCGAGTTACATTGGCAAAGGTTTGCCTGCGGCAACGCGACACACGTCGGATGTGACGCAATTTGCGATCGTCGCTGTCACATGGTCAACACGCGGATTTGTGTCTCGAGTGCCAAGAATATTTTTCAAGGAGTCGTCATGGAACTGGACCCGCTGATCATCTCGCGACTGCAATTTGCTTTCGTCATTTCATTTCATGCCATATTTCCAGCGTTCACCATTGGCCTGGCCTCCTATCTGGCGCTGCTTTACGGCCTGTACTACAAGACGCGCAATAAGGCTTGGGAACGACTCGCGGAGTTCTGGACCAAGGTCTTTGCCGTGGTGTTCGGCATGGGCGTGGTATCGGGCATCGTCATGTCGTTCCAGTTTGGTACCAACTGGAGCAATTTTGCCCAGGCGACGGCCAACTTCATCGGCCCCATGCTGAGTTATGAGGTGTTGACCGCATTCTTCCTCGAGGCCGGCTTCCTGGGCGTATTACTGTTCGGGCGTGGCCGTGTTTCCCCGGGGATGCATCTATTCGCTGCGATCATGGTAGCGGTGGGAACCTTCATATCCACCTTCTGGATTCTTGCTACCAACAGTTGGATGCACACTCCCGCCGGATTCGAAGTACAGGATGGCACTTTCTTTGTCACATCCTGGCTCGAGGCGATCTTCAATCCTTCTTTCCCTTACCGCTTCATGCACATGGGGTTGGCATCCTTCCTGGCGGGTGGCTTCGTGGTCGCCGGTGTCAGCGCCTGGTTTCTGCTTCGCGGTCATGAGATCGAGGCCAATCGCAAGGCGCTATCCATGTCGCTCTGGTTGCTGCTGATTGCCGCCCCGGCTCAGGCGGTGGTGGGAGATTTTCATGGTATCAATACCCTGGAGCATCAGCCGGCCAAGCTTGCCGCCATCGAAGCGATCTGGGATACCGAATCTTCGGTACCCTTGGCACTCTTTGCCATCCCGGATCAGGAAAATCAGACCAATCATTACGAGATCAGCATCCCCAAGTTGGGCAGTCTGATCCTGACCCATGATCCCAACGGCGAGATCAAAGGGCTCAGCGAATGGCCTAAAGATGAACAGCCGCCGGTGTGGTTCACCTTCTTCGGTTTTCGCATCATGGTGGGCCTGGGATTCCTGATGATTGCCTTCGCCGTGGCGGGGCTGATATTGCGCCGAGGCGGCCGCATCTATACCCACCGCTACTTTCTGCAGGGATTGCGGCTGATGAGCGTGGCACCGTTCATCGCCTTACTGGCAGGTTGGATCGTCACCGAAACCGGACGCGCGCCCTGGTTGGTCTACGGCCTGATGACTCAGGCGGAAGGATTGACACCATCCCTGTCCGGGGGGATGGCGCTGTTCACCCTGCTCGGATACATAGTGGTCTACGCGGTGGTATTCATCTCTGGCGTCTACTATCTCACCCGCGTGATTCGCAAGGGTATGGCAGACGAGCAAAGCGGTGTCGACGAGATTCATCGTCCGATGCGGCCAATGTCCGCCGCGGACGCCTCCTTCGATGACAACACTGCACCGGCAAGGAGCTAAGGTATGGAGACCTTCGATCTTTCGGTCATCTGGGCGATCGTCATCGCCTTCAGCATCATCATGTACGTATTGATGGATGGGTTCATTCTCGGCATGGGCATTCTGTTCCCCTTTGCTCCGGACGAAGAGGCCCGGGATGTGATGATGAACACCGGCGCCCCGATCTGGGACGGCAACGAGACTTGGCTGGTGCTCGGCGGCGCCGGATTGTTGGGCGCCTTTCCCCTGGTCTATTCGATCCTGCTGCCCGCGCTTTACATTGGCGTCTTTCTGATGCTGGCGGGGTTGATCTTTCGCGGTATCGCCTTCGAGTTCCGCTTCAAGGCCAAGGGCTCACGCAAGTGGTGGAATGTCGCTTTTGCCGGGGGGTCGATGGTGGTGGCCTTCGCTCAGGGCGCGGTGGTCGGAGCCTATATCCAGGGCTTCGAGACCCAGGATCGTGTTTTCACCGGTGGCGCCTTTGATTGGTTGACGCCATTCAGCGTGATGACCGGCCTGGGCATGATGGCGGGATTTGCGCTACTCGGTGCCACCTGGATTGTCCTCAAGACCGAGGGTCATGTGCAGGAGTGGGCGTATCAATTGGCACCCAAGCTGCTGTGGGTCGTGCTGGGCGTATTCGCGATTGTCAGTTTTTGGACGCCCTACATCGATTCCAGTGTCTGGCAGCGCTGGTTCAGCCATCTGCAAGTGATCTGGATACTGCCGGCCTTGGCAATGGTGAGCGCAGTGGTATTATTTTTGTCCCTCAGGCGTGGGCGATCGCGGCTGCCGTTCTTCGCCACCATGAGCATGTTCGTGTTCACCTATCTAGGGCTACTGGTCAGTCGCTGGCCCTATGTCGTACCGCCGGACTACACCCTCTGGGATGCAGCCTCGGCGCCGGGCTCGCAACTTTTCCTGCTGGTGGGCACCTTGATCGTCATCCCGGTCATTCTGGGGTATACCGGTTGGGCCTATTGGGTATTCCGGGGCAAGGTGCGCCCCGGCGAAGGGTATTACTGACGCCAGTGCGCTCGTGAAGATTGGAGAATACGACACCTCGACCCCAAAGGGGTGGCTGCGCGCTCAGGGGCAAGACGTTCAGGGCTGGCTGGGATTGGCGGCGGCGCTGGGTATTCTGGCGGGGCTGATGACCATGGCGCAGATGGGGGCTCTGGCCTGGATCATCGCTCAACTGATCAGTGCCGATGCGCCGCTTGATCAGTTGAGCGGTGTCTTCGTCGCCTTGCTGGGGGTGATTGTGATGCGGGCGCTGGCCCAGTGGGGCCAGGAGAGTGCGGGTGTCGAGGCAAGCCTGCGTGTCCGTAGCCGAGTACGTGCGCGCTTGCTCGATCATCTGGCCGCGGTAGGGCCGGTGGGGCTGGCGGATCGGCATACGGCAGGGCTTGGGGGGCAACTGGTCGAGCAGGTCGAAGCTCTCGATGGCTACTACGCACGCTTTCTGCCGCAAATGCGTCTGGTCCTGGTCCTCCCGCTGGTGATCCTTGGGCTGGTGTTGTGGCTCGACTGGCTTGCTGCGATATTCCTGCTGCTGTCAGCGCCCTTGATTCCGGTGTTCATGGCCCTGGTGGGCATGGGGGCCGAACGACTCAATCAGCAACAGTTCGTTGCGGTGACGCGTCTTGCGGGGCATTTTCTCGATCGCGTGCGCGGCTTGACCACGCTGCAACTGTTTAATCGTGCGGAGGCCAGCATCGATGAAGTCTTTAGCGCTGCGGACGATTATCGCCGTCGCAGCATGCGCACTCTGAAACTGGCGTTTTTATCCTCCGCGGTGCTGGAATTCTTCGCCTCGGTGGCCATCGCCGTGATTGCCATCTATATCGGCTTTGGTCTGCTGGGGTATATCGATTACGGTCCGGCGGATGAGCTGACCCTGTTCAGTGGCTTGCTCATCCTGTTGCTGGCACCGGAATTCTTTCAGCCGCTGCGCACCCTGGCCCAGCACTATCATGATCGTGCCGCTGCACTGGGGGCTGCCGATGGTCTGCTGGCGGTGCTTGAGCTGCCGGTTTCCACCACGGGTCATGGCCAGGAGCCCCGCGGCAAGACCTCGGGATATGGGGCTAGCGTTCATGTGGTAGAGACGAGTATTTCTTACCCTCAGCGGGGCCGCGTATTGGGGCCGGTGACGTTATCGATCGCGCCGGGAGAATGCATCGCCTTGGTCGGGGCTTCCGGCGCCGGTAAATCCACCTTGCTACAGCTGCTCGCCGGCTTTGTGCAAGCGGAGCAGGGATGTGTCGAGATCACCCCCAGCGCGCCGATTGCCTGGATGGATCAACGCCCCTGGCTGATTCAGGGCAGCCTTGCCGATAATCTACGCCTTGCAGCTCCAGGGGCCAGTGACGCGCAGCTACTCGAAGCGGTGTCATCCGCCGGTCTTGGCGAGTTCATTGCTACCTTGCCTGGTGGGTTGGAGACCGGCCTGGGCGAGCGAGGCGTGGGGCTTTCCGGAGGGCAAGCACAGCGCTTGGCCCTGGCCCGGGTGTTTCTTTCCCAGGCACCGCTGGTACTGCTCGATGAGCCTACCGCCAGCCTCGACGCAGATAGCGAGGCGCAGGTCGTGATCGCCTTGAAGCGGCTGGTCGCCGAGGGGCGAACGGTGGTGGTGGCCACCCATCATCCGGCATTGATGGCGCTGGCGAATCGGGTGCTGACCCTCGAGCACGGCACGTTTCAGCTATACGAGCCCCTAAGCGATGACCCCTGATAGCCGAACATCCCTTGTCTCCGATTTCGCGCCTTGGCTGCGTCAGATCGGCCGGCGCCAGAGGCGGCTGTGGCTGGGCGCGCTGCTGATGCTACTGACCCTGGCCGCAGCGATCGGCCTGCTTGCTCTCTCGGGCTGGTTCATCACCACCACCGCCATCGCCGGCGGTTTGCTGGCGGTGGGCGCCACCGTGAGTGTCGATATCTATCGCCCCGGGGGCGGTATTCGCTTCTTCGCTATCGCACGGACCGCTGCGCGCTATTGCGAGCGTCTGTACAACCACGACACGGTATTACGGTTACTGGCGGATCTGCGGGCCGAGCTGTTTGCAGTGCTCACTCGCCTTGATGGGCGAAGTCTAGGGCGCTTGCGGGCTGCCGAGTGGCTCAATCGACTCACGGCGGATATCGATACGCTCGATGGTCTCTATCTGCGTCTGTTGGCACCGCCTCTGGTGTCGCTGTTGGCTGTTTTCGGTATCGCCTTGTTGATGATGTTCTTCGCGCCAGGGATAGCCGGCACAGTACTGGTGGTGTTGACGTTGGTATGGCTGTGGCTGGTGCTGGGGCAGGCACGTCTGGGGATGGCGGCCAGCAAACGCCGGGTGGCAGCACTCGATCGTTTGCGCTCGCTGACCATCGAACAGTTGCAAGGACTGGCCGAGCTGCGCTGCTATTGCACGCTAGGCACACATCGCCAAACGCTTCATGCCCAGGAGCAGGCGCTGTATCGCGATCAACGTCGCCTGGGACGATTTCAGGCGCTGGGTAACGCCGTGGTGGGTCTGGGGGTGAGTCTCACTGCGGTACTAGCCCTGTGGTTGGGGGCGGGTCTGTATACCGCGAATACGGTGAGCGGGCCGCTGCTGGTAATGATGCCGCTGGCGGTGCTGGCGGCGAACGAGGCGTTGGCCTTGCTGCCGCCGGCTTTTACCCAATTGGGCGCAACCCGGGCAGCGGCGCAGCGCCTGAATGCTCTCACGGCGTCGCGTAGCGATCTCCAGGACACTGAAGCGCCCATTACGCTTGCCGAGGGTGCCCCGAGTGTGACGCTCGATAAGGTGACGCTGCGTTATCCTAACGCTGGTTACCCTGGCGACAGTGATGGTCAGACTGCTTCCCGGCACTACTTGCCACCGGCATTGGACGAGGTGTCGCTGTCGATGGAGCCAGGGGAGCGCGTCGCGCTGGTGGGCGCCTCCGGGTCGGGAAAATCGAGTGTTGCGCAGTTGCTCGTTCGTTTGATCGATCCGAGTGCCGGGCAGGTGCGTCTGAATGGCCGGGATATACGTGAGCTGTCGCTTTCCAGCCTGCGCCATCGTGTCGGCTATCTTACTCAGCACACGGAGCTGTTTCATGCCAGCCTGGCGACGAACCTGCGTCTTGCGGATCATGAGGCCGACGACGAGACGCTTTGGCGACTACTCGAGGTGGTCGATTTGTACGACTGGGCCCAAGGATTGCCCCAAGGGCTGGATACCTGGGTGGGTGAGTCCGGGCGCCGCTTGTCGGGTGGTCAGGCACGTCGAGTCGCACTCGCGCGGGTATTGCTGACCCAAGCCGACATGATGATTCTCGATGAGCCCTTCGCCGGAGTGGACGAGGCCACGGCACGGCGAATCGCTCAGCGTCTCGATAGTTGGCTCGGGGGGCGCACCGTGCTCTTTCTGAATCATGACCATCGGCTTTTGCCTGGCGTGTCGCGCACCTTGTCGCTGCGTGCGGGGTGCATCGTCTAGGCAAATCCTGCCATCTCCCAGGCTTTCGTACACGGCTGCACTCGGGGCAGAATAAGGATTGAACAATAATGACGACAAGCTGGAGGTCCCTAATGAAAGAGTGGTTAAGCGCCTTGCCCAAGGCCGAGTTGCATCTTCATATCGAGGGCACTCTGGAGCCGGAATTGATGTTCGCGCTGGCCGAGCGCAATGGCATTGCCTTGCCTTACACTTCAGTGAAACAGGTGCGTGCCGCCTACGACTTCAGCGACCTGCAGTCCTTTCTCGATCTTTACTATCAAGGCATGTCGGTATTGCGTTGTGCCGAGGATTTCTTCGATCTGGCCATGGACTATTTTCGTCGTGCTCAGACAGAGGGTGTCGTGCATGTGGAACTCGCCTTCGACCCTCAGGCGCATCTGGCGCGGGGTATCGGACTGGACGTACAGTTCGAGGGCTTGACCCGAGCCATGCGTCAAGCTGAACGGGAATGGGGGCTTTCCTCGGCACTGATCATGAGCTTTTTGCGCGATCGATCGGCAGCGGAAGCAATGGAGGTGCTCGAGCGGGCCGGGCCCTATCTGGAACTGCTCGATGCGGTGGGATTGGACAGCGCCGAGCAGGGCAATCCACCGGGCAAGTTCTCCGACGTGTTCGCCCGAGCCAAGGTGCTGGGACTGCCGAGGGTGGCTCATGCCGGCGAGGAGGGGCCGCCGGCCTATATCCAGGAGGCGCTGGATCTACTCGAGGTATGCCGTATCGATCACGGCGTGCGTTGCCTGGAAGATCCGGAACTGGTGGCACGACTGCGCGATGAGCGCATGCCGCTGACGGTGTGCCCGCTTTCTAATGTGCGTCTCAAGGTGGTCGAGCACATGAACGATCATCCCTTGCCGAGGCTGCTCGACGCCGGGCTCCTGCTGACGCTCAACTCCGACGATCCGGCCTATTTCGGCGGCGGGGTATTGGACAACTACCTGGCCTGCCACGAGGCCTTTGGCTGGTCGAAGGACACCTTCATCGAGCTGGCGGACAATGCCCTTCAGGTGGCCTTTATGGAGGATGATCGCCGGCAGATGCTGCGGGAGCGCCTGGTCGCTCATCGCTGAGAAGCTGTTGACGATCTCGCTAGATCTTAAACAGGTTATGAGGTTCTCATTCGCCGTGTTGACGGATCACGAAATGCTTGGTGGTGGTCTCGATGATTTCCCAGTAACCCCGGAATCCATTGGGAATCAAAAAGGCATCGCCGGTGCTAAAGGTTTGAATCTTGCCATCCTCGCTGACCAGCCTGCAGTGCCCCGAGAGGATGTAACAGAACTCATCGCGATGGGTGAAGGCATGCCATTTGCCCGGGGTGCTGGTCCAGGTGCCGGCGATCATCGCTCCGTCCGGGCTTTCGAAACGTAGCTTTGTCTCATGCTGGGGGTCGCCCTCGACAACTCGGTCGGGCAGATCCGCCAGTCGGCGTTGTGACGTGGCGAGCGGAGTGTCGGCGAAGTTGACAACATCGGTGGAGGGCATGTTTAGGCTCCTGAAGGGCGAACGGGGCCCCACACGATGCCCCAACGCTGCGGTGCGATCAAGTGGGGCGATGGCGGTCGTCTAGCGCTATGCCACGTCACGCCGATGCTGGCACTTGCCTCCCGCCCAGGTCTCGAAAATCGTGCGGTCGTCTCCCAGCATCATCAGCGCGAACAGTAATTCATCCAGCGTTTTCGTGTGTGCGGTGCGTCTTGCCAGTAGCGGCGTTGCCCGAGGGTCGAGCACCACGATATCCGCCTCGGCACCTTCGCGCAGACTGCCGATATGGGCATCCAGATGCAGTGCCCGGGCGTTACCCAGGGTCAGATGGTAGAAACCCTGCCAGGCGGTCAGCGGCTGACCGAGCAATTGGCCGACCTGGTAGGCGGCCTTGAGGGTGCCGAGTCCGCACAGATCGGTACCGGCACCGACATCGGATGCCAGGGAGAATGCAAGATTTACCTTGTGACAGGCCAGACGATCGAAAAGGCCGCTGCCGAGAAACAAGTTCGAGGTTGGACAGAAGGCAACATTGGCACCGGCCTCTGCCAGGCGAGCCCGCGCTTCCAGGGTCAGGTGAATACCGTGGGCAAAGGTGCTGCGAGGGCCGACCAGGTCGTGGCGCTCGTAGACGTCCAGATAATCCCGCGCCTCGGGAAACAGCTCTGCGACCCAGTCGATCTCGCCATGGTTCTCGGACAGATGGGTTTGTAGATACAGGTCCGGCGCACTGCGCAGCAGGCTCCCGGTGGCATCCAACTGTTGGCGGGTCGAGGTCGGTGCAAAGCGAGGAGTCAGGCTATAGCCTAGTCGACCCTTGCCATGCCAATCGCCGATCAGACGTTCACTGTCGCGGATACCGCCAAGTGCGGTATCGGTCAGTGCCTCCGGGGCGTTGCGATCCATCAGCACCTTGCCGGCCAGCATGCGCAGGCCGCGACGATGAGCGGCGATGAAGAACGACTCCACCGAGACCGGATGGGAGGTGCAAAAAACCTGGGCAGTGGTCGTCCCGACGCGCATCAGCTCGTCCAGAAATACCTCGGCGACCTGTTCTGCATGCTCGCGTTCCACGAAGCGGCTTTCTGCGGGGAAGGTGTACTCGTTCAACCAGTCGAGTAGCTGGCGGCCGTAGGCGGCCATGATATCGAGCTGCACGTAGTGGACATGGCTGTCGATGAAACCCGGCATCATCAGCTTGCCACTATAGTCCACCACTTCGATGCCCGGCGGAAGGCTCGGTGCCAGCCGGGTGTAATCGTCCACGGCCCTTATGTGGCCATGGTCGAGCCACAGGGCGCCATCCTCGAGATAGAGCACGCTGCCGGCCTCGGGCTGGTCCTCGCCACCCGGGTCTTCCCGGAAGCTGAGTAGCGGGCCGCGCAGTACGCGATTCTCAGTCATCATTCTGTGAACCCATCCGTTCGTTCTCGAACACGTCGCGAAGACGCTGGGGTGTGATCCCGCGCTGATCGCACCGTTCTACAGCGGGTTTGAGGGTCAGCAATTCCGCCATGACGGCCAGGGCGATCTCGTAGGGGGCCTTGCCCCTGGCCCCGGCGATGCCGATGGGGCAGCGCACCTGCCTGAGCGCGTCCTCGGTATGGCCGGCTTCGCGCAGGCGACGCTGAAAACTGGCCCATTTGCTGCGCGAGCCGATCAGGCCGATGGAGGCGCAATCGCCGCGTTTCAGCAGGGCGTCGATCAAGTCGCGATCCTCGCCGTGGTCGTGGGTCATCACCAAGGCATGGGTGTCCGATGGCAAGGCCTCTACGGCGGCGTCTGGATTCTGACCGGAATAACATTCCAGGCGCGCCTGATTAACCGCCCAGACCGGGAAAGCATCTTCCCGGCTGTCGTGCCAGAGTACCCGCCAGGGCAGCGGTGCCAGCAGTTCAACCAGTGCCTGACCCACATGCCCGGCGCCGAACAGTGCGATGGTCATCTCCGCGGCGGGGAAGAGTTCGATCAGCACATGCACGTAACCGCCACAACATTGCCCCGAACGCCCGCCCAGGGCGAAGGCCTCCAGGCGCAGGCCGCACTCGCCTTGGGCCAGCGCCTGGCGGGCGCTGTCGATCACCTGATATTCGAAGGTGCCGCCGCCAAGCGTATCGTAAACGACATCCGGGGTGATCACCATTTTGGCGCCGGGTTCCCGTGGGGTGGAGCCCGCCGTGCCCATCACACTGGCCAGGGCGTGGGGACGCGCCGCCACCTGAAGCCGGTGCAGGGCGTCATGCCAGGTCAGTGCCTCAGACCTGGTCATCACTTGTCTCCGGCTGAAGCCTCAGTGTCTGTGCGGAGCCACGTAGCGTTTCGGCAGCCATCAGCACCCGTTCCGGGGTGGCCGGGGTGTCCAGGCGCGGGCAGTAACGGTAATCAACCAGGCTGGCCAGAGCATCACGCAGCGCCGACCATACCGAGATACCCAGCATCAACGGTGGCTCGCCGACCGCCTTGGAGCGGTAGATGCTGGCCTGAGAGTTGGGATGACCCTGCAGTAGCTCGACATTGAACACCGCCGGCAGATCGCCGAAGGCCGGGATCTTGTAAGTGGAGGGGCCGTCACTGACCAGTCGTCCCTTATCGTTCCACTTGAGCTCCTCGCTGGTCAGCCATCCCATGCCCTGAATGAACCCACCTTCGACCTGGCCCAGGTCGATGGCCGGATTCAGGGAGTCGCCGACATCGTGCAGGATGTCCACCCGCGCTACGCGGTACTCGCCGGAGAGGGTGTCGATCATGACCTCGGATACCGCCGCGCCGTGGGCGAAATAGTAGAAGGGGCGTCCCTGGCCGGTGGCGCGATCGTAGTGGATCAGCGGCGTGGAATAGAACCCCTTGGCGGAGAGCGAAATGCGCCCCAGGTAGGCGGCCTGGACCAGCTCGCCCCAGGTGATGCGCCGCTCGCTTTCGCCATGGCCGGCGATCAGCTCCCCATCGGCCAGGCGCATGCCCTCACGATCAATTGAGTAGTGCTCGGCGGCGAAGTCGAACAGTCGCTCGCGTACCTGGCTGGCGGCATCCCGGGCGGCCATGCCGTTGAGATCGGCGCCACTCGAGGCGGCGGTGGGAGAGGTGTTGGGCACCTTGTCGGTGCGGGTGGCGGTAATGCGCACCTGATCGAGATCGAGACCCAGTTCCCGAGCCGCCACCTGGCAGATCTTGGTGTGCAGACCCTGGCCCATCTCGGTGCCGCCGTGATTGATCATCACGCTGCCATCGGTATAGACGTGCAGCAGGGCGCCGGCCTGATTGAGATGCTTGGCGGTAAAGGAAATACCGAACTTTACCGGCGTCAGGGACAATCCCTTCTTGATGATCGGACTCTTGGCGTTGTACTCACCGATGGCTTGGCGGCGCTGCCAGTAGTCGCTGCTCGTTTCCAGGCGCTCGACGATCTCCGCGAGCAGATCGAGCTGTTCGACGGTCTGGCCGTAGTGGGTGACGTCGCGGCCCGCACGATAGAGATTGCGTTTGCGTACCGTCAGCGGGTCTTCCCCGACTTGACGAGCGATATCATCCATCGCCGCCTCGATGATCATCATGCCCTGAGGACCACCGAAGCCGCGAAAGGCGGTGTTCGAGGCGGTATGGGTGCGAGCGCGAATGCCGGTCACCCGGGCATTGCCCAAGGAATAGGCGTTGTCCGCGTGGAACATGGCGCGATCGACCACGGCCTCGGACAGATCCGGCGAGTAGCCGCAGTCGCCGATCACGGTGATATCCCCTCCCTGGATCACACCCTCATCGTCGAATCCCAATCGATAACGATTGTGAAAGGGGTGGCGCTTGCCGGTGGCCCGAGTATCTTCGGCCCGGGGCAGGCGCAGGCGCGCCGCACGACCGGTGCGCCGGGCGATCAGGGCGGCGATGCAGGCCCAGGGCGAGGCCTGGGTCTCCTTCCCACCGAAGCCGCCACCCATGCGCCGGGTTTCCACGGTCACTGCATGGAAGGGCACGTCGAGCACCTCGGCGACCAGCTTCTGGGTCTCGCTGGGGTGCTGGTTGGAGGTGTAGACCACCACGCCCTCGTCCTCGCTGGGCGTGACCAGGCACGCCTGGCCCTCCAGATAGAAGTGCTCCTGACCACCGACGAACTGCTCGCCTTCGAGCACGTGAGGCGCGTTGTCCAGCGCCCGTTGCCAATCGCCGCGCTGCTGTACATGGGTGGGGCGCACGACATCGTTTGCCTTGGCGGCGGCGAGTGCATCGAGGCTGGCCGGCTGCTCGTCGATCTCGACCACCGCCTCCTTCGCTGCCAGGCGCGCGGCCTTGTAACTGGTAGCGGCGACGGCGAACAGGGTCTGGCCGACGTAGCTGATCTCGTCATCGACGAACAGCGGATCGCCGGGAAACACCGGGCCGATATCGGTGTGGCCGGGCACATCGACGACGGTGATCACGTCAACCACTCCCGGTGCGTTCTTGACCTTCTCCAGGTCGAGGCGCGTCAGCCGGCCATGAGCCACCGGCGAGAGGCCAAGCGCGACATGCAGGGCATTGGCGGGAGCCGGAATGTCGTCGATATAGGCGGCACGGCCGGTCACGTGCTTGATGGCGCTCTCGTGAGCTCGAGCATGACGACTGACATCGTGAGACGCGGCGGTTGTTTCCCGCGCCAGAGGGCCATCGCCCTTGTTGGCATTTTTCTGTTCGCGACGCGCCCTGGCGGAATTTAGTGAAACATCAGTGAGCGTACGCATCGAGGCACACCTCCACGTTGGCATTGGAGTCGGTATTCAGGAACAGCCGTAGACGTTCGAGCAGGTTGCCCGCCGCAACAAGGCGATATTCACTGGAGCCACGGACGTCGCTCAAGGGTTGGAACTCGTTGTGTAGGGCGGCTTTCGCGGCATCAAAGGCGGCATCGTTGAGTGGCTGACCTTCCAGGGCGGCCTCGGCGCTGGGAGCACGCTTGGGAATGGCGGCCATGCCGCCAAAGGCCAGATGCACGTCACGTATCACGCCGTTTTCCAGGCGCCAGGCGAAGGCGCCGAGCACCACGGAGATGTCGTCTTCCCGGCGCTTGGAGAGCTTCCAGACCTTGAGGTGTTGATCGTCGCCGGGACGCGGCAGAAAGATCGCGCGGATAAATTCGCCATCCTGGAGTGCCGTCTTGCGATAATCGAGAAAGAAGTCGGCAATGGGGATATCTCGTGGGCCGTCGGGGCCGTCCAGCTTCAATCTGGCATCGAGGGCTAAAAGCACCGGCGGACAGTCGCCAATGGGGGAGGCGTTGGCAACGTTGCCGCCCAAGGTGGCGCGATTGCGTATCTGGCTGGAAGCGAAGCGGTGCATGAGATGCTCGAAGGCCGGAAAATGCTCCGCGAACAGCGGTTCGAGACGGCTATAGGTGACTGCCGCGCCGATCCACCAGCCCTCGGGGGCTTCGTTGATGGTGGTGAGTTCGGCCACCTGACGCAGATCGATAAGGTCATCCAGGGGCTTGAGCTGCTGGGTGATTTCCAGCCAAAGATCGGTGGCCCCGGCGACCAGGCGAGAGTATGGGCGCTCGCGACGCAGTTCCCGCAGGGTGTCGATATCCCTGGGTGAATCGACATGCCCGGGCCGGCACCGCGATTGCTGCTGAGCCGAGGGTCTCGTCGTGTCGATGTAGAGTGCCTCGACGTTGCTTGCCAAGTCCGGATCGTCGGCCCAGGTCGGGTGGGTGTCCGGATAGTCTTGCATGCTCAGTGCTGCGTCGCGGATCGGGCGATATCCGGTGCAGCGACACAGGTTGCCGCCCAGCGCCGCTTCCAGGCGTTGTTGCGTCAGGGGGGCGGGATGTTGTTGCTGCGACTGGTGCAGGGTGAATAGCGACATGACGATGCCCGGGGTGCAGAAACCGCACTGGCTGGCGTGACAATCGACCATGGCAGCCTGGGCCGGATGCAGCGCATCGCCCCTTGCCAGGCCCTCGACGGTGACCAGGTGGCAGCCATTGATCTGATGGGCGGGCAGGATGCAGGCATTGGCACTGTGATAGGAAAGACCGCCCTGGCCATCGGGTTCGCCGATGCTCACCGTGCAGGCACCGCAGTCACCGGAGGCGCAGCCCTCCTTGGTGCCGGTCCGGCCAAGCTGAATACGTAACAGCTCCAGTACGCTGGTACCCGGAGTCACCTCGGCGAACTGCTGGCGCTGGCCGTTCAGGTAGAAGTCGATCATGGGGAAACGCTCGTTATTTTTTGACAATGGCATCGCGAGTAGCCATTTCATGGTTTAGGATAACCTGACCAGATGGTCAAGATGTTATTAGCGTGGCGTAAAGCCAAGGCAAGTGCAAGATCGGATGTGCACACCACGCATACCTGACGACCTGAACGACGCATTGATGAGAGTAATGATGATGACGGCCTTGACTTCGCCGGAGATGACGCAGACTCGCCAGCGCAATGAACAGATGATCCTCGACGCGGCAGAGCGGGTCTTTGCCTGTCACGGTTATCGTGGCGCCAGCGTTCAGGCGATTGCCGAGGCGGCAGGGCTGCCCAAGTCCAACGTGCTGTATTACGTGGGCAGCAAGCGTCAGCTCTACGTGGATTTGCTCGAGCGCATGATGGCGCGCTGGAATGTCATGCTCGACGATATCAGCGTGGAAGATGATCCCGCTGAAGTGCTCGAGGCCTTCATTCGCAGCAAGATGGAGCTCACCCGTACACATCCCCAGGGTTCACGGCTGTTTGCCGCGGAGATTCTGCAAGGGGCGCCTTTTCTTCAGGGATACTTGCGGGGTGAGTTGCGCGAGTGGGTTCAGACCCGGGCCCGGGTATTCGAGCAATGGGCTGAAAGGGGGTTGATGGACCCGGTGGACCCGGTGTGGCTGATCTTTCTGATCTGGTCGTCGACTCAGCACTATGCGGATTTCGAAGCTCAGGTGCTGGGAATCACTGATCGTGAGGTACTGAGCGAGGCGGATTATCGGCGTATCACCGACTTCTTATGTCGTGTGATCCTCCAGGGCTGCGGGGTCGTCCGTCGCCCTGGGGGAACTTGACGCTGCAACGCCTGATTAAAGTTTCCAGGTCACGATCAACTGCGGGTTGTTTTCGTCTGCATCCTCGATGCCGAACTTGTTGCGCCAGATCTGATACTCGACACCGGCGTAGAGACGGTCTTCCGCGTTCCAGAAATTTCCGACATCCAGCAGCAATTGCGGGGCGGCGTTGATATTGTGATCGGTCCCGCCTTCGGAGCCTGCGTAGTCGAAATGGCCCTTGAAGAACCACTTGGTGTCGGCGATATCGAACTTCGATCCCCACACCAGAGTGGTCTGCCAAGTATCGCCGGGCTTGTCCAAATCATCACGAGCGTAGACGTTGAGCTGAAAGTAATCCATGCCCGGCACCGCCAGATCAAAACCCAGGCCGTAGAGACGGCGATTGATGTCATCGCCCATTTCAAGCTGACCGGCGAGCAGCACATCCTTGACCGGTCCGAAGGATAGATCGCGGCCTGTCAACTTGCCAAAGCTCAAGCGCGGGGCAAACTCGCCATAGAGAGTCGGATTGCCGGCGGTAGAGCCGCCGCTCAAGTTGGTGTAATCGAAGAAGAAGTAGTTGTCGCCGTATTCCCAGCCGTTAGCCATCTCGAAGGTAGCCATGGAGCGCTCTTCTTCACCGATTTCATAGTCCCAGCCGTAGAGGAGGGAAATGCTCGATGAGGTCCAGGCCTGGGCGCTGGTGGCACCCCCGAGCAGTAGACCGAAAGCGCAAGAGGTGGTCAGCAGTTTTTTTGTAGTAGTGAAGATCATGTGTTCCTCTACTGTATACAGTGTTTGTTTTGGTTGTGACGTTATAATGTATACAAAATAATATACCAATAGGCAATGCTACCATCCGGTGAATATCCATGGTTTTCATCGGATACTCATGCGATGGTGACTCGACGGGACTCTCGGAGAAGACGAAAAAAGTGAACGAAGATTGGACAAAACGTATAGCAGCGGACTTGCCCGCAACGGCTCGCAACGGTGACCAGCAGATCGTCGACATGATTCGCCAGGCGGTCCTGACGCAACGATTACCGCCGGGCACGCGCCTGCCGGAAGTCACGCTGGGTGACATATTCGGCGTGAGTCGTTCGGTGGTCAGAAAAGCGTTAACCCGGTTGGCGTCGGATCACATCATCGTTCAGCACCCCAATCAGGTAGCGCGAATCGCGGCGCCGGACATCACGGAAACCCGGGAAATCTTTGCCGCCCGGCGGCTGGTGGAAGGCGAGATAGCGGCATTGATGGCCGGCAAGCTGACCCATGCGCAGCGCGAGAACCTGGCCAGTATCATCGACCAGGAGCAGCGGGCTCATCAGCAGGGCGATGAAGCCAAGCGAGTCGAATGCTCACTGGCGGTACATCGCTATCTGGCGGAGCAGTCGCCCAATCGCGTACTGGGCGCCATGTTGACGGATTTGATTCTACGTACCTCCATCGTCATCGCTCTCTACAAGCGCTCGGGGATGCAGGCCTGCTATCTCGATCATGAACACGCGGACCTGCTGACGCTTCTGGAGAATGGACCGGCAGAAGAAGCCAGTCGTAGGATGCAGGCGCATTTGAGTGCGCTAGAGGGCCTGCTCGATCTGCGAGCGCAAGAGACGTCGATCGATCTTGCATCGATTCTTGGAGGTGCCGAGTAATGGCCGGGGTGAGAATGACTAAAAAAATATTGTACAAGGATTGTACGTTTTGATTTTTTGAGTTAACCTAAAGTTGTTCGATGAGTTGTCCCGTTCGAACACCTCACTGTTTACCGGCCTCACACCCCCTAGAGGCCGGTTTTTTTGTATAGAAAATAAATCGTTCTGCTATCAGCTAGTACAAGCGACTTTAAGTACTCGCATACAATTGCGCCAAGCGAAACGCCAGACGCGAGAAGTTATCAAAATTTCGCTATTGGTTTGTCCTCATGGCTGATGCAAGATGCTTAGCGGAATAGTCTCGGGCAGAGGTTGGGTATGCGTTATTTGAAGGTATGGGTGTTGAGCAGCCTGATCATGGTGTCCGGATGCGCCAACCTGGTGTCCAGATCGGTGAGTGAGGCGACACTGGAACGCCATTTGGCCAAAGCCGTGGCAGATTTCGATCGCGATCAGTTGCGCGCGGGTTCTCCGTTATCCCTCAAACTCGAGTCCTCGGATATCACGGTAGGGCCGGAAGGGCGTGACACCGTGTTGTTGGATGTGGCGGGTGAAGCAACGTTTAGTGCGCTGGCCTCAAGCTTGCCGGCCTATATCGAGTTGAGCCTCGAAGGGACGCCTTACTTCGATGCCGAGGAGGGGGCCATCTATATTCGCCGCTTGCGGCTACTGGATAGCCGTATCGACGCCTCCTGGATGCCCATCGACCTGGCGCCATTGACGCAGATGGCAGCTCGTCTTGTCGCGCAGCGATTGGAAACCGTCCCGGTTTATCGACTCGATGATGCGGGCTGGGGGACGCGTGCCCTCGCCAAGGGAATGACGCTTCGTACGGAACCCGGCAGGCTTGTGTTCGAGCCGGCCAGATAGTTGATCGACAATAGCTGAATTAGTAAAAGTTGCTTATAACGACAATAAACGATCTGTACAGCCGCTTATTTTACCAATTGATTTAAATATCAGAGGCTTAAAATAGCCTGGTTACATCCAAAGTGCTCGCACACTGGCTGGCTCTCATAGTTGAGCCAGCAAGACCACTGCTCGACATTAACCCGTCGGTGGTGGTTTTTTTATGATCCACGAGTCGCCTATCCTCGGATCACCACCTTCGTGCCTACCCCTAGCCACTTGTTCAGGGCAAGAATCTCGGCGTTGGTCACTGCGACACAGCCCGCAGTCCAGTCACGCTTTTGATGTATCCATAACGGGCTTCGCCCAAGACCATGGATGCCGATATAGCCGCCAAGTGGGGTATCCGCCGGTGCAACGCCGTAACGCTCCCGGTAGCTGAGATAATGCCGGTAGTCCTTGTCCGTGAGGATGCCGTCTTGCCAGGCCTGGTGGGCGATTTGCGGCGTGGGATAGTCGAGTCCGAAGAACAGACGAAATTTGCTGTGTCGGTTGATGCGCCGAATCGTGAATACTCCGGTCGGTGTTTGCTTGCTTCCCCGCAAACGAACTGCCTGAGAACCCGCGGCGCCATAGGCTAGATAGGGTATGCTCTCGATGCGAATGCCGCCCTGATAAACCACGAGTTCGCGCTTTAACAGGTCAATGTGTACCCAGGGTTCATTGACGTCGACCCCAAGCGGGCGTACCGGGGCATCGAGAAAGTCCCATAGCGTTTCCAGGGCCGAAAGGCTTGGCTCGTCCACTGGCGACGACTCGCGGGTGTTGATCGCGGCAGAGGAAATGCTGGGAGCCAGGCCCAGGAGACCGGCCAGAAGGGCGTGAGTAAGCCATTTCTTCATGAGAGACTTCCGAGAGAATTGCGGTACTGCCAGTTTCTCGAAAATCGAAAATTTCAAAGCGCGGGAAAGAGGACGTTTTGGTGCGCAAATGACAGCATTCAGCCGCTGATGGGCTGCATGGCTGAACGATCAGTCACTGCTGGGTGGTCATATCGTCTTGCTCGGCTCTGGTAGTTTTGGGCTGACGCAGAAGTGCATCATGGCGCGAGTGCCAGGCGCTCCAGCAAGGAATTTATCTCGGCATGATGAAAGAACGCCATCAGTTGGCTCGCGGTACTTGGGCCGATGCCGGACCAGGTTTGCCATTGCGCTTCGCTGCGCTGCTGCAATTCCGCAATGCCCACGAAACGGTCGTTCTCAAACAGCGCCCGTTGCGGGACTGACGGCATGCCGAGTGCCTTGAGCCAGAGGGTTGGGGGTTGCCTGCGACTGGCTTGAAAGGCGGCGTGCCATAATTGGGCACGCCGTGTTCCCACGCCCGGGAGGGCGCGTAATGTGTCCTGGTCGAAGGTGAGCCAGTCGAGCAGGGTGTTCAGTTGACTCGACTCTATCAGCCTGCGCCAAGTGCCTTCACCGATGCCCTTCATGTCCAGGGTGTCGGAGAGCCAAATCAGTCGGGCCAGAAACTGCTGGTGACAGCTCTCGATGAGTTCGAGACAGCTTAGCGCGTGGTAATCGTCTTGCCTGGGCATCTCGACGCTGCCCCGTGGCTCGGCAGCAAGCACGACCTCCGTCAGGTAGGGAATGGTCAGTCCTGCCAGTTCGATCATGACCTGGTCGCCGGGACGCACGTCGAGTTCTTGCCAGCGGTCCAGGGAGCCGAGGCTGACGCGGCGGACAATGCGATCGTCCAACTCAACGGGGGAGAGCCGTACCACCGGCGTGATACGCCCAGTACGGCCGATGCTGAAATCAATGCCGGTGACCAGGGCCAGGCTCTGACTGGCAGGATGCTTCCAGGCGATGGCCCAGTCCGGGGGCTTGGCTTGCCAAGCAGTGGACGGCGGCCGTTCTGCCTGACGCACCACGATGCCATCCGTGGCGAAGGGCAGGGCGTGCCGGTACCAGTGCTGACGCCAGTTGGCCACGGCAGCGATATCCTTAATCGGAAAGGTGTAGTCCCGGGTATCGAAGCCCCAGCCCGCAAGGCGCCCGAGCCGCTTCGAAAACGCCTCTTCGGCCGGTGCATCGGGCCAATCCCAGACGAACAGCCCAATACGTTCACTGTCTTCCTTTTTCAATTGCTTGCGGGCCATCAGGCCGATCACATCCGCTCGGGCACCGGCGGTACCGTCCCGGGCCTGGACATGATCGGGGCGGTGCAGATAGAGCTCGCCCTGGAGTATCACCCGAGGAGGGGCTTTGCTTAGCCGCCTGGGAATGGCTGAAATCTTGCCGGCCTGCGCGGTCCAATCCTGGCCGTGGTCCCCATCGCCGCGGCTGATCGCCCGGCTCAGCACGCCGGATTCATAGACGAGAGTGACGGCCACGCCATCGACCTTGGGCTGGATCCATAGCGCCTGATGCTGGCGTGCTGTGAGCCAGGCCGCCAGGGCTTGACGAGAATCGGCTTTTTCGAGCCCGGTCTGAGGGATGGGATGGGCGAGGGGGCCATCGGCCTCGTGAGGAGATGGCGAGGCAGGCGCGGTGGGCTCATCGAAGCACTGACGCCAGTGGGCCTGGCGGCGTTTAGCGGCGTCGTAGACGCCGTCTTCAACCAAACGCTCACCGCGGGAGTAATAGGCCTCGTCCCAGGTATCAATCCGCGCCTGCAATTGCTCGAAAGCCTGCCGAGCCTGCTCGGCTGTCCAGGCGGGGCAGTCCAGTTCTTTTGCCGTCACCGCTGCCGGCAAAGCCAGCAGCGAGGATAATGCCAGGATGGCGATGAGCTGTGGACGAGAAAGCATCGATGATAGCCGGGGAGCGTGCATCGCCCACTCGCGGGAGCGGGCGAGTCGTTACACTCAATCGTCCTGGGTCAACAAAGCATAGTCGAGCAGGATTTGCCCCGCTTCCACGACCTGAGCGCGGTCGATGGGCTCATCCTCCTCCTTGTCCGGCGTTTCCTCATCCGTGTCGTCGGTCCAGTCCTCGAGAGGTTCGAGACCCAAGGCGCGGCGACGCTGGTTCTCCAGTGCCAGTTGCTCGAGCTCCTGAGCTTGCATCTCGCGCTTACGCTGTTCCCGGTTGAGGCTGATGGTGGTCTGCTGTTCTCGCAACTGCTTGGTCAGCGCCGCTTGGCGCTCGAGATAAATGAAGTTGGCGTCCTTGCCGATGCGCTGCTCATGCTTTTTCTTGAGGACAGGGAGGTACTGGTCGGGAGTACCGTACTGCCGATACTGCACCGGACGTACCGTATCCCAGGGCAGCGCATTATCGAGGGTGCTTTCGCCGATCAACTCCGGATCGACCAGATTGGGAAATTCCAGGTCGGGGTAGACGCCACGATGCTGTGTGCTCTCCCCGGAGATGCGATAAAACTTGGCGCGGGTCAGTTTGATCTGGCCATGATTCAGATCGTTGAGCGTTTGTACGGTGCCCTTGCCGAAGGTGCGATTGCCAAGCACCAGGCCGCGTCCGTAATCCTGGATAGCCCCGGCCACGATCTCGGATGCCGAGGCGGAAAGCCGATTGACGAGTACCGCCAACGGGCCCTCGTAAACACTGCCGCTGTCGGTGTCGCCATACAGGCTTATACGGCCCTGGGCGTCACGCACTTGAACCGTGGGGCCACGATCGATGAACAAGCCAATCAGCGAATTGGCTTCCTGCAAGGCACCGCCACCGTCGTTGCGCAGATCCAGCACGATACCCTCCACGCCTTTGGCCTTGAGCTTCTCGATCTCTTTGGCTACATCGCGGGTCGTACTCCGATAATCCTGCTCACCGGCCTGCCAGGCATCGAAATCGACATAGAAGGTAGGTATCTCGATGACGCCGATGCGTTGCTCCTTGCCCTCGCGCTCCAGGGTGATGACTTCGCTGTGGGCCGCCTGGTCCTCGAGTTTGACCGTGTCACGCACGATCTTGACGACCCGGGAGCGGGTCACATCCACCGCCTTGGCCGGAATGACGTCCAGACGCACCGTGGAGCCCTTGGGCCCTCGGATCAGATCGACCACTTCGTCCAGGCGCATGCCCACGACATTGGTCATCTCGCCTTCTTCGCCCTGGCCTACGCCGACGATACGATCCGCGGGTTGCAGCACGCCACTCTTGTCCGCCGGCCCACCGGCGACAAGACTCGAGACCTTGACGTATTCCCCCTCCGATTGCAGCAAGGCACCGATGCCCTCCAGCGAGAGCTTCATCTGAATATCGAAGGACTCCCCTTGGCGTGGAGAGAGATACTCGGTATGCGGATCGGCCGTGCTGGTGACCCCGGCCATGAACAAGCCAAAGACATCTTCGGCGTTTGTCTGGCGCAGGCGCGACAGCTGTCCGGCATAGCGTTCGCGCAGCGTTTCCTGTATTTCCTGAGGACTCTGATCACTCAGCGCGAGAGAGAGGGCCGCGTTCTTCAGGCGCCTTAGCCATAGCGCATCCAGTGCTTTGGGGGTCCTTTCCCAGGCCGCGTCGTCGCGCTCGATGACCAGGCGTTCATTGCTCGAATAATCGAAGTCGAGCCCTTCATCGATCCTGGCAATCAGCCATTCGAGGCGTGCTTCGAGACGATCCTGGTACCGACCGTAGAATTCGTAGACCCGCTCGAGTCGGCCCTCGAAAAGAGCGTCATCGAGGGTGGTACGTAAATCCTCGAAAGCGTCGATGTCACGCTGCAAAAGGTAGGCACGCTGGGAATCCAGTACATTCAGCAACTGGGTGAAAGCTCGCTCCGACCAGGCATCGTCCAGGGTGATATCGGCATAGTGGCCATAGCGCAGCGATTCGGCAACCTCGGTGGCGGCCTGACGTTGGGAATCCGTAGGGCTCGGCTCGGCAAGGGCCGAGGCGCTCAACGCGACCAGCAGCGAGATGACTGTGGCGCAGCACCGAGTAGCTGCAATCAGGCTCATTGATGAAGCACTCCAGGTTTCATGTAAACTAAATTCCTTGGTCCTTTGTTGTGAAAGGCGTAAAAGGCGCGAAAAGGGTGAAAAGCATGTGGCCGCTCGAGCGCGCGATCTCTATAAAGAGACACGTCAGGCGACCAGAGTTCCGCTTTCAGTCATCGGTTTCGTACTTGGTCCAAGGATTGCAGGGTGGCTCCTATGTACGCCGGGAGCCATTGTAGCAGCCTGTTACGTGATAAATAGACTCTTGATAAGGATTAGCATGTCCCTTGACCCAATCGTCAAACGACTTCTGCGGTTTCTAGAGCATTCGCCCACGCCCTGGCATGCCACGCAGAACATGTTGGAGCGGCTTGAACAGGCGGGGTTTCGTCGCCTGCACGAGACGCAAGCCTGGGAGTTGAAAGCAGGCGAGCGGGTCGTGGTGACGCGTAACGATTCTTCACTCATTGCGTTACAGCTACCCCATGATCCGCTCTCGGCACTGCGCATGATAGGCGCTCATACCGATAGCCCAGGACTGCGACTCAAACCCAACGCGGCGCTCAATGCCGGAGACTGGTTGCAACTGGGTGTCGAGGTCTATGGCGGCGCACTATTGGCTCCCTGGTTCGACCGCGATCTGGCCCTGGCCGGTCGCGTGCATGTCCGTCATGGCGATGGTCGATTGCAAAGTCTGTTGCTCGATACGAAGCATGCCGTCGCCATGGTACCCAGCCTGGCTATTCATCTGGATCGCGACGTCAACAATGGGCGTCCCATCAATCCGCAGACCCAGATGGCGCCGGTGCTATGCCAGGGAAGCGGTAAGTCCGAGGCGTTCGAGACTCTGCTCAGGACATGGCTAGAAGAACAGCACGAGCTGAAGCAGGCGGATATTCTCAGTTTCGAACTCTGCTTTTACGACACTCAGCCGCCGGCGGTGGTCGGGGTCAACGCCGACCTGATCGCCAGCGCTCGACTCGACAATCTGCTGTCCTGTTTCATCGGCATGGAAGCCTTGCTGGAAAGCGATGGAACCCAGGGTGCCGTGCTGGTGGCCAACGATCATGAAGAGGTCGGTAGCGCCAGCACCAGTGGCGCTCAGGGACCCTTTTTGCTGGATGTCCTGCGACGTGTCGTCGAGCAGTTGGGGGACAGCAGTGAGCAGGAGTGGAGTCGTCTGATTCAATCCTCCTGCATGATTTCCTGCGATAACGCCCATGCCTTGCATCCCAATTTCAGCGACAAGCATGACGCCGCCCACGGTCCTTCGCTCAACGGTGGTCCCGTGATCAAGGTCAATGCCAATCAGCGCTATGCCACCAATAGCGTCACCGCCGCGTTATTTCGCGACGTATGTCGTGACGCCGAGGTACCGGTACAGACCTTCGTCACCCGCGCCGACATGGGATGTGGTAGCACTATCGGCCCCATCACCGCCACGGAGCTTGGCGTGCCGACGCTGGACGTAGGGGTTGCGCAATGGGCCATGCACTCAATCCGCGAAACTGCGGGTAGCAAGGACGCCGGTCATTTGATTCGTGCTCTGACGACCTTTCTTAATCGCCGCCAGCTGACCTGGGATTGATGGAAATGGCAAGAAAGTGCCCGAGAATCGAGATTCTCGGGCACTCTCCTGTGCGATCCGACATGGCGATACCGCGCTCTAGAGTAGGGCGCGATACTCTCAGGCCTCAGCTGCCATCCTTCGCCTGGCCTTGCTGATTGCGGCGTTTTTCCCGCGGATCGTTATGGGCACGACGGCGACGGACGGATCGATCGTCACTCGGCGTCGACGGGCCGGATACTTCAGCTGTCGGGGCATCCTTCGGCTTTGCATCCATTGAAGATGTTGTATCTACTGCGGTAGAGGCCGCTGCCGGATCGTTCTCCTGCGCCCTGGTTTCCTCTTGGCTTGACGACGGTTCTTGATGCTGCGTCGTGGCGCTATTCCCGGCGTCGGCTTTTCCGGAGGCGGCCTCGTCTTGGGTGCTTTCGCTGGACGGCTTGGATGCTGCGATATCCGCTGTATTGTCGGAAGGGGCTTGGGACCTTTCCACGATCGGTTCGCGGGTGTCGCTGGCCTGGGCCATCTGGTGATCGTTTTGAAGATCGCTGGATGTCACGTTCGTCTCGGCGGTTGCGGGGCGTCGTGCTTCATCGTCGGGCGTTTCACCAGATGCAACGGGTGTCCCAGCGGACTCACTTGACTGAGGGACTACAGCGTTGTTCGCCTTGGCGTGCGCCGGTTTGGCTCTGGACGATCGACGTTTGTTGCCGGCTTTGGAACTCTCATTCTCATCCGGCCGTGCTGAATCAACGGGAATCGCCACGTTTGCATCAGGTGCCGTGTCAGCGGTATCCGGTGCCGTTTGCTGATCCTGCGGAGCGCTGTCGCCCGAATTCAATGTCTCGGTGGTGGTGGCCGATGATGCCCCGCCGATGTTGTCGGCATCGCCCGGACCGTGCTGCTTCCGAGCAAAGGCGGCGCGCTCTGCGGTGGGAGCAACCTTGGGGTCGCTGGATTCAGAGCTTGCCTGGCGGGCCGGTTCAGCCTCTGTGGCACTGTGGCTGCCATCGGCTGCGGCGGCCACCGATTGAGAAGTGTCTTCCGCAACGCTGGTTGATGGCGCAGAAACGCCATCCGCACTTGCTTCGCGCTGCAGACGCTCCTGCTCGGCTACGGCCTGAGGATTCAGCGCATGCTTGCGACTGCGCTGGCGCGGGTTGTTGCGGGTACGCTTGGGCGTGCCATCGTCAACCTTGTTCTCATCCTTGGCTTTTTTCTGCTCGGTCGCCTTTTCGACGTTCTTGTCGCCGTTCTTTTCGGGCTGGGCCTGAGATTTGCTATCGCGCTGATCGTCGCGACCCTTGCGATTGTCGCGGCGAGGCTTGCTCTCGGGCTTTTCACTCTTGTCCGATTTCTGCGCGCCGCCGCCCGCCGTGTTGTCATCCTGGCGTGCCTTGCTGCGCTGTGAGGATTTGTCTTCCTGCTTGGCGGAGCGGTTATCGCGCGTGGTCCGATTATCGGCTTCCTGACGGTCGCCACGAGAGGCTTTGCGTTCGCCGCGCTGATCGTCATCGCTTGCATCGCGGCGGCGACGCTGATTCGTATTGCGATTGGAGCGCTCGTTACGCTGCTCTTGATCGTTTGTACGAGCCGATGAGCGACGATTGTCCTGGGATGAGCGCGCGGGATTGGTTGAGCCTGGGGATGACGTGGTCTCTTCAGCGCCGCCGATCAGCTTGTTGAAGCCTTTGACAAGACGGCCCAGCAGCCCGGAAGAAGAGGCCGCGGCATTCACGGCACTCGGGGCAGAAGCGGGCTCTTTCTGGCGTTGCAGTGAGTCCGGTGCCGGTGTCGTGTGAGCGACACTTTTGACCGCCGCCTCGGTACGTTGGATCGGCTTCTCGAAGGAGGGATCAGGCTCTTTGCCCACCTCGGTATCCGTCGCGAGTTCGAAGCTGGACTTGGCTTCGTCATCTTCTCCCAGATGATCATCACGCAGGCGCTGAACGTCGTAGTGCGGCGTCGACATTTCGGGGCTGGGCAACAATACCACGCGGACATCCTGGCGCTGCTCGATATCCGCGAGGATGGAGCGCTTCTCGTTGAGCAGATAGGTCGCCACCGGTACCGGTAGAATGGCGCGAATCTGCGCGCTACGCTCTTTCATCGCTTCTTCTTCGATGAGACGCATGATGGAAAGCGAGATCGAACGCACGTCGCGAATGGTGCCCTGGCCGTCGCAGCGCGGGCAGACCACGCCACTGGTTTCCCCCAGGGAAGGGCGAAGACGCTGACGTGACATCTCCATCAGGCCGAAGCGCGAGATGCGCCCGATTTGTACCCGAGCACGATCGATCTTGAGCGCATCGCGCATACGGTTCTCGACTTCGCGCTGATTGCGGGCTGGCGACATGTCGATGAAGTCGATGACCACCAGGCCACCGATATCGCGCAGGCGCAGTTGTCGAGTGATCTCGTCCGCCGCTTCGAGATTGGTCTGCAGCGCGGTTTCTTCGATGTCGCTGCCCCGGGTGGCGCGGGCAGAGTTGATGTCGATGGACACCAGTGCCTCGGTATGATCGATCACCACCGAGCCACCGGAAGGCAGCTTGACCTCACGCTGGTAGGCGGTCTCGATCTGGCTCTCGATCTGGAACCGCGAGAACAGCGGCACGTCATCGGCGTAGAGTTTGATCTTCTGTTGGTAGGAAGGCATCACCTGACGGATGAATCCCAGGGCTTCCTGGTGTACCTCGGGGCTGTCGACCAATACTTCGCCGATGTCATGGCGCAAGTAGTCGCGCATGGCGCGGATGATGACATTGGATTCGCGATAGATCAGAAACGGGGCAGACCGCTTGGTCGCTTCCGCAGTGATCGCCTCCCAGACCTGGGCGAGATAATCCAGGTCCCATTGCAGTTCTTCGGTGCTGCGGCCGATACCGGCGGTGCGCACGATCACGCCCATCTCGTTGGGTAGAGTGAGCTGACTCATGGCGTCCTTGAGCTGGGCACGTTCATCGCCTTCGATGCGCCGTGAGATACCGCCGGCCCGGGGGTTGTTGGGCATCAGCACCAAAAAGCGTCCGGCAAGACTGACGAAAGTGGTCAGGGCGGCGCCTTTATTACCCCGTTCTTCCTTATCGACCTGGACGATGACTTCCTGACCTTCCTTGATCACTTCCTTGATATTGGGGCGACCGGAGGGCTCCTTGGAAAAATACTCGCGGGAAATCTCTTTCAATGGCAGGAAGCCATGACGCTCGGCGCCGAAATCGACGAAGGCGGCTTCAAGGGAGGGTTCTACCCGGGTGATCTTGCCACGATAGATATTGGCTTTTTTCTGTTCGCGGGCGCCGGACTCGATATCCAGATCGTAAAGGCGCTGTCCATCGACTAACGCGACGCGCAACTCTTCAGGCTGGGTCGCATTGATGAGCATTCGTTTCATGTTGTCTCGCTATTAAAGGCGCGCCGGATGGCGGCCCTCGAGGAGACGCTGCTTAAATGTCTGGTGGATGAACCCAGGTTCTTCACGTTGATCGAAGACGGTTTCACCCACGCGTCGATTGTGTCAGCGATTCCCTATGTCGACGACGACGAACCGCTTCGTGCGTTGTGTTGTGCTCATCTCATGTCGTGAAAATACAATCAACACTCGTCAGGAGAAGAGTGCTACAAGATCATGTTGAGTACGCGACGGCGGCAAGACATGTTACGGCGGGATGTCATTCAAAATTCCCCGTCCGGCCCTGCAGTCACCGCCAGACACCTGGCATTTGTTCGGTTCGCCGACGCCGGCCTCCGGCACGGTATTGGTAACTCCCGTCGTGTCGTGACAGCCCTGCATCAGGGTCGGTCCGGGACTCGGGCGTGGCGTAACATCGTTGCTGCTTTGGCGGCAGGGCCCAAGCCCTGTTCGCCGTAATCGTGACTCTAGCCTACGTGTATGTCGTGCAGGCGTTGTGACAAGTCGGTTTTACTTATCAGAGTAAGCTGGAATATAACAGTTAAGCCTCTTGACGGCAATTGGCCCGAAAGAGCGCGTGCTGAGGTAAGATGCTGGTTTTGCCGGACTGGCGTGAGGAGAGAAAATGGCCGAGGGTCGCGAGGTGCAGTGGGTTGAAATTGGCGAAGCCCAGGCCGGACAACGCATCGACAACTTCTTGCGCACGCGTCTCAAGGGTGCGCCCAAGGCATTGGTCTATCGTATCCTGCGCAAGGGCGAAGTGCGCGTGAACAAGAAGCGGGTCAAGGTCGATTATCGGCTGGAGTCCGGCGATCTTGTGCGTATTCCACCGCTGCGTCTGGCGCCCGAGGTTGCGGTGCGGGACGTCAGCGACAATCTGCGCAATCTGCTAGCCGGCAGCGTGCTGGTAGAAGGTCCCGATTGGCTTGTGATCAACAAGCCATCGGGATTGGCCGTTCATGGCGGCAGTGGGGTCAAGATCGGTCTGATCGAGGCACTGCGCCAGGTGCGCGAGGATCTCGATTTCCTCGAACTGGTTCACCGTCTGGATCGCGATACCTCGGGATGTCTGCTGCTGGCCAAGTCACGCTCGGCGTTGTTGACTCTCAACACGGCGCTCAAGCAGCGCCAGATGGACAAGCAATACCTGGCCCTCGTTCAGGGGCGCTGGCCGGCGAGGCGTGATTATGTCAGCGCTCGGCTCGACCGTTTCGATGCGGGCAATGGTGAGCGCCGCGTGAGAGTCGACCCCCAGGGCAAGGTCTCCCGGACCCGCTTTGCGGTGCGCGAGACCTTCGTCAACGCCACCCTGGTAGAGGTCGAGCCGATCACCGGGCGTACCCATCAGATCCGCGTGCATGCCGCTCATGCCGGCCATTCGCTCCTTGGTGACGACAAGTACGGTAGCCGGGAAGGGCAGCATCTGGCGATGAGGTTGGGGCTCGAGCGGCTATTTCTGCATGCGGCGGCCTTGACGTTTCCTGAGCCCACCAGTGGGCGGGCGGTGCATATCAAGGCGCCGTTGGGATCGACACTGGAGGGCGTGCTGGCCCGAGCGCGCGGTTGATATGAGTTGACCTTTTTTAAGTGATATGGAGAAAGAATGCGCTACCGATTGGTGATCTTTGATTGGGACGGTACGCTGATGGATTCGGAGACGCGGATCGTTACCTGCATGCAAGCGGCGGCGTTGGATGTGGGCTGGGGACCGCTTGGTGCCGACAGTGTGCGTGACATCATCGGTCTGGGGCTTCCCGAGGCGATCGAGCGCATGTGCCCGGGTATGCCCGCCGGTCAAGCCGAGGCGTTGCGGGTGCGCTACAGCCATCACTTTGTCAATGCCGATCAGGCGCCGATGCCGTTCTTTGCCGGGGTCGAGGCAGGGATTCGGCGCTTACGCGACAATCAGACCATTCGCCTGGCGGTGGCCACCGGCAAGAGTCGGCGTGGACTTGATCGAGCATTCGAATCCACGGGTAGCGGCCACTGGTTCCACGCTAGCCGCACCGCGGACGAAACCCTGTCCAAGCCGCATCCTCGGATGCTCGAGGAGTTGCTGATCGAAACCGGCGTTGGCGTTCAAGAAGCCCTGATGGTGGGCGATACCGAATATGACATGGAAATGGCGCGTGCCCTGGGCATGGATCGATTGGCGGTCACCTATGGGGTGCACGCTCCCGATCGTCTGGCCGTGAGCGAGCCTGTTTTTACTGCCAGCGCTTTTCCTGAACTGGTCGACTGGCTACACGATTGATTGACTTGATGAGATTGAACCATGAGTGACGACAAGCGCTACGATGAGTGGACCGACGGCCCCGAATTAGACCGCGACGACCCCCGCCGTCGCGCAGCTAGTGAAGAGGCCGAAGTGCAGGCACGAAACGAAGATGCCGATACGCTACGCGAACGCCAGCGCCTGGCGCAATTGGAGATGATGGATCGCTGGATTGGGGGCGTGCTCGTCGAACAGCGTCGTTCCCGGCGCTGGAAGCTATTCTTTCGCTTCTTGTTTGCGGTGCTGATCCTGAGCCTGCTGGCCACCAGCCTTTATAGCCTGTTCTTTGCCGGCATGACGCCGTCGCCGATCGGTCCTCATCTTGGGGTGGTCCGGGTCGAGGGTGTGATCGATGGCGAGAGCGAGGCGAGTGCCGAGCGTATCAACAAGGGTCTGCAGCGCGCCTGGGAGAATGACGAGACCCAGGCCGTGGTGCTGCAGATCAATAGTCCCGGGGGGAGTCCGGTGCAGTCCCAGCGCATATTCGACGAGATTCGTCGTCTACGTCAGACCGGGGACAAACCGATTCTGGCCGTCATCGAGGATATCGGCGCCAGCGGCGCCTATTATGTCGCGGCAGGCGCGGATGATATTTATGCCGCTCCGGCAAGCCTGGTGGGCTCCATTGGTGTCATCTATTCCGGCTTTGGCTTGCAGGGGGCCATCGAGCGCCTGGGTATCGAGCGCCGTGTGTTCACTGCCGGCGAGAACAAGGCGTTTCTCGACCCGTTCAGTGATATCGCCCCGGATCAGCGCCAGTTCTGGCAGCAGGTGCTGGAAACGACTCATCAGCAGTTCATCGACGACGTCAAGACTGGGCGTGGCGAACGTCTGGGCGACGATCCCAAGTTGTTCTCGGGGTTGATATGGACCGGCGAACAGGCCACCGAGCTCGGGCTCATCGATGGTTTGAAGAGTCTCGATCAACTGGCGCGGGAGCGCTTGGGAGAAGCCCGCACCCGCGATTACACGCCGGCGCTGGATCCTTTTGAGCGCCTGTCGCGTCAGTTCGGTCGCGTTGCCGCCGAGTGGCTGGGTGTGCCCCAGACAGCCTCGCCACTTCGCTATGAGCTGCCCTGATCGCGCGATGAATCGATCAATGGATCCAGCCCCGCTTCACGTAGCAGGGCGCAAAGACGAATCAAGGGCAGGCCGATGAGGGTATTGGGGTCATCGCCTTCAAGGCGTTCGAAAAGCGTGATGCCCAGGCCCTCCATGCGAAAGCTGCCCGCACTGTCGAAGGGCTGCTCGCGCTCGACATAACGTTCGATTTCGGTGCTGCTCAAGTCGCGAAACACGACGTCATAGCGTTCATGGCAGACGCGCTGCCAATCCCGTGCGGTATCGATCAGGGCCAGACCGGTGAGAAAACGCACCCTCTGACCCGAGAAGCGCGCCAGCGTGGCCTGGGCGGTAGCTGCGTCGCCAGGCTTGCCCAGGATATCATCCTCGAATACTGCCACCTGATCCGAGCCGATGATCAGGTGGCTAGGATAATCATCTGCCAGACGCAAGGCCTTGCCTAGCGCCAGGCGATGCACCAGTGCAGCAGGCGACTCCTCGGACTTGCGCGTTTCGTCGATGTCGGGGCTGGCCCAGGTAAAGGGAATGCCGAGCCGCTCGAGAAGCTGTCTGCGCCAGCGTGATCCAGAGGCAAGAATCAAACGTGACTGTTTACTCATCCTGTCGCTCCCGGGCGTTCATGGTCGTACTCGACGCAGTTTGCCGTGTCGGCGTGGCACTTGTATAGGCTTATCCCACAGCCGCTTTGACACGCCTGGGGGGAATCCCTATCATTGCGCGCTTATGTCAACCACAAGACTTCCTTTACAGGTCGAACCGTACCGTTTGGCCGCCAGCGGCGAGCATCTCGAAGGCGCAGTGTCTCTCGAGGAGATGGTGCGTTTGCGGGAAGAGGCAGGGGAGCAGCAGGGCGATGCCCAGGTGTGTCTTGAGTTCGCCCAGGATGCCCAAGGACGCCGTCTCATCGAAGGATGGGTGAAGACGACGCTGGACCTAGCCTGTAAGCGCTGCCTTGAGTCCATGCCGGTCGTCATCGATAGTCATTTCCTGTTGGGAATGGTGAGCGATGATGCGATGGCGGCGAACCTGCCGGCCGCCTACGAGCCGGTGGTGGTGGAAAACGAACAGCTCAATCTGCAGTTGATGCTGGAGGATGAATTGATCCTCAGTCTGCCGCAGGTGGTCTATCACGACGAAACGGATTGTGCCGTTTCGCCGGATCAGCTGAGTAGCGGCACCTTGCCCGAGTCGTCGGAGCGGCCCGCTGCTAGCCCCTTCGAGGTGCTTCGTGCCTTGAAGAAAAAACATTGATTCGATACCGATACACTCTGGAGTGATCTCTCATGGCAGTTCAACAGAACCGTAAAACTCGTTCCAAGCGTGGCATGCGCCGTAGTCACGACGCACTCTCTGCGCCCACACTGTCCCAGGATAAGGAAACCGGTACTACTCATCGTCGTCATCATATTGCGTCGGATGGGTTCTATCGCGGCCGCAAGGTCATCGACGTCTAAGCACTATTGCCACGGGCGACGTTTCGGAGTCGAGCGTGAAGATCGCTATCGATGCCATGGGCGGGGACCTCGGTCCCCGCGCTACTGTTCACGGTACGAGCGAGGCTCTGATCGCCCATTCTGAGCTTCAGGTATGTCTGTATGGTCCGCAGGAAGTGCTACGAGATGAATTGTCGCGCTTGCCCAAGTCCCTGCAGGCAGCGAAGGCGCGGTTAAGTATGGTTCATGCGCCGGATATCGTCTCTCAAGACATGAAACTCACTCGTGCTCTGCGCGCACCACGCACCAGCAGCCTGGCGATGATGCTCGATGACGTGGCGTCGGGTCGGGCGGACGCGGGGGTGAGTGCGGGTAACACTGCCGCGCTCATGGCCTTGTCGAGACGCGCGCTGGGCACTGTAGCCGGCATACCGCGCCCGGCGATAAGCACGGCAATACCCACTCGAAACGGTGGGCGCTGTTACATGCTCGACATGGGCGCCAATATCGAGGCATCCGCTTCGAGGCTGGTGGAATTCGCCTTGATGGGCGATGTCATGGCGCGCCGCGTAGATGGCTTGCCGCATCCCCGGGTAGCCCTGCTTAATGTCGGGGTAGAGGCAACCAAGGGAACGGCCAGTGTTCGTGCTGCCGATACGATGCTCAGAGAGTTGCCCGGCATCCACTACGTGGGGTTCGTCGAGGGCGATGGCTTGTTCAGTGGTGAGGCGGATGTAGTGGTCTGTGATGGTTTCGTCGGCAATATCGTGCTCAAGGCAAGCGAAGGCTTGGCGCACATGCTGATTGGGCGGATGCAGGCTACTTTCCATGCCCATTGGGGGAGTCGCCTGGTGGGCTTGCTGGCACGACCGGCACTGCAGCGTCTGCGTCGCCAGCTCGATCCGGTACGCTACAATGGTGCTAGTTTGCTGGGATTGTCGGGCATCGTCGTCAAGAGTCATGGGCGTGCCAGCGCGTTGGGTTTTACGTATGCCATATTCCGGGCAATGCAGGAGGTGCGTATCAATCTGCCGATGCATCTTGAGCGAGAACTGGGCCAGCGGGCTACTCTAGCGAAAGAGACGGACGTTTCCTGCTGTCTTGACGGCGTATCGCGTTCGAGAACCGATGATTCTAATCCCTGAAAGGTGAATGTCATGACCCAATCCCTGGCCTTGGTGTTTCCGGGACAGGGCTCCCAGCATGTAGGCATGCTGCGAGAGCTGGCGGAACGTTATAGTGTGGTGCGCACGACCTTCGAAGAGGCTGCGGACGCACTTGGCTATAATCTCTGGCAGGTGGTGCAGGAGGGGCCCGAGGAGGCGCTCAACGCCACTGCCTGCACCCAGCCCGCACTTCTCACCTCGAGCATTGCCATCTGGCGTGTCTGGCAAGAGTTGGAAGGCCCGCGGCCGGTTGCCATGGCGGGTCACAGTCTGGGCGAATACAGTGCGCTGGTATGTGCCGGTGCGATGAGCTTTGCCGAGGGGGTGCGTCTAGTCAAGCTGCGTGGTGACGCCATGCAAGCGGCAGTACCGGCGGGTGAGGGCGCCATGGCGGCCATCCTCGGACTCGATGATGCGGCAGTGGAACTTGCTTGTCGCGATGCCGCTCAGGGTGAGGTGGTTGCCCCGGTCAACTACAATGCACCGGGACAGATCGTCATCGCCGGGGGCAAGGCTGCCGTCGAGCGTGCCATCACGTCCTGTCAGGAAGCTGGAGCCAAACGCGCCATCCCGTTGCCAGTATCGGTTCCCTCGCATTGTGCATTGATGGAACCCGCGGCGGAACGCCTGGCCGCAGCGATGGAGACTATTGAAATCAAGCCGCCGCGCTATAAAGTATTCCAGAATGTCGATGCCAGCGCTCCCAAGGACGTCGAGACACTGCGAACTCGCCTCGTCGAGCAGCTCTATCGTCCAGTGCGCTGGACAGAATGTGTCGAGGCCATGCAGGGACAGGGTGCGCAGACCTTCATCGAATGTGGTCCAGGCAAGGTGCTCACGGGACTCAACAAGCGTATTGCGCGAAACGCCAAGGGGTTGTCCGCCAACGACCCCGACAGTCTTGCTGCGGCGCTCGAACTGGCCCACGGCAATATCGATCAATAATACCAACGACTCACTTCGGGAAACGCCATGACGACAAGCGAACCCAGAATTGCACTGATTACCGGTGCCAGCCGCGGTATTGGCCGCGCCATCGCTCACGAACTCGGTCGCCAGGGGCATGTGGTAATCGGTACCGCGACCAGCGAACAGGGCGCCAGCCACATCGATGCCGATCTCAAGGATCGGGGCATCGAGGGGGCAGGCCAGATGCTCGATGTCACCGATCAAGCCAGTGTCGATGCGTTGATTGCGGCGATCAGTGAGCGTTTCGGCGCACCTACTCTGTTGGTCAACAATGCTGGCATCACTCGTGACAATCTATTGATGCGCATGAAAGAAGATGAATGGGACGCGGTGCTCGATACCAATCTCAAGTCCGTTTATCGTGTCACCAAGGCTTGTATTCGCGGCATGACTAAAGCACGCTTCGGGCGTATCGTCAGTATCAGCTCGGTCGTTGCGTCAATGGGAAATCTTGGCCAGTCCAACTACGCGGCCGCCAAGGCCGGCATGGAAGGTTTCACTCGGGCACTGGCTCGTGAGGTGGCGTCCCGCAACATTACCGTCAATGCGGTGGCGCCGGGGTTCATTGCAACGGACATGACCGAAAAACTGCCGCAGGATCAGCAAGCGTCATTATTGGGTCAGATACCGCTGGCTCGACTAGGTAAACCTGAGGAAATCGCAGCCGCTGTGGGTTTTCTGACCAGTGACGCAGCGGGCTACATCACCGGAGAGACGTTGCAAGTCAACGGTGGCATGAATATGCGTTAGGCTGTCGGATAGCGCCTCGGTTGCGTCGATCAGAGGCCGTCTATAAACTACCCGGCAGTTTTTGCCGGCGGATATGTACCATTAGGAGTAGCAACGTAATGAGCACCATCGAAGAACGTGTAAAGAAAGTCGTGGCAGAGCGCCTGAACGTCAAGGAAGATGATATCCAGAACACGTCTTCCTTTACCGAAGACCTCGGTGCCGATTCCCTGGATACTGTCGAACTGGTGATGGCGCTTGAAGAGGAATTCGACACCGAAATCCCCGACGAGGAAGCCGAGAAGATCACGACCGTGCAGGAAGCGATCGATTACGTCGTTTCTCATCAATAAGATGGCGTAAATGCATTACCAGTCGCTTGTATTTGCGAAAGCCGTTCTGGAAACAGAGCGGCTTTTGTTTTGGATGGCATTGACCCACAGCCGCTTCGCTTCGGGTATAATGCGCGCCACAGCGATGTGACATGCACGTGCGCACGATTTTGGACGTCTGGAGGAAAGCTGATGCCTCGTAGAAGGGTCGTGGTGACCGGACTGGGTCTGGTGACACCGGTCGGAAACACCGTCAAGGAAAGCTGGGACAGCATTCTGTCAGGCAGAAGCGGTATCGCCCCCCTCGAGCATTTCGATACCAGTGGCTTCAATACGCGCTTCGGTGGATCAGTCAAGGATTTCGATATCAGTCCTTATCTGAATCCCAAGGATGCACGCAAGATGGACTTGTTCATTCAATACGGCATTGCCGCCGGCGGTCAGGCGATCGCCGACGCGGGCCTCGAATGCAATGAACACAACGCCCATCGTATTGGAGTGGCTATCGGGTCTGGCATCGGTGGTTTGCCGATGATCGAGCATAATCACAATGCCCTGCACAAGGGCGGTGCACGGCGTATCTCACCCTTCTTCGTGCCTGGTTCGATCATCAACATGATCGCCGGCAATCTGGCGATTCAACACGGCTTCCGTGGTCCCAATATTGCCATTACCACGGCGTGCACTACCGGCACCCATAATATTGGTTACGGCGCACGCACCATCGCCTATGGCGATGCGGATGTGATGATTTGCGGTGGCTCCGAGATGGCGACGACGCCCCTGGGGCTGGGGGGCTTTTCCGCGGCTCGGGCGCTGTCCACACGCAACGATGACCCGGAAGCGGCGAGCCGCCCCTGGGACCGGGACCGGGATGGCTTCGTGCTCTCCGATGGCGCGGGTGTGTTGGTCCTTGAGGAGTACGAGCACGCCAAAGAGCGGGGGGCTCCCATCTATGCCGAAATCAAGGGATTCGGCATGAGCGATGACGCTCACCACATGACCGCACCTCCCGAGGATGGTCGTGGTGCAGCGATGGCGATGCGAAACGCCATTCGCGATGCCGAGATCGATCCTTCGCAAATCGGCTATATCAATGCCCACGGTACCTCCACTCAGACCGGCGATCTGGCAGAAAGCTACGCCATCCAGGAGGTCATGGGCTCGGCGGCCGACTCAGTGGCGGTCAGTTCGACCAAGTCGATGATCGGTCATCTGCTGGGGGCGGCCGGCGCTGTCGAAGCCATTTTCAGTATCCTGGCATTGCGCGATCAGGTTGCGCCACCGACCATCAACCTGGACAACCCGCAGGAAGGCTGCGTACTCGATTACGTACCGCATACCGCGCGACAGATGACCCTCGAGTATGCCCTGTCCAACTCTTTCGGGTTTGGCGGTACCAATGGGTCGTTGATCTTCGGTCGTCTCTGATTCATGAATGATGAACATGGGTGATGAAACAGTCCCAATCGATGATCGCGGTTTCGCCTATGGGGACGGTCTGTTCGAGACCGTCCTGATCCGGGACGGCGAACCACTATTGTGGCCTGAGCATCTCGAGCGCCTGGCTCGGGGCTGTGAACGTCTGGGCATCCCCATGCCCACCCGTGAGACTCTCGATGCGCTACCGGCCAGGGCCGAGCCGGGACTATGGCTACTGAAGATCATTCTCACTCGCGGTAGCGGTGGGCGAGGGTATTGCCCTCCCGCGTCACCCGAGCCGCGGCTGTATTGGCAGCTGTCATCCTTTGCCCCGCAAGGTGAGCGTTGGCAAGAGGGGGTTCGGGTGCGGTTATGCGAGCTGCGACTCGGGCTACAGCCACACCTGGCCGGACTCAAACATCTCAATCGCCTGGAAAACGTGCTCGCCCGTCAGGAATGGTGTGACGAAGGCATTGTCGAGGGGCTGCTGTGTGATAGTGACGGCGCTCTGGTGGAAGGCACCTGCATGAACCTGTTCTGGTTGCGCGACGGACGCCTCGAGACACCGTGTCTTGATCGCTGCGGAGTGGCCGGCACGTTGCGTGCGGCGCTGCTCGCGAGCCAATCGATCGAAGAAGTGTCTTCTCCCGTCGAGACCTTGTATGCCGTCGATGCACTATGGCTCGGCAACTCGGTCCAGGGTCTGTGGCCGGTAACACAGCTTGAAGACTCGACCGGCACCATCATCATGCAATGGACGTTGAGTGACGCCCATCGCACTTTGCAATCGGCGGCCCACGGGCTGTTGGGTTATCCGCGTACAGCTTAAGAAGAAGGTTTTATCATGCGCGTGCTTAAGGTGTTGCTGGTCATCGTCGTGGTAGGGGCAGCGTTGGCCTTCGCAGGCTTCACCTATTGGCAATCGCGCTTGGCCGCACCCATTACCATTGATGAATCCACCCTCTATGAAGTACCGCGAGGCGCGAGCTTTAACCGCGTGGTCAGCGATCTCGCGGAACACGATATTCTTGCCGAGGATTGGTCGCTGCGCTTGCTGGCCAAGCTGTCACCGGATAGCGTGCCTCAGCTGCGGGCCGGTGAATTCATGCTCGAGCCTGGTATGAGCGCCCAGGAAGCCATCGCTCTGCTGGGCAGCGATAAGGTCGTGACCTATCCGCTGACGATCCCCGAAGGATGGACGTTCGATCAGATGCGTGAGCTATTAGCCTCCGCGCCCAAACTGACCCAGCGCACCGAACAGATGAGCGACGCCGAGGTCATGGCTGAGCTGGGGCACCCGGATCAGCATCCGGAAGGGCGTTTCTTTCCGGATACCTATCGGTATCACAAGGGCAGTAGCGATCTCGACATATTGCGCCAGGCCTACGAGCGCATGGTGTCGGAGTTGGATGCGGCTTGGAAGGCGCGTCGCGAGGATCTGCCGTTGGACTCGCCCTACGAGGCGTTGATCATGGCCTCATTGATCGAACGCGAGACCGGCGCCGACGGTGAGCGTCGCGAGATAGGTGGGGTATTCAAGCGTCGTCTGCAAAAGGGCATGCGCCTGCAGACTGATCCCACCGTGATCTACGGTTTGGGAGAGGATTACGATGGCAATATCACGCGGGCGGATCTACGACGTTCCACGCCCTACAACACCTATGTGATTGCGGGTTTACCTCCGACGCCGATTGCCATGCCTGGTCGTGCTGCCCTGGAAGCTGCGGTCGATCCCGCTGAAGGTGATACCCTCTACTTCGTCGCGAAGGGCGATGGCACCCATCACTTTTCGCGTAGCCTGAAAGAGCACAATGCGGCGGTACGTCGCTATATCCTCAACCGATGAGTTCGACACGCCATGCAGGATGACAGACATGCGCCAAGCCATGGACGCTTCATCACCCTCGAGGGAGGAGAGGGCGTCGGAAAGAGCACCAACCTTGGTCTAGTCTGCGAGGTTCTGGAAAAGCGGGGGCTCGAGGTTGTACGTACCCGTGAACCGGGTGGCACGGCGCGTAGCGAAGCCATTCGACGGCTTCTGCTGGATCCGGTCGAGCAGGAACCTCTGGGTGTCGATGCTGAACTGTTGCTGATCTTCGCCGCCCGGGCCCAGCATCTCGAGCAACTCATTCGGCCGGCCCTGGCACGCGGTGCCTGGGTCGTGTGTGATCGTTTCACCGACGCCACCTTTGCCTATCAAGGGGGCGGGCGCGGTATTGATAGTGCTCGTATCGCCACGCTCGAAACGCTGGTTCAGCGCGGCCTTCAACCGGATTTGACGTTGCTGCTGGACATGCCGGTCAGCGCCGCGCAGCAACGCGTCAACACGCGGGGCAATGAACGCGATCGCTTCGAACAGGAGCGGGCGGACTTCTTTACCGCCGTTCGCGAGGCCTATCTCAAGCGCGCAGAGGCCGATCCAGAACGTTTTGTGATCATCGATGCGGCCCAGCCGCTGCAAGACGTTCAGCAATATATCAAGAATGCCCTGCAGTCCTGGTGGGCGTCATGCTGATGCAGCCCCTGCCTTGGCAGCAACGGCTATGGAAACGCCTGACGGCTCTGCAGGACACGGGGCGTCTACCGCACGCTCTGCTGCTTTCCGGTCCTCACGGGGTAGGCAAGCAGGAACTGGCTGAAGCCTTGCTGGCACGTACGCTGTGTCGAACCTCAAGCGATACGGCCTGTGGTGAATGTCATGGTTGCCACATGCTGAAGGCGGGGTACCATCCAAATCTGCTGCGAGTCTCTCCTGCGGAGAAGAGCCGTCAGATACGCATCGATCCGATTCGTGAGGTCAATCACTTCGTCGCCCAGACCGCGCAGCAGGGCGGCTATCGTGTCATCGTTCTGCAGCCGGCGGAGGCCATGAACGTTGCCGCTGCCAATGCGCTGCTCAAGAGTCTTGAAGAGCCCGGCGAGAGCACGCTGTTCATTCTGCTGGCGGATGTACCCTCGCGTATGCTGGCGACCATCCGTTCCCGGTGTCAGCACTGGGCGCTGGGGGTGCCAGAGGAGTCGGCATGTCTGCCTTGGTTGCAAGAAGCGTTGGGAGAGGGCGATGACGCTGAATTCTGGCTAAGGGTTTCGGGCGGATTGCCGTTACTTGCTAAAGAGCTGGCCAGTACCGAGTCCCGCGGGTTGCGCCAGGAGTTGCAGGAGCTGTTCGATGCGCTGATCCGTGGTGGCGAGCCGGTCGCCGAGGCGGCGCGTCTGGAGCGTCAGGCCGTCGATCGCATCCTGTGGTACGGTATCACCTGGCTCGAGGACCTGATTCGTCTTGGCTTGTCGGGAGACATCGAGCGCGTACGCAATCTCGATCTTCTGCCGCTTTATCGGCAAGCCGTCAAGAATGCACGGGTTCGAGACTGGTTTCGCTTGCTCGACTACGCGCAAGAGCAGCGCCGTTTGCTGGTAGCGGGAGGCAATCCCAACCCCCAGTTGGTGCTCGAAGCCTGGCTGGTCCGATGGTCGGCGCTCCTGCGCTCCTGAAACACTGTCGCTAAGAGGCTGAAGATGGCTGGAAAAAAGGCGCTGTCCTTGACTATCAAGGATACGCAGACGTTACTTTCGGCGTATATGCCGATGCTTGAGCGAGGCGGACTCTTCGTTCCCACCAAGGAGCGTTATACGCTTGGTCAAGAGATCTTTCTGCTGCTGACCCTGCCTGGAGAGAGCGAGCGGCTTCCCGTAACGGGCCATGTGGTGTGGATGTCTCCGCCTGGCGTGGGGGGACGCCGCATACCGGGTGTGGGTATTCATTTCGGCAACGACGATCAGGCGGTGCGGGATCGCATCGAGAGCCTGTTGGCCGGGAAGCTGAACAGTGACTCTCCCACCTACACCCTATAAGTCACTGAGTATAGCGCTTTCATTTCACCGACTGAGTGTTTGTCAATGTTCGTCGATTCCCATTGTCATCTCGATCGCCTTGATCTCGCGGCGTATTCGGGAGATCTCGATGCGGCCCTGGACCTTGCTCGAGCTAGGGACGTGAGTCAGTTTCTGGCTATCGCCGTTACTCTCGAGGACGTTGAAGAGCTGGCCAACATCGCGCGACGCCACGACGATGTCGTCATTTCCGCCGGCGTGCATCCTCTGCACAGCGTCGATTCCGAGCCGGATGTCGACACGATCAAGGCCTGCGCCGAGCGCTTCGATGTAGTGGCCATCGGCGAAACGGGGCTCGATTATCACTACGATGCTGTTAGCCGCGAGGTACAGTTCGAGCGTTTCAAACGGCATCTGCAAGCCGCCACCGAGCTCGAGCTGCCAGTGATCGTGCATACGCGAGACGCCAAGGAAGAGACTCTCGAACTGATCCGCGAGCATGCCGACCCGGCCATTGGTGGGGTATTGCATTGCTTCACCGAGGATCTCGATATGGCACGTCAGGCCGTGGCCCATGGCTTTTTCATATCGCTGTCGGGAATCGTGACGTTTCGCAATGCGCAGGCGATTCGCGAGCTGGCCCGAATGATTCCGCTGGATCGTTTGTTGATCGAGACCGATAGCCCCTACCTGGCGCCGGTGCCGCACCGCGGTAAACCCAATGAGCCACAATGGGTAGTGGAGGTGGCCGACTGTATCGCCCGGGAGCGCGGCATCAGCCTCGACGAAGTGGCGATGCAGACCACGGTCAATTTCTATCGCCTGTTCCGTGCCGCCGCGCCCCAAGCATCCCAGGAGATGCGGCAAGTGCTAGTAGACGCTAATCTGGTGTAAAGCCCATTCGTAACCGTCTGCCAGGAAGGAATCATCATGGCACTGGAACCGCTACTCTCGCAGATCGAATCCGACGGCAAGATACCCCCGGTTGACCAATGGAATCCTGAGCGATGCGGCAGCATGGATTTGGTAATACGCGCCGATGGCACTTGGGTCCATGAGGGAGCGGTAATCACTCGACCGCGCCTCGTGAGGTTATTGTCGACGGTGCTGTGCCAGGAGGCGGATGGAGAATACTATCTGGTCACCCCGGTGGAGAAGATGCGCATCCGTGTCGAGGATCGCCCCTTCCTGATCGTCGATGCCGAATGCGAGGGAGAGGCAAATCAAGAGTGGAATGAAGAGGGAGATGCGAGGCTCTGGCGCCTGACCACCAATGTCGGTGATCGGCTAGTCTTGGGCAGCGAGCATCGATTGACCATCAGCGAGACCCCGGAAGGTGAGCCAGTGCCGGAGGTGGGCGTGCGTTTCGGCCTCAGCGCCCGATTGAATCGTAATGTCTATTATCGTCTGATTGAACTTGCCGAGCATCGCCCCGGACAGGATCAGGCCGAGCTGGGCCGTACCGAGCTGGGGATTGTCAGCCAAGGTGTCTGGCAATCCCTAGGCTCCGTTGACACGGAATCGTTGTGAAGCTGACCGCTGAACAGCAGGCGGTGGTTGCCCATGGTGCAGGACATGCCCGGGTGGCTGCCGTGGCTGGAGCCGGCAAGACCACCACCATGGTAGCCCGAGTGCTTCACCTGCTGGCGCAGGGCGTTCCGGCGCGGCGTATCATGGTGTTGATGTTCAATCGTGCCGCCCGAGAAGATTTCACGGCCAAGCTCGCAGCGCTGGCGCCTTCAGGGCAGGCGCTGCCTGAAGTGCGCACCTTTCATTCCATCGGTTACCGTCTGACTCAGAGTCTTACGCGCTGGGGCTATCTTGCTCCTCGAGAATTATTAGCGGATTGGCAGCGAGAACGTCTCTTGCGTCAGGCGGTCATGCGGGCCTTGGAAAGCAGTAACGATGGCTCCCGGGAGACAGCCCTGGAGCCCGATCGGCTCGAGACCCTCAGTCAGTTCTGCGAGCTGGTCAAGGCGGAGATGATCGCGCCGGCCGCGTTCTATGAGCGTCTCGATCTAGGTCCGGACACCGGCCACTTCGTCGAGGCCTTCGACCAGTTGGAATCGCTGCTCGAACAGCATGGAAAAGCGACCTACGCGGATCTTCTTTACCGTCCGCTGCGGTGTCTCGAGCGCGATGCCGGCGCACGTGCCCGAGTCCAAGGCTTTCTCGATCATGTCATCGTCGACGAGTACCAGGATATCAACGAGGCTCAGCAGCGGCTGCTTTCCTTGCTGGCCAGTAGTAAAGCCGAGGTGATGGTGGTGGGGGATGCCAATCAATGTATCTACGAATGGCGAGGGGCGCGTCCGGATTACATGCTCGAGCGCTTTGCCAACAGCTTTGGCAGCGCCACGGATTACCCGCTATCGACGACCTTTCGCCATGGTCATGCACTGGCACTGACCGCCAACCATGCCATTCACGCCAATCGTCGTCGTCCTGATCAGCTGTGTGTGCCGGCGCCGGGCAATCCCTGCACGACAATCGATACCGGACAGGGGTGCGGCCGGCTGATCGAGGAGCTGACTCGCTGGCAAGAGCAAGGACGCGCGCTCAATCAAGCCTGCGTTCTGGTAAGAAGCTGGACATTGTCCGTGCCAGTACAGCTTCAACTGCTGCGCGCCGGCATTCCCTTTCGTCTTTCCAGAGAGGATCGCTTTGTCTTTCGGTTACCGCTGGTTCAAGCGCTGGCGGGATATCTGCGCTTGGCCCGGGAGCCAGGGTTGCTGCAGGACCCGGAGCACCTGTTACTGCTTCTGTCGCAACCCACCCCCTTCGTGGCTCGTGAACGGCTACAGGCACTGGCACAGTACCTGGCCGCACATCGGCGCTGGCCAGAGCGTCATGATTTCTTGCTGACAGGGCTCAAGCCCATGCAGCGGCGCAACCTCAAACGCCGCTGGGAGCTGCTTTGTGAGCTACCCAGTCTGGCACGTCTGCCTCCGGCACGGTTGCTTGAATTGATCGTCGAACGCCTGGATGCGGAAAAGGTGCTCAAGCGGGCAGCAGCGCGACGCGAAAAGGGCGAAGAGGACGTGAGGTTGCTCGATGTGCTGATCGAACAGGCAGAAGAGCTCGTTCAAGCACCGGAAAACTTCAGCAATCTGCCTCATCGCGCTGAAGAGAACTCTTCAGAGGGTGTTTTCATTACGACGGTACACAGCGCCAAGGGGCTCGAGTGGCCGCTGGTGGCATTGTGGGGTGTGAACGAAGAAGATTTTCCTCACTACAGCCGGGACAACCCCTTGAGCGACGAGCGGCTCGAAGAAGAGCGCCGATTGTTCTATGTCGCCATCACTCGGGCCAGGGAGCGCCTCTTGATGCTTCATGACGGGGGCGAACATCGCCCCAGCCGTTTTCTTGCCGAGAGTGCCTGGCAGGATGGCAATCACATTGCCGAGGCGCTGCGTGAGGGCAGGACGACCGCTTTGGAGGTCGTATCACCAGCTCTAGTCGAGCGCTACCTCGCGGCGCTTGAAATTTCTTTGCCTCTGACACCCGCGACTCGCCGAGCAGGGAACGACGATGTTTATACGCCCGGTCAGCATGTGATGCACGACGTCTTCGGTGCCGGCGAAATTCTACTCGTGGAAGGTAACCCAGCCAATCCTGTCATCGAAGTGCGCTTCGTGAATGCCGGTCGGCGTCGGCTGATCGCTCGACGTGCACCTCTCAAGCGTCTGCAAGGAGAACCATTAGTATGAGTAGCCCTTTACCTCAGGCATTGATCGACACTGCGACGCTGCAGGGCGCCTTGGCCTGCGGCCGGGCACTGTGCATACTGGATTGTCGAGCGCGGCTCGACGATACCGGGGCCGGGCGCCGCCTTTGGGCAGCCGGGCATATCCCCGGTAGCCAACATATCGACCTGGATGGCGACCTGGCATCCAGTCCTGGCGAAATGGGACGCCACCCTTTGCCGAACGCATCCGATTTTACCGCCACCCTGCAACGCCTGGGTATTACCTCGACGACACCGGTTGTCGTCTACGATGACATGAGCGGCCAGATGGCGGCGGCTCGTGCCTGGTGGATGCTGCATTGCTGGGCCGGTCATCCGGATGTGCGCATGCTCGATGGGGGGCTGGCAGCCTGGCATCGGCAGGGGGGTGAGATGACACAGAGTGTCGGTGACATTTCAACCAGCGACTGGCAGCCGATCTTCGACGAGGATCAACTGGCATCCGCCGATATGCTGCTATCCACCCCTGATACCCTGATCGATGCTCGCGCTCGGGAGCGGTTTCGCGGTGAGGTCGAACCCATCGATCCGGTGGCTGGGCATATTCCCGGTGCCCTTTGTCGACCCTGCTCGACCAATCTCACGGAAGAAGGCTATTTCAAGAGCGCGGCCGACCTCGATGCCGAACTGCCTCGCGAGGATGGGGTGATCAGCTACTGTGGTTCGGGAGTCACCGCCTGCCACAACATTCTCGCCTACGCCATCGCGGGTCGTGCCTTGCCGCGTCTCTATGCCGGCTCCTGGAGCCACTGGATACGCAATCCGGAGCGGCCCGTGGCCACCGGCGATGTTTGAAACTGACGAATCTTTAGGTAGGTTCAAATTGACTTGAAAAACGCTGATTCGTGTCGCGAGCGATGAGAGGCTGGTCGCCGCCGGAACGCAGGAACCGCAGTGTAGCTTGCTACATGAGGATTCTGAGTACCGCCGGCGGCCAGGATATCGAGCGCAGCAACGAATCAGGGGTTTCCCTACATGTTGGGATAGTTAGGACCCCCACCCCCTTCTGGCGCCACCCAGGTAATGTTCTGAGCCGGGTCCTTGATGTCGCAGGTCTTGCAGTGGATGCAGTTCTGGAAGTTGATCTGGAATCTTGGTTTGCCGGCGTCGTCCTCGACCACCTCATAAACCCCCACCGGACAGTAGCGCTGCGCGGGTTCATCGTAGGTCGGCAGATTGTCACGAATCGGGATGTCCGGATCGCTCAGGCGCAGGTGACAGGGCTGATCCTCGTCGTGATTGGTGTTGGACAGGAAGACCGAGGAGGGCTTGTCGAAGGAGAGTTTGCCGTCCGGCTTGGGGTAGTCGATCTTCTCGGCCTGATCCGCCGGGATGAGCTTGGCGTGATCCGGGGTCGTGTCGTGAAGCGAAGGTAGCTTGCCCTTGAAAAGCTGATCGACGAAATTATAGGCGCCGCCCCCGACAGTGCCGTACTTGTGAATTGCCGGACCGAAATTGGCGGTCTGCTTGAGTTCCTGATAGGCCCAGCTCTGTTCCCATTTCGTGGTGAATGCGGTCAGTTCCTCGCCCCCCGTATCGGCTTCATCCGACTGGTCCAGCGCTTCGAACACCGTCTCCGCGGCCAACAGGCCGGACTTCATCGCCGTGTGCAGGCCCTTGATCTTGGCAAAGTTCAGGGTGCCCGCATCGCAGCCGATCAACAGGCCGCCGGGAAAGGTCATCTTCGGCAGGCAGTTGAGCCCGCCCTTGGTGATCGCCCGGGCGCCGTAGGCCACCCGCTTGCCGCCTTCCAGGTATTGCTTGAGCAGCGGATGATGCTTGAGACGCTGGAACTCATCGAAAGGCGATAGGTAGGGATTGGCATAACTCAGATCGATGATCAGGCCGACCATTACCTGCTGGTTCTCGCCATGATAGAGAAAGAAGCCGCCGTGAGCGTTCTTGTCCAGGGGCCAGCCCGAACCGTGCAGCACCAGCCCCGGCTCATGAATCTCGGCGGGCACGTCCCAAAGCTCTTTCAGGCCGATGCCGTAATGCTGCGGATCCTTCCCGTCATCGAGCTTGAAGCGCTCGATGAGACGCTTGCCGATATGGCCCCGCGAGCCTTCGGCAAACAGGGTGTACTTGGCACGCAGTTCCATGCCCGGCATGTAACCGCTTTTTTCGGTTCCATCGGCGGCCACGCCCATGTCGCCGGTGACGATGCCGCGCACGATGCCTTCGTCGTCGATCAGTGCTTCCTGAGCGGCGAAGCCCGGGAATATTTCCACCCCCAGGGCTTCCGCCTGTTCGCCCAACCAGCGGCACAGGTTGGCGGCGCTGATCACGTAATTTGGGGTATCGCCGCCGACGTTGTGCATGGTCTTGGGCACCAGGGCATTAGGCAGCTTCTGGGTCGAGTCGGCATTCTTGAGCAGATGAACCTCGTCCCGGGTCGCCGGGACGGTCAAGGGAGCGTCTCGTTCCGCCCAGTCGGGGAAGAGTTCAGCGAGCGCGCGGGGTTCGAACACCGCGCCGGAGAGGATGTGGGCGCCGACCTCGGAGCCTTTTTCGACCACGCACACACTCAGTTCGCGTTCGGCCTCATTGGCCTGCTGCATCAGTCGGCAGGCGGCGGACAGCCCCGCAGGCCCCGCGCCGACGATGACCACATCGAAGTCCATTGATTCACGTTCCACGTCACATCTCCTTCATCGATGGCGCCTCATTGAGAAGCTTTTTATTCTCTTATGCCATTGTGCGTCATATAAAAAGTGTTCGGTACCTACTATATTCAAAACAAACGTTTTTATCATTGCACGCGGTTATCACATTCGTTTATCGAAGAAGAGACAAATAATTACACCAGAGCGCAAATGCCATCCTGGGAGTTGATATGATGCCAAAGGCTTTATTGGGATGCTCGTAAAGCTATGGCACACTTGGAGCCGATAAGAGTCATTGCAAGCTCGCATCCCGTATGCCGGCAGGATCCCTACAATCTAGCGAGGACGCCATGAAAGTACTCGTCGCGGTCAAACGCGTCATCGATTACAACGTCAAGATTCGCGTCAAGGCGGATCGTTCCGACGTCGATCTCACCAACGTCAAGATGGCCATGAACCCGTTCTGCGAGATCGCCGTGGAAGAAGCGGTGCGACTCAAGGAAAAAGGCGTGGCCACGGAAGTGGTCGCCGTGACCGTCGGCCCCAAGTCTGCCCAGGAGCAGCTCAGGACCGCCCTGGCCCTGGGCGCCGATCGCGCCATTCATATCGAAACCGACGAGCGGGTCGACTCCTTGGCGGTGGCCAAGCTTCTCAAGCAGGTCATCGATGAAGAGCAGCCTCAGTTGACCATCCTCGGCAAGCAGGCCATCGATACCGACAACAACCAGACCGGCCAGATGCTCGCTGCCTTGACCGGCCTGAGTCAGGGGACCTTCGCCTCCAAGCTCGAGGTGCAGGATGACAAGCTGGCGGTCACCCGCGAGATCGACGGCGGTCTGCAGCGTCTCGAACTCACCCTGCCTGCCATCGTCACTACCGACCTGCGCCTGAACGAGCCGCGCTACGCCAAGCTGCCGGATATCATGAAGGCCAAGAAGAAGCCGCTGGAGACCAAGAGCCCGGAAGATCTCGGCGTTGATATCGCTTCCAAGGTCAGCCTGCTCCAGGTCGAGACCCCGGCGGAACGCAAGGGTGGCATCAAGGTAGGCTCCGTGGACGAGCTGGTCGACAAACTCAAGAACGAAGCAAAGGTGATCTCATGAGTATTCTGATTCTCGCCGATCATCACGACGGCCATCTGGATGACGCGACCGCCAGCGTCGTTGCCGCGGCCAAACAGATTGGAGGCGACATCGATTTGCTGGTCGCGGGGGAAGGCGTCGACAGCATCGCCGAAGCGGCGGCCAAGCTCGAGGGTGTGACTCGGGTGCGGGTGGCGGACAACGCCGTCTACGCGCATCAACTGGCCGAACCCCTGGCGGATCTGCTGGTCGCCCTGGCCGACGATTACTCTCATGTACTGACCAGCGCCTCGACCACCGGCAAGAACGTGATGCCGCGCCTCGCTGCCTTGAAGGATGTCGCCCAGCTCTCTGAGGTGATGGCGGTGGAAAGCGAAGATACCTTCAAGCGGCCGATCTATGCTGGAAACGCCATTGCCACGGTGCAAAGTGCCGACGCACTCAAGGTGATGACCATCCGTACCACCGCCTTCGATGCGGTTGGAGAAGGAAATGATGCCTCCATCGAAGCCGTGGACACAGTGGTGGACAACCCCCTGTCGAGTTTCGTCGATGAAGAGCTGGCCAAGAGCGAACGCCCGGAACTGGGTGGCGCCAAGGTCGTGGTCTCCGGGGGGCGCGGCATGGGCAGCGGCGAGAACTTCAAGCTGCTCGACGGCATCGCCGATAAGCTCGGCGCGGCGATCGGCGCCTCCCGAGCCGCGGTGGATGCCGGTTTCGTGCCCAATGACATGCAGGTGGGGCAGACCGGCAAGATCGTTGCCCCGGAGCTGTACATCGCCGTCGGTATCAGTGGCGCGATTCAGCACCTGGCGGGGATGAAGGACTCCAAGGTGATTGTCGCCATCAACAAGGATGAAGACGCGCCGATCTTCCAGGTCGCGGATTATGGATTGGTGGGCGATTTGTTCGAGATCTTGCCGGAGTTAGAAAGCAAACTGTAGGAAGATCGTTATCTTCCAGGTCGCACTCTCCAGAGTTACTGGCTTGGTCGGTGATCTGTTCGAGATCTTGCCGGAGTTAGAAAGCAAACTGTAGGAAGATCGTTATCTTCCAGGTCGCACTCTCCAGAGTTACTGGCTTGGTCGGTGATCTGTTCGAGATCTTGCCGGAGTTGGAACAAAAGTTGTGACCTGAAAAATGTCGTTAAAAGCCGGTGCCTGCAGAGGTGCCGGTTTTTTTGTGTCCTTGTAGGAGCTCGCTTCAGCGAGCGATGGAGTATCCCTCCATCGCCCGATGAATCGGGCTCCTACTAAAACCAGTGGACCTGCTATCGAGGAAAAGTAAGATCGGCCCACACCGGCGCATGATCGGAAGGTTTCTGCATGGCGCGCAGATCATAGTCGATACCGGCGCCGCTGACCTTGTCGGCCAGGGGCGGGCTGACCAGGATGTAGTCGATGCGCAGGCCGCGCTTGGGGTCGCGTTCAAAGGCCTTGGAACGATAATCGAACCAGCTGAAGTAATCGGTGCTATCAGGATGACAGAGGCGATAGCAGTCCTGCATGCCCCAGTCCTTGATGCGCCCCAGCCATTCGCGCTCGATGGGCTGAAAGCTGGTCTTTCCTTCGCGAAGCCAGCGCTTGCGGTTGGGCTCCCCGATACCGATATCGATATCCTCCGGCGAGATGTTGAAGTCGCCCATGATCGCTATGCGTTCTGTGAGGGAATGGTCTTCTTCGAGGAGCCGCGCAAGCTGCTTGTAGAAACGCTCCTTGTAAGGAAACTTGGTGGGGTGGTCGATATTCTCGCCTTGGGGAAAATAACCGTTCCAGACGGTCAGGGGTTCGCCATCGGCACAGGCCAGGCGCACACCGATCATGCGCTTCTGGGCGTCTCCGGTGTCATCCGGGAAGCCGTAAAAAACCGCCTGGGGTTCCTGGCGACAGAGCAGTGCGACACCGTAATGGCCTTTCTGACCATGAAAGTAGACGTGGTAGCCCAGTTCGGAAACCGCCTCGAGAGGAAATTCGTCATCGTGAACCTTGGTTTCCTGCAAGCCAATAACATCCGGCGCGTGGGCCTCGATCAACGCCTCGAGCTGGTGCAGCCGGGCGCGAAGGCCGTTGATATTGAATGAGACCAGACGCATCATGACTCCTTGCTGGTGTCGTCTTTCTGACATGGTTTTTCGGCCAGACCAGTCGGATGAAGTTCAAGCGTGGGAGCGCTGCGTTCACGCTCGAGTTTGCGAGCTGCCTGAGCCTTGCGTTGCTGACGTTTCTTCTCGACATAGCGCCGAGAAGGCGCCACTTCATCGGGATTGTCGCGGCGCCATTTGCGATAATCCTTGCGCTTGCCGGTGCGGAGGCTCACCTTGTCGGCCAGTGAGCGGGTCTTTTTTCTGCGCGTCATGATCGCTGTCCTGAATTCAGTGCGTTCGATTCTACCAGCCCTTCAAGAACCTGCCGACCGTCATCATGCTTCGAATGCCGTCTTGATATCGACAGGCGCGCCCAAGTCGCCAATGGCTGTTACAATGCCCGCATGTTTTGCTCGATATCCATTCAACAACGGAACATTACCCCACGCCTATGAGTGAGTTGGAAAAGACCTCTACACCGGCCCAGAACCGCCGCCCCAAGCGTCGTCGTCGCAAGCCGCGCAAGTCCCAATCCAGTTGGGATCTGCGTCACTTCCAGGTGCCCCCCACGGCGGGTAAATGGCGCTTCCACGACTTCGATCTGCCTTTACCGTTGATGCATGCCATTCATGCCCTGGGCTTTGAATATTGCACGCCAATCCAAGCCGAGGCCTTGGCCCAGACACTGCTTGGCGGCGATGTGGTCGGCAAGGCCCAGACCGGTACCGGCAAGACCGCTGCCTTTTTGATCTCGATGCTGACCTACTTTCTCGAAGAGGAGGCGCCCAATGGCCAGAAAGCGGGGGCCCCGCGCGCCTTGATCATCGCGCCGACCCGGGAGCTGGCACTGCAGATCGAGAAAGACGCCAAAGCGCTGGCTCGGTTTACCTCGCTGAATGTCGCCAGTGTCGTGGGTGGCATGGATTATCAGAAGCAGCGCGATAATCTCGGCAAGCAGGTAGACATCCTGGTCGCCACTCCCGGACGGCTGCTCGATTTCCATCAAAAGCGTGACGTCGATCTGAGTGAAGTGGAAGTATTGGTACTGGACGAGGCGGATCGCATGCTGTCGATGGGGTTCATTCCCGATGTCAAGCGCATCATTCGTCACACGCCAAAAACCGAGGAGCGGCAGACCTTCCTGTTCTCCGCGACCTTCACCCAGGACATTCTCAACCTGGCCAGCCAATGGACTCACAATCCCGCCCATGTCGAGATCGAGGTGACCGTCGAGAACGCCGCGGATATCGACCAGCGCGTCTACCTGGTCAGTGACGATGACAAGCAGCGTCTGCTGGTCAATCTGCTCAAGCAGGAAAGCTTCGATCGCGTCATGGTCTTTGGCAACCGTCGGGATCTCGTGCGCAAGCTCGATACGGTGCTGCGCAAGGCAGGCGTCGATGTCGCCATGCTGTCCGGCGACGTGCCCCAGAATCAACGCATCAAGACGCTGGAGCGTTTCCGTGAGGGGGAACTGACGGTGCTGGTGGCCACAGATGTGGCCGGCCGCGGTATCCACATCGACGACGTCAGTCATGTGATCAACTATACGTTGCCGGAAGATCCGGAGGACTATGTGCACCGCATCGGCCGTACTGGTCGGGCCGGTGCCAAGGGCGTGTCGATCAGCTTCGTCGGCGAGGAAGATGCCTTCTCCCTGCCCGAAATCGAAAGCTATATCAACGACAAGCTGCCCTGCGAGCATCCGCCGGAAGGAATGCTCTGACGCATGCTCGATGAGGCGTTGAAAGAGGAGATCCAGACCGCGTATCGCCGAGTGCTCGAAGGTCTCGATCTGACTCCTCGCTACGGTCAGCGGCTGATGATTGCCGAGATCGCGCGCACGCTATCCAGCATCGAGGCGGATGAAAGCGGTCGGCGTCTCTCCAACGAGCACGTCTGCGTCCTCGAGGCCGGTACTGGTACCGGCAAGACCCTGGCCTATCTGCTTTCCGCCTTGCCGGTGGCTCAGGCCCGAGGCAAGCGTCTGATCGTCTCGACCGCCACGGTCGCCTTGCAGGAGCAGGTGCTGCATCAGGATCTGCCATCTCTCAAGCAGCACAGCGGCCTGCATTTCGATTTTGCCCTGGCCAAGGGGCGTGGCCGCTATCTTTGCGTGGCCAAGCTCGATCAGGCCTTGGATGGCGTGGAGGACAACCCCACCTTGTCGCTGTTCGAGCAGGCGCTGGAATCCCGGGATGGGGATGATTTTCATGGGCTGGTTCAGGAGATGGCCGATGCCTATGGCAACGGGCGCTGGGAAGGCGATCGCGATAGTTGGCCGGTGGCCATCGATGAGGGAAGCTGGCGGCGGTTGACCACGGATCATCGCCAGTGCACCAACCGGCGCTGCGGTCATTTCGGGGCCTGCGCATTCTTCCGCGCCCGGCGTCATCTCGACCAGGCCGATATCATCGTGACCAATCACGATCTGGTGCTTGCAGATCTGTCTCTCGGAGGCGGTGTGGTATTGCCATCGCCCAAGGACTGCATCTATATCTTCGACGAAGGGCACCATCTGCCGGACAAGGCGCTGGAGCACTTTTATCATCGCTTCGGGATCAATGGAGCGCTGCGCTGGCTGCGCACCCTGAAGAAATCGCTGACCGAGCTCAACACGGCCCTAGGCTCCCAGCCAACCCTCGCTCGGCTGTTGGCGGGTTTTCCGGATTTGATCGCCGCCATCGAGCCGCGTCTCGGTGAGGCATACTCACTTGGCCATCAGTTGGCGGAGCTGCCCAACGGGGCGGGCGAGGAGACACGCCATCATCGCTTTGCCATGGGGCGCGCACCAGCCCCCTTGCGCGAGATGGCGGCTGCGCTGGTCGTACCGTTTGACGAACTGTCACGCAATCTCGAAAGCATGGCGGATATCCTGCGCGAGAGCCTCGATCCGGACAAGGCGACGGGACTATCCCGGGAACAGGCCGAGCCTTGGCTACCCCTGGTGGCGTTGCTGCAGGGCCGCGCCCTGGAGGCGCATGCCCTGTGGCAGGCCATGGCCGCCGACGATACTCAAGGCGAACCGCCCCAGGCACGCTGGTTGACCTTCGATCAGCAGGGCGGCGATGCAGAGCTGACCTTCTCGGCCAGCCCGGTCTCGGCGGCAGAAACCCTGGCACGCTATCTATGGGGTAGCTGTTATGGTGCGGTGATTACCTCCGCTACGTTGACAGCGCTGGGCCGTTTCGAGCGGCTGCAGGAGCGTGCGGGACTCGCCAATCGCTACCGCTATCAGTGCCTGCCGAGCCCCTTCGATTATTCCAAGGCGGTGCTCAGCGTACCTCGTGAGGCGGTGGATCCTGGTGATCGCGATGCTCACGAGCGTGCCATCGTCGAATTCGTCACGGCGCTGGGTGACAAGGAGGCGGCACTCGTGCTGTTTTCTTCCCGGGCTCAGTTGCGAGCGGTGGAAAAGGCATTACCCAAGACCCACCAGACGAGAATATTGGCTCAGGACCGGCTACCCAAGCGCGAGTTGATCGATCGCCATCGCAAACGTGTCGATGCCGGCGAGAGCAGCGTCATCTTCGGCCTGGCGAGTTTTGCCGAAGGCATCGATCTGCCCGGTGACTATCTGACCCATGTGGTGGTCACGCGCTTGCCTTTTGCGGTGCCGGACGACCCGGTCGGGGCAACGCTGGCCGAGTGGATCGAAAGCCGTGGCGGCAACCCCTTCATGCGCATCTCGGTGCCGGATGCTTCGATCAAGCTGGTCCAGGCCTGTGGTCGGCTGATTCGCAAGGAGTCGGATCAAGGGCGCATCACGCTACTCGATCGGCGTGTGCTGACGCGGCGCTATGGGCGAGCGTTGCTCGATTCGCTGCCACCATTTCGGCGTGAAATCGACGGGCAGCTGCAAGCCTGACGTTACCCTGGCCTGGCATCCTTGAACGAACCTAAACGGGCCTGTCATTGACAGGCCCGTTTACAGGAATAAAAGCCTCAAGCCGCGTCGTGGCGATTGCCGAGCACCGGGCGCAGCTTCTCGTTCATGTCGTGAAAGCTCTGCACGGTGGTGTCCCAGTCGATGCAGGCATCGGTGATCGACACGCCATACGTTAATTGGCTGCGATCCTCAGGCATCTTCTGATTGCCCCAGCCCAAATGCGATTCGACCATCAGCCCCATGATCGAACGGTTACCATCGAGGATCTGGTTGGTGACATTTTCCATCACCAAGGGTTGTAGCGCAGGATCCTTGTTGGAGTTGGCGTGAGAGCAGTCGACCATGATGTTGCTCTTGACGCCGCCTTTTTTCAGTTCCTGCTCCGCGAGGGTCACGCTGACACTATCGTAGTTGGGTTTGCCGTTCCCCCCGCGTAGCACCACATGGCCGTAGGCATTCCCCCGCGTACGAATGATGGCCACCTGCCCGGCCTGATCGATTCCCAGGAAGTTGTGCGGATGCGCCACGGATTGCAGGGCATTGATCGCAACGTCCAGGCTGCCATCGGTGCCGTTCTTGAAACCGACCGGGCAGGAGAGTCCTGACGCCATCTCCCGGTGGGTCTGGGATTCCGTGGTGCGCGCACCCACCGCGGACCAGCTGATGCAATCCTGCAAATATTGCGGAGAAATCGGGTCGAGTGCCTCGGTGGCCAGGGGTAGCCCCATTTCCGATAGTTCCACCAGTAGGCCGCGGGCGATGTGGAGTCCTTCTTCGATCTCGAAGGAGTCGTTGAGATGCGGATCGTTGATCAGTCCTTTCCAGCCCACCGTAGTGCGTGGCTTCTCGAAATAGACCCTCATCACGATGTACAGGCTATCGCTGACCTCTTCGGCCAGGCGTTTCAAGCGCTGGGCATAGTCTCTTGCCGCCTCGACGTCGTGAATCGAGCAAGGCCCGACGACCATCAATAGTCGCGGATCCTCTCCATCGAGAATACGTTGTATGGTACGCCGGCCCTCGATGACGGTTTTTTCCGCAGCCTCGGTGAGCGGCACTTCCTTTTTCAAGTCTTCCGGCGTGATAAGAACGTCCTGCGCAAGGACGTTGAGATTGTTAACCTGTTGATCGGACATTCAGATACCTGTGATGATTCGCACTAAGGGGCAATGTTGTCTACTATCGCTTGTCGTCCGTGGGAAAATCAATGACTCAAGGAGGTTCGTCGTTGTCGATCGAGGTGCTGGAAGGCGTCAGTGGCGCGATCGGGTATCGGGAAAACAGGAATGCTTATGTATAGTTGTCCTTTCATGTTCACACCGCGGACCGTCACCATGACCCGAAGTTGCGCCAGCGCATGCATTGTCCGTTCAAAGGCAATCATGGCTCCGGCCCATCCTGCCCGCACGGGGAGGAAGTGAATGGGCAATAGGGAAACCGACCAGCAACTCGTACTGCGGGCACAACAGGGGGATACACGCGCTTTCGATTTGTTGGTGAAGAAGTATCAGCACAAGATTCTGGGGCTGATCGGTCGTTATGTACACGACCATGCCGAAGTGCAGGATGTTGCCCAGGAGGCTTTTATCAAGGCCTATCGTGCCTTGGGCAAGTTTCGTGCCGAAAGTGCTTTCTATACCTGGATGTATCGTATCGCCATCAACACCGCGAAGAATCATCTCGTCTCCAAGGGACGCCGCCCGCCGGGGAGCGATCTGGATATCAACGATGCCGAGATCGTCGATCACAGTGGGCGTTTGGCCGATACGGAAACGCCGGAAGCCTCAATCGCGCGAGATCAATTGGAAGCGGCGATTTTCGAAGCGATCGAGGCGCTTCCGGAAGATCTACGTACGGCCATCACGCTGCGTGAGCTTGATGGTCTCTCCTATGAAGATATCGCCAATATCATGCAGTGTCCGGTGGGTACTGTGCGTTCGCGTATCTTTCGCGCCAGAGAGGCCGTGGACAAGCAGATGCGGCCGCTACTTGCGCATGAGAGTGATGAGGGCGTGCTGAATGAGTAGGGAATAGGAAATTAAAAAATATGAATTTTTTGCACAAATCACTGAACTGTCCGCCTGCTGCGACGTCATAGAAGATGTTCGCACCTTGTAGGTGCAGGGGGTAAATCCAGCACGATATCATGTGCACGGATCAGGGCATGCTGATATTAGAACAATGAGCTGCAATAAGCTCCGTTGTGCGTTTTTTTGAATGTGAGGGTTTGAAATGAAGGACAATTGTCGCGAATCGCTGTCCGCATTGATGGACAATGAAGGCGATGAGCTGGAATTACGTCGTGTTCTAAAATCACTCGCCAATCAAGCGGACGATGGTCAAGCTTGGCGTCGCTATCATCTCGCGCGAAGTCTGATGCAGCGTGATCACTCCATCGATACGTCTGTCGATATTTCCGATCGGGTGATGGCTTGTCTGGAAAGTGAGCCCGTGCCTCAAATCCCATCCGACAAGGCGTCGAAGCGTAGTGGCAATCTTTCTTTTGCCGGAAGTGCCGCCGTCGCCGCCACCGTTTCGCTCATGGTGATTGCCGGTGCGCAATTCTATGACGGCGGTAGCGATAATATCTCCAGCGTGTCGCCGGAGCTGGCCAACAGCAGCAGTGGCAACGTCAATGACGTCATCAATAGTGGCGGTGAGAGCCCCAATGCCGTCGGGTTTGGCTCCCGCGCGCAGCAGGCCTCCGTTTCCAGCAACCGTTCACTGCCATCGCTGGATGTGACCAGTCTGCCATCGTTTCGTCCTTCGCCCGCTTACGACACCGGTTTGATGGAAGTAGGGTTTGGTGCTGCGGACCAACCGATGTTCATGGCACCCCATTCCAACGCCTCGTTGCGCAGCGAGAAAGAGCAATCCCAGTTGCTGCAGCATTATCTGGAGCGTCACGCAGAAGGGGCGGCGCACCGTTCCGGTGAGGCTTGGATACCGCTGCTTCGCGCCTCTTCTCAGGAAGTTACGAGTACTCGTTGATGTTATCGGCGTTCAAGACGGCTTTGTATGCGGCTGGGGCGCTATGCGTGATGACAGGCTTGTCGAGTACTGCGATTGCTGCCGCCGAGAATAGCGTCGATTGTGGGCAGCTGGCCGAAAATTCCACGCCCACCTCGCCGCTGGGCTGGCTCGAGCGCAGCATGATGGCAAGCCAATGCTACGTGTTTCGAGCTCGGGCCATACGCATCAGTCCCGAAGGGGTGCGTACCCTGGCGTTGGCCCATGAGATTCATGACGGCGTCGTGCGGGAAGTGACCAGCTATCTGGATGGCCCTGCAGTCATTTACGAACGTTACGGTCGGCTTGGGCGCAATGGCGTCATGATGCGCCGGACGACGGATGGCTCACCTACCGTGGCGCTGCAACCCATCGACCGGCATTATCATCTGACACTGGGTGATAAAGAACGGGTGGCGGGGCGACCCAGCATGCGTCTCGATATCGAGCCACGTGATGACCTACGCTATGGCCATCGTTTATGGCTCGACATGGCCACGGGACTGCCGCTCAAACAGAATCTCGTCGATGAGGAAGGCAAGATTATCGAAACCTTCCAGATGACCGAGCTGATCGAACCGACACTTTATGCTCAGTCGGTGGCACTCGAGCCCCTTCACGACATGCCCACAGGCCCTTGGCAGCCGGATTGGCTCCCACCCGGGTATGCTTCTGTCTCGTTACCGCCGACGCCGGGGTTTTCTGGCAAAACCATGAGTCACAGACTTTATAGTGACGGCTTATCCAGCTTCAGTCTCTTTATTCAGCCTCTGGAGAAGGGGCAAAGGGCCTTGTTACCCGGTATCCATCGACTGGGAATTTCCTACGCGGCGGTGCGCCATGTGAACTTGAAAGATCACACCTTGCAGATAGTGGTGCTCGGTGAGTTGCCCCCGCGGGCCCTTTATCGGGTTGCCTCTCAGTTGCAGTACCAAAGTAGTACCGATCGAGTGCAGAAAGACCCCGCACCATGAGCGAGCAAGAAACAACACAAAGGTTGACGGCTCACTGTCTGGAGGAGCGCGCCGTGGTCGTTGCGCTCTTCGCTGGAGGCGCATGGGTCGAAGCCCGGCCTCAGGACGGTTGCCACGGCTGTACGCAGCAAGGGTGCGGTGCCGGCCTGGTAGCACGACGACGCCTGCGGCACTTGTCGCTTTACACGGATGCGCCGCTGCGCGTTGGGGATCGGGTGCGACTGGGATTGCCCGCCAGAGGATTCTTGTACAGTGCCTTGGTCGTTTATGGAGTGCCGCTACTCATCGCGATCACGGCTGGTGGGCTTGCCGAGAGATGGGTCTCATTAGGCAACATGGCTGTACCGCTTGTCTTTGTCGGCGGGCTCTTGGTGGGCAGTCTGCTCAGCCGCTACTGGCTGCAACGGCATCCTGGCCAATACCATCCTATACTGCTGGCAGTTGAACCCCATTGATGCTCTTCGGCATGTACGGTTTTTTCGTAGCCACTGAACTCTCGATCCATGGCGATATCCAATGTTTCCGAGCGAGGGCGGGCCCTTCTTTACAAGATTACAAGAGAGACAAGATAGCGCCTCACGAGGGTCATGACGTCAGGACAATAATATGTTTTGGATAGCAGGTAACCAGGAGTACTCAATGCAACGTACCTCACGATACCTTTCCCAATGGCTGATGCTGATGGCAGTGGCCTTCTTCATGCAGGCCGCCCAGGCCCGCGAATTGCCCGACTTCACCGAGTTGGTCAAGCAGGCGGCTCCCGGCGTCGTCAATATCTCCAGTACCCGGGAAGTCAAGCAACGCAGCATGCCGTTCGGTGGTTCTCACGGTCAGGACATACCCGAATTCTTTCGCCGCTTCTTTGAGGATCAAATGCCCCCGGGACATGGTCAGCGTGGCCCTGGACGCTCCCAGGAGCTGCAGTCGTTGGGCTCGGGGTTCATCATCAGCAAGGATGGCTACGTATTGACCAATGCCCATGTGGTCGATGGCGCCGACTCGATCGTGGTGCGCTTGAACGATCGCCGCGAACTCGATGCCGAATTGATTGGTGCCGATGCCAAGACGGATATCGCCCTGCTCAAGATCGATGGTGACAATCTGCCCACCCTCGATCTAGGGGATTCAGAACGGCTCGAGGTCGGAGAGTGGGTCGCGGCGATCGGTTCGCCTTTCGGTTTCGATCATTCCGTGACTGCGGGCATCGTCAGTGCCATCAACCGGACACTCCCCAGCGATGCCTATGTGCCTTTTATTCAGACCGATGTCGCCATCAATCCGGGTAACTCCGGTGGCCCCTTGTTCAATCTGGAAGGCCAGGTGGTGGGTATCAACTCCCAGATATTCACTCGCAGCGGCGGGTTCATGGGCTTGTCCTTCGCCATACCGATCAATGTCGCGATGGATATTGCCGATCAACTGCGTGACGACGGGCGAGTCAGCCGTGGCTGGCTTGGCGTGGTGATTCAGCCGGTATCGAAGGATCTGGCAGAATCATTCGGTCTGGACGGCCCTGAGGGTGCCTTGATTGCCGATGTTGCACCGGATGCTCCGGCGGCCAAGGCAGGACTGAAGGCCGGCGATATCGTGCTGTCCGTCAACGGCGAAGCGGTCGAGCGCTCCGCTACGCTGCCGCGACTGGTCGGTCGCATCGATCCGGGTAACGATGCCAAGCTCGAGATACTGCGTGACGGAGAGCGTGTCACCAAGACCGTGACGGTAGGGGACTGGCCGGAAGAAGGCATGCCCATGGCCTCCTCCGGTGGCAAGGGCGATCCCCGCACGCGTCTCGGCGTGACGGTCGCATCGCTCAGTGACGAGCAGCTCGAGAGCCTCAACCTTTCTTCCGGTGTTCGGGTGGAAGAGGTGGCGCCGGATAGCGTGGCCGCCAGCGCAGGTGTGCGTCCGGGGGATATCATTGTCTCGCTGGATCAGCAGGACATCGATTCCGCCAAGCGCTTGAGTGAGGTGGTGAGCAACATCGAAGGCAATCGCGCGGTGCCGCTACGGCTCTATCGCGATGGCCGGTCGCTGTTCGTGGCACTGCGGTTGGGTGAGAAATAATGGTGCGTTAATTCATGTGACAGTTGAGAACGGGGCCATGTGCCCCGTTTTTTGTTGTCTTAACTGTTCTCAAGTCGAGCATTGGACAGGTCTTGCCTGGCTAAAGTATTCCCCTGCTGGGGCGATAGAACACAAAGGCTACAGGTAAAATCTGGCCTAAGACTGTATGCCGTGAATAAGAAAACTTGCTGACTACCCAGGCCGCAATTGACTCGTACGGATCGGAACTTCTTTTATGACCCAGAAAGCAGACCCAAGCTCAAGCAAAGAATCAAATGGAAGCAGCGATCAGTCGGCCTCGCTATGGCGAGCCATTCATCGCTCCCAGGCCATCATCGAATTCGATACCGATGGCCATATTCTTGACGCCAACCAGAATTTTCTGGATGCGGTAGGCTATAGCCTCGACGAGATTCGCGGACAGCATCATCGCATCTTCTGCGACGATGGCTATGCCAAGAGCGAAGAGTATCGCAAGTTCTGGCAGGCACTAAAGCGCGGTGAATTCGCCAGCGGTGAATTCAAGCGTATTGACAAGAACAAAAATGAAATCTGGTTGAATGCCACCTACAATCCGATCTTCGATGCAGAGCGGCAGCCCTACAAGGTAGTCAAGTTCGCGACCAATATCACCGAGCAAAAGCACAAGAATGCGGAGTTCGAGAGCCAGATCGACGCGATTGGACGCTCTCAAGCCGTCATCGAGTTCGATCTCAACGGCATTGTAACCGCCGCCAATGATAATTTTCTCAAGACGGTTGGCTATCCCCGAGATGCGGTCATCGGCCAACACCACCGTATATTCTGCGATGAAAGCTATGCTCGAAGCGAAGCCTACCAGGAATTTTGGGAACAGCTGGGGCGGGGCGAGTTTATTAGCGGAGAGTTCCAGCGACAGCATCGCAGAGGGCACGCCATCTGGCTGCAGGCGACCTACAATCCTATCCTGGACCCATCTGGGCGCGCCTATAAAGTCATCAAGTTTGCCAACGACATCACCGAGCAAAAGCGGCTCAATGCCGAATTCGAGGGCAAGGTCAATGCCATCGACCGCGCCCAGGCGGTGATCGAGTTCGACATGGAAGGGCACGTACTGACCGCCAACCAGCAGTTTCTGGCAACGACAGGCTATGCGCTGAAGGATATTCAGGGGCAGCACCACAAGCTTTTCTGCGAACCGAAATATGCCAAGAGCGAAGAGTACAAGAGCTTCTGGGCGAAGCTGCGCCGTGGAGAATTCGTCGCGGGGGAATTCAAGCGTCTGGGTAGCGACAAGCGCGAGATATGGTTGCAGGCCACCTACAACCCGATCTTCGATGTCGCCGGCAAGCTCACCAAGATAGTCAAGTTCGCCACGGACGTGACGGAAAGCAAACGCAGTAACGCCGAGTTCGAAGGCAAGGTCAATGCCATGGATCGTGCCCAGGCGGTCATCGAATTCGATCTGAAAGGCAATATTCTGACGGCCAATCGCAATTTTCTCGACACCCTGGGCTATCACGCCGACGAGATTCTCGGTCAGCATCACCGCATGTTCTGTGAGCAGGCGTACGTCCTCAGCGCGGAATATCGCGATTTCTGGCAGGCATTGAATCGCGGCGAGTTCTTCAACGGGCGTTTCATGCGACTGGGCAAGCACGGGCGGCAGGTATGGATTCAGGCGACCTATAACCCGATTTTCAACGCCAACGGCGAGCCCTACAAGATCGTGAAGTTCGCCACCGACATCACGGCTCAGGTCGAACTGGAAACGAGCATCCAGCAGCAGTCGGAGGCAATGAATGCTTCGATTCTGGAACTCAACCAGGCGATCAATGGAATTGCCGAGCATACCCGGGTCACACGGGAGCTAGCCCAGGGTACACGAAGCGAAGCCGAACGGGGCAATCGGGCGCTGCAGGATTCGAGCGAAGCCATGGCAGCCATCCAGAAATCCTCCGAGGATATCGATGAAATCGTCAAGACGATCGGTGAAATTGCAGCACAGACCAATCTGCTGGCCTTCAATGCCGCCATCGAGGCGGCGCGTGCCGGGGAGCATGGCCTTGGGTTCTCCGTCGTGGCGGATGAGGTGCGCAAGCTGGCCGAGAAATCCGGTGATGCCACGCGTCAGATCAATCGCTTGCTGGGGGAGTCGCTGAAGTGTATCGACAATGGCAATGACGTTTCCCGGCGTGCCCAGGAAGCCTTCTCGCGCATTACCGAAGGGGTTGAACAGACGACCTCCGCGGTTGAGCAGATCGATGTCACCGCCTCGTCCCAGTTGGATACCGCCGCACACGTCGAGAAATTGATTCAGGAACTGGCCAGGGCGACGCGCAAGAATTCATCGGAAGGTCTTTCGAAGTCTGCCTGAGTCGTCTCTTGAATAGGATGAATGTCGCATGAGTCAACGCACATTGGGCGTCCTGGGTCTCGGTGAAAGCATCGTCGCCCTGGACGCATGCCATCTGCTGGAAGTAGTGAAACCCGACACGCCCCTGGTGCCGCGACCCCTGGCGCCGGCGTGGTCCTTGGGAACGTTCAGGCTGCGGGATTCACTTATCCCCTGTGTGGACCTGGGTGGACTTTTACAGCTTGGTCCCAGCGAGGCGTCAGGATCGGCGGAGAAGCACATCGCCATCGTAAACTATCGCGGTGGACGCTTTGGCCTGCTCATCGATCGCGCCTACGACATGATTACCGTCGAACAGAGCCAGATGAGCGTCTTGGGCAAGGAAGCCGGGGCGGCCAGTGAGCTCACTCCCTGGCTGGTAACCCATCCCGTTTCAGGACAGCCGATCTATCTGCTGGATATCGACGTTCTTTTCTCACTGGAAGGCATGGTGCTGGCTTTCGAGGACGTCGATCAGACGTCGTCATCGTCAACGGCCCTGAAGGACGATGCACAGCAGCTCGGACGCGGCTCGCACCGCTATCTGCTCGTCGATATCGAAGAGGCAACCCTTGCCATCGACACCGCCGTCGTCAGCGAGATCACTGCCTGCGGCGCGGTTGAGAGGCCGGTAGTGAACGTCAAGGCATATCTGGGCAACGTGGCGCTACGTGACATGCGCATTCCGATCTTTGATCCAGGGATACTGATGGGCTACCCGCCATTGACGTTGTCGCCCTCCCATGTGGTCGTGCTCAATACCGACAGCGGGCGTATCGGTTTGGCGGTCACTCGCATCAATACCATCTGTGCCTTCGATGACAACGATCTGCACCCGCTGCCCGGTGGGGATCAGGCCGTCGATCAGGTTGCGGGAGTATTGAGTCGGCCCGAACAAGACGATGCATTGTGCCTTGATCATCGTAAGTTGTTCACGGGAGAGGCGCTCGGGGCATTGGCGCAGATTCATGCCCGCCTGGGCGACGAAGTCAGCGATCGGCGCACTCAACAGGAGTGGCAGCGTTTTGCCTTCGTGCATTTTGAAAGTGGTGGGTGCTATGTCGAGCTGCTCGAGCAGCTGGATGCCGTGCTGCCCTTGCCGGAAAACGTGCTGCCGCTGAAAGAGGACGGGCCCTTTTTCGCTGCCATGCGCCACCGGGAGCAGACGGTCTCTTTAGTGGATCTGCGGATACTATTGGGCAAGAACGCGGATGTGCCTGCAGAGCATGTGCTGGTGGCGGACAGCGGCCAGGGTATGGTCGGTTTCATGGTGGATCAGGTCACCCGGATCGAATACATGGATGCACCGGTGAATAGTTTTACCCTGCGCTGGCGTGGCGACGTGAATCCTGACGCCCCGCCGGTTGAGCAGGCACAGCGGATGATCGCCGTGGGTGAAGGGGCGCGGCAACAGATCCATTCCGTTCTCTGTCTGCAAACTCTGGCCCGCCTGCTGGTCCAGGCTGACAAGGAAATATCGCCCATGGCGTCAGCCTAGTCTGGGCATTACTGTCCTTGAACTCGCCTTGCCGGTACAATAGCCCCACATTTTTGGCGTCTTCTACTCCGGCGAGGGCGCAATTATCATGGCGGAAAGAGAGTCAATGGCAGACACGGCGAGTTCCGATCGAATCAAGCACATCCGTAACTTCTCGATCATCGCACATATCGATCACGGCAAATCGACCCTGGCGGATCGCATCATTCAGCTATGTGGCGGCCTGACCGAGCGGGAACTCAAGGAGCAGGTGCTCGATTCGATGGATATCGAGCGTGAGCGCGGTATCACCATCAAGGCACAATCGGTGACCTTGGATTACCGTGCCGACAATGGCGAGCTTTACCAGCTCAACTTCATCGATACCCCGGGCCACGTGGATTTTTCCTATGAAGTGTCCCGGTCGTTATATGCCTGCGAAGGTGCCTTGCTGGTAGTGGATGCAGCCCAAGGTGTCGAAGCCCAGTCCGTGGCCAACTGCTATACCGCCATTGCACAGAATCTCGAAGTGCTGCCAGTGCTCAACAAGATCGACCTCCCCCAGGCCGATCCGGATCGTGTCGCTCAGGAAATCGAAGAGATCATCGGGCTGGACGCGGTCGATGCCTGCCAGGTGTCCGCCAAGACCGGTGTGGGCATGGAAGGGTTGCTGGAACGCCTGGTACGGGACATCCCTTACCCCAAGGGCGATGCAGAGTCCCCGTTGCAAGCGTTGATCGTCGACTCCTGGTTCGATAATTACCTGGGTGTGGTCTCCCTGGTGCGAATCTTCGATGGCACCTTGAAGAAGGGCGACAAGATTCGCATGAAATCCACCGGACGAGACTGGGAAGCCACCGAGGTCGGCATCTTCAACCCCAAGCGTCACCAGACCGGGATACTGCGTGCCGGTGAGGTAGGCTTCGTGGTGGCGGGTATCAAGGACATTCATGGTGCTCCGGTGGGGGACACCATCACCCATGCCAAGACGCCGAATGTCGAACGTTTGCCAGGCTTCCAGAAGATCAAGCCTCAGGTATATGCCGGCATGTTTCCGGTCAGCGCCGACGACTACGAGGCATTTCGCGATGCCCTTGAAAAGCTCGCCCTGAACGATGCCTCCTTGCAGTACGAACCGGAGAACTCCGACGCCCTGGGCTTTGGCTTTCGTGTCGGCTTTCTGGGCACGCTGCACATGGAGATCATTCAAGAACGGCTGGAGCGTGAATACGATCTCGATCTCCTGACCACGGCACCCACGGTGGTCTACGAACTGGCAATGGACGATGGCGAGATACGCTACGTCGCCAATCCCTCCAAGCTGCCGGATATGGCCAATGTCGACGAGATGCGCGAGCCCATCGTGCGCGCCAGTATCCTGGTGCCCCAGGAGTTCGTCGGTAACGTCATTGCCGAGTGTGAACAACGGCGGGGTACCCAGCTCGATATGCAATTCCTGGGCAATCAGATTCAACTGACCTACGAGTTACCCATGAGCGAAGTGGTGATGGATTTCTTCGACCGCTTGAAATCGATCTCCCGGGGGTATGCCTCTCTCGATTATAGCTTCGAGCGTTTCGAGGCCGCTAAACTGGTGCGTCTGGATGTGCTCATCAATGGCGACAAGGTCGATGCCCTGGCGGCGATCATTCACCGCGATCATGCGCATGGGCGTGGTCGTGCATTGGTCGAAAAGATGAAGGAACTTATTCCCCGCCAGATGTTCGATGTGGCGATTCAGGCCGCGATCGGCGGTCAAGTCGTGGCGCGCTCCACGGTCAAGGCGCTGCGCAAGAACGTCACCGCCAAGTGCTACGGGGGTGACGTGACGCGCAAGAAGAAGCTGCTTGAAAAGCAGAAGGCCGGCAAGAAGCGCATGAAACAAGTGGGCCGGGTGGAAATTCCACAGGACGCTTTTCTTGCAGTACTCAAGGTCAACGATTAACAAAGAGAGCATGCTCCAAGAGCTGCTCTCCCAGAACCATCAGGATCAAGACGACTCATGGATTTTTCGCTACTGTTGGTGGTGGCCGTTGCCGTCACGGGATTGGTATGGCTGCTGGATGTCCTTTGGTGGCGGCCTGCGCGACACGCCAAGCTGGCCAAGGCAGTGTCGTCAGAGGGTACGACCCTGGATGATAAAACGCAGCACAAGCTGGGCAAGGACCCTTGGCCAGTCGACTATGCGCGCTCCTTTTTTCCGGTGCTGCTGGTGGTATTGCTGTTGCGCAGCTTTCTGGTGGAGCCTTTTCAAATTCCTTCGGGGTCGATGCGCCCCACACTGGAAATTGGTGATTTCATCCTGGTCAACAAGTTTACCTATGGTTTGCGTCTGCCGGTCGTCCATACAGAAATCGTCGATTTCGGTGAGCCCGAGCGCGGCGATGTGATGGTGTTTCGCTTCCCCCAGGAGCCTACGGTCAATTTCATCAAGCGCGTCATCGGGTTGCCCGGCGATCGTATTCGTTATGAAGATAAACAGCTTTATGTCAACGGTGAGCCGGTACCCAAGGAGTTGACCGACGCCGACCCGACGAAGGCGCCGGGTGAGCAGCGTTACGAGGAACAGCTTGCCGAACGGCTCCATGCCATTTACAACAACCCACAGGACCCCGGTCCACAGCTGCGCGAAGTGATAGTGCCTGAGGGGCACTATTTCATGATGGGAGACAATCGCGATCATTCCAACGACAGCCGTTACTGGGGCTTCGTGCCGGAGGAAAACATCGTAGGCAAGGCGTTCGCCGTATGGATGCATTGGGACGGCGGATTGCCAAGCTTCACTTCGGTGCGCGCGATCGAATGAAGTCGCTGAAAAAACATGTCCCACAAGTACGTAACCAGGAGTCTCGTGAGTATCTCCCATACTGAATTCGGCCGCCGGATAGGCTATTCCTTCCGCGATCCCGGCCTGCTGGAATTGGCCCTAACCCACCGCAGTTACGGTGGCGAAAATAATGAGCGGTTGGAATTTCTCGGCGATTCCATCGTCAATTTCGTGATCGGCGAGGCCTTGTTCCAGCGTTTTCCCAAGGCGCGGGAGGGGCAGCTCTCTCGGCTGCGCGCTCGTCTGGTCAAGGGTAAGACTCTGGCCGAACTGGGGCGGGAATTTTCTGTGGGAGAGCAACTGCGACTAGGCTCGGGGGAAATGAAAAGCGGTGGCTATCGCCGCGACTCGATTCTCGCCGATGCGGTTGAGGCGGTGATCGGCGCCATCTATCTGGATAGCGACATGCAGACGATCAAGGCACGGGTGCTTTCCTGGTATGCAAGCCGGCTCGAATCGATCAACCTGCAGGACACCCAGAAAGATCCCAAGACACGCCTTCAGGAGTTTTTGCAGTCTCGTCAGATGGCGTTACCGCGCTATGAGGTGACCTCGGTGGAAGGGGAGGCCCACGCCCAGACCTTCACCATTGAATGCCATATCGAGGCATTGGCGGAACATACCATTGGCATCGGTAACAGCCGTCGCCATGCGGAGCAGGAGGCCGCCGAGAAGGCGTTGGCCTTGATCGAGCCGAAAGGAGCCCGAGCATGACGCAGCGCTGTGGTTTCGTGGCCATTGTCGGCCGCCCCAATGTCGGCAAATCGACACTGATGAACCGCATTCTGGGTCAGAAGATTTCCATTACCTCTCGTCGTCCGCAGACCACGCGTCATCAGGTAATGGGTATCAAGACCGAGGACGAGGCTCAGTTCATCTACGTCGATACCCCGGGCATGCACCTTCAGACCAAGGATCGCAACAAGGCCATCAATCGCTTCATGAATCAGGCCGCCACTCAGGCCTTGCGTGATGTGGACTGTGTGGTCTTCATCGTCGATCGTACACGCTGGACCCGTGAGGATGATGTGGTGCTCGACAAGCTCACCCATGTCAAGGCGCCCGTGGTTCTGGCCCTGAACAAGGTCGATTGGCTGGAGGACAAGGCAGCGTTGCTGCCCTGGCTCGAGGAATTACAGAAAAAACGCGAATTCGCCGCCATTCTGCCCATCTCGGCCAAGCATGGCACCAACGTGCCCGAGCTCGAGGCCGAGGTTGCCAAGTGCCTGCCGGAAGGTGTGCATCACTTTCCCGACGATCAGATCACCGATCGCAGTCAGCGCTTTCTGGTGGCAGAACTGGTGCGCGAGAAAGTCATGCGCCAGCTGGGTGATGAGCTGCCTTATCAGATGACCGTCGAGATCGAGGAGTTTCGCGACGAAGGGCGCATCGTTCACATCAGCGCTCTGATGCTGGTGGAGCGCCCGGGCCAGAAGAAGATCCTGATCGGCGAAAAAGGCGATCGCATCAAGAAGATTGGTCGGGAAGCGCGTCTCGAAATGGAGAAGGCGCTGGGGGCCAAGGTCATGCTCAATCTGTGGGTCAAGGTCAAGCGTGGTTGGTCCGATGATGAGCGAGCCTTGAAGAGTCTGGGCTATAGATTAGAGTAAGGCCATGCAGCCTCAGCCTGCTTATCTGCTGCACAAACGCCCGTACAGGGAAACCAGCGCCCTGGTCGAGTTGATCACTCTCGAGCATGGACGCGTGCGTGCCGTGGCCCAGGGCGTTCAGCGCGGCGGCAGCAAGGCGCGAGGGCGATTGCAACCTTTCACGCCGTTGCATGTGACCTGGGTCGGAGACGCGGAACTCAAGCGTCTGCGCCTGATGGAGTCCAACGGCGCGTCGGCATTGCTGGCGGGTGAGGGGCTACTCTGTGGTTTGTATGCCAACGAATTGCTGACCCGGACATTGCCGCCGTTATTACCGGTACGCGAGGTCTTCGCCTTTTATGGCGCCTTGTTCGAGGCGTTGCCGATCCCCGCGGAGCGTGCCCCGGCACTGCGTCGTCTTGAACTCGCCGTACTGGACGCGCTGGATGCACAACCGGTGTTCCGCGATATCGACGAGCGTGAACTGGATCAACAGCAGCGCTATGTCTACCGTGTCGGCGATCGGCGTTTTGCCGTTGCTGGGCCGGGGCAGCCGGGTATCGATGGCAGAACGTTACGTTTGCTGGCTCAGGGTGAATGGGCGCAACCCGGGCTTGCCGGCGTGGCCAAATCCTTGACTCGGGCAGCACTGTCACCTCTATTGGGGTCGACGCCGTTGCGCTCGAGAGAACTGATGGTGCAGTTGGCCGCTCGCCGTCGCTCCTATTGAAAATTGGAGAATGCTCATGACTCCGCCGCGTATTCTATTGGGTGTCAATATCGACCATGTTGCGACGCTGCGTCAGGCGCGGGGCACGCGCTATCCAGACCCGGTTCAGGCGGCGCTGTTGGCTGAAGAGGCCGGTGCGGATGGCATCACCGTGCATCTGCGTGAGGATCGCCGGCACATTCAGGAACGCGATGTACTCCTCCTGGCGGAGGTGCTTGCGACCCGCATGAACCTGGAGATGGCGGTCGTCGATGAAATGATCGTGCTTGCGGAGCGGATCCGCCCGGCGCACGTCTGCCTGGTGCCGGAAAAGCGCGAGGAGTTGACCACGGAGGGCGGGTTGGATGTGGTGGGCTCCCAGGCGCGCATCACCCAGGTCTGCACCCGGTTGGCCGCTGTCGATTGCGAGGTGTCGTTGTTCATCGACCCCGAGCCGGCACAGATTCGCGCCGCCTTCGAGGCGGGTGCCCCGGCGATCGAATTGCATACCGGCGCCTATGCCGAGGCCCGGGGCGAGACGGCGCGCATCGAGCATGCGCGTATTGCGGCGGCGGCGGAGTTGGCCGCCGAGCTTGGGTTGATCGTCAATGCCGGCCATGGCCTGCATTACCATAATGTGGAAGCGATCGCCGCGATCCCGGGCCTGCATGAACTCAACATCGGCCACGCGATCATTGCTCGGGCACTGTTCACCGGCTTGAAGGAAGCGGTCAGCGAGATGAAGCGTTTGATCATTGCCGGCCAGGAAGCGGGGTTCGTGGCGTCGCTGGGCAAACGTTGATCATGTGCAAATCTGCTGTGCCTTCCATTCCCGCAGACGCTGCATGGCAGCGAACACGGCGTCCAGCATGTTGCCCACGGCCGGTAGTCCTTGGGCTCTTACTCGAGTCTCCAGCGTTTCGCACAGCAGCGCGAGTTCCGGTACACCGCAGTAACGGCAGGCACCATTGAGTCGATGCACCGCGTCGAGAAACGCCTTCTCGTCACTTGCCTCGAAACTTTCGCGCAACTCCGCCTCGCTTTGGTCCAAGCCGTCGAGCAGCATCTCCAGCGTCTGCTGGGCAAGATCGAGGCGTCCCCCCGCCAAGCGTTGACCGAGTTGCATATCCACCACCGCCAAGGGACCTTGTTCATCGCCATCCTCGGTCTCTCCCGGGGCTGCGTCAGAATGGGGGGTATCAAAATTGGGCGTTATTCCCAGATAGCGTGTCAGTATCCGCGCCAGCGCTTGTTCATCGAGGGGTTTAGTCAGTACTTCCTGCATGCCGACATCGTGCAGCCAGTGGGTTTCCTCTTTCTCGGCATGGGCGGTCAGAGCGACGAACGGACAAGCCCCCCAGCGGCCGCCCAGGCGACGCAGTGCCTGCATGACCTCGACACCACTCATGCCCGGCATGCGAATATCCATGAGGACGAGATCGACTTCCTGGTCATGGGCCAGCGCTAACGCTTCCTGACCGCTCGCGGCGAGTAATACCGTGACGCCGGCCTGATGCAGCAGCTCCTTGACAAGAAGAAGGTTGGAGGCAATGTCGTCCACCACCAGCACCCGAGCAGATGCAGTGATATGCCTATCGCTGGCATCGGGTTCCCGCGCCGGCGCGAGCGTATCGACACTCTTGGATAACATGCGCTCGATCACTTCGCAAAGCCGTGTTCGAGGAACCGGCTTGCACAGGACTTCTCCCTCCAGGGGAAATGACAGATCGGCCAGATCGTAGGGGTCGCTATTGATCAATACCAGCACCGGGCAGTTCAGTATTGCCAGGCGTTGTTGCCAGGCCTGCAAACGCTGCGACTGCAAATCGTCGCGGGTAATACCTATGATCAACATGTCCAGTGAGTCATCGAATTCAGCGTCGTTCTGAAGAACCCTTACCCGGGCGCCCCAACGCAGCAATTGATGGCCCAGGGCCTGTCGTGTCGTGGCGTGAGGCTCCCATAATCCGATCAAGGGTGATGCAAGCATCAGTTCGGGTGGGCGTTCGGTGGCACTCACCAGGCTACGCAGGGACAGGGTGAAGCTGAACTCGCTGCCTCCCTCCGGTCGTCCGACGGCGCTGATCTCACCCCCCATCTGTTCGACCAGTTGCTTGCAGATCATCAACCCCAATCCCGAACCCCCATACTCCCGCGACCGGCTGACCGAGCCTTGACTGAACGGCTGAAACAGCTGTTCACGAATGGAGGCCGGAAGACCGATGCCGGTATCACTCACCCGGAGTCGCAACGTGATGATATTGCCCTCGATCTCATCGACCAGTACCCGGACGATGACTTCACCCTGATCGGTGAACTTGATGGCGTTGTTGACCAGATTCCCCAGGACTTGCTTGATGCGCTGCGGATCTCCGAGCAACTCACTCGGCACGTCGTCGAACACCAGACCCAGCAACTGAAGATCCTTTTCCTGAGAGGCGGGTGCCTGAAGCGTCAGGACTTCGTCGACCAGAGTGACCATATCGAAAGCGACGGTGTCGAGTTCGAGCTTGCCGGCCTCCATCTTGGAAAAATCCAGAATGCCATTGATCAGCGTCAACAAGTTGTTCGAGGCGGTCTCGATATGTCCCAGCCATTCGCGCTCACGAACGTCGAGACGACCGCGACCGAGTAAACGGCAAAAGCCAATGATGCCGTTCAGCGGCGTACGAATCTCATGGCTCATGTTGGCGAGGAATTCCGACTTGATTCTATTGGCCTGCTGGGCGCGACGCCTGGCCATGTCGAGCTCGATATTCTGAACCTCGATGGTTTCCATCGACTCCTGCAGTTCGCTGGTGGTTTGCTCGAGCTGTTGGCGTTGAGTCTCCTTCATGCGCAGCAAATGTTCGCCCAGCCTGTTGATGGCGCGGGAAAGCGAGGCTAGCTCCCGGGGACCGGTATCCTGCAGGCGATAGTGGTAATCGCCGTCATCGAGACGTTGCAGCGCCTGACGCTGACGTCGAAGATTGGGCAACACGCGGCGTTGAATGGCATAGGCGGCCAGTAGCAGCAACGTGGCCATGGCCAGCCAGGCCAGCGCGTAATGCACGAGCTGACGGTAGTTCGTCAGTGCCAGGTCGCTCTCGCTGACGACCACCTCCAGCCAATAATACGTGCTGGTTTCGTCACGTCTGGCCCAGGATAGCGGGGGCGTCGGCAGGGGCTTGAACAGACGCCATTGACCGTCTTCTTCGATGACCTGCGTTCGTCTGCGCTCGGGCAGTGCCAGGGAGGTCTGGGTCGTGCCGAGATGCATCACCACATCGCCGTCGCTGGCACGTACAATGGTGGCGCTGACGCCTCGCAGATCCAGCAGGCGTTGCAAGAGCGGCTGAAGTTGCCCGGAGTCGTTATCGTCCAGCACCCGCGTCAAGGATGGCATCAAGAGCTCGACACTCTCGCTGAGATGGCTGCGCAGGGTATCGCGACGTTGCTGCTGATCCTGCAGGAACAGATAGCCGTTGTGAATCAGCAGTAACAGCAGTGGAATGCCCAGCACAAGGGTCAGCAGACGATATCTCAACGACATGGCGACACCTGGCGGCGCCTGATACGAAACGATACGGCGACGACGAGGGACTTGCAGAGCTTGCCTGTCCAGCGTTGGCCGGCAGGGATATAATGTAGGCGACGTGTTTCGTTGAGCAGTTTTTTACCCACGGGTGGCACTTCGCGCCCCGTGGTCAGATGGGAGAGTTCATGCAATTTCATACCCTCGAAGCTGTGGTCGGCAATACGCCGCTTGTACGTTTGCAGCGTATCAACGCCGGACGTAACAATACACTCCTGGCCAAGCTGGAAGGGAATAATCCGGCGGGCTCTGTAAAGGACCGGCCGGCCCTGGCGATGATCAGCGAGGCAGAGGCCCGGGGGGATATCGTGCCGGGAGACACCCTCATCGAGGCGACCTCGGGCAATACTGGCATCGCTCTGGCCATGGCGGCGGCCATCAAGGGCTATCGCATGGTCTTGATCATGCCGGATAACGCCTCCAGCGAACGCAAGCAGGCCATGGCCGCTTATGGCGCCGAACTGATAGGCGTCTCCAAGGAAGAGGGCATGGAGGGCGCTCGGGATCTCGCCCAGGCCATGATCGCTCGAGGCGAAGGCAAGCCGTTGGATCAGTTCGCCAATCCGGACAACCCCCTGTCGCATTTTAAAACCACCGGCCCGGAACTATGGCAACAGACCGATGGCACGCTGACCCACTTCGTCAGTTCCATGGGCACCACCGGTACGATCATGGGGGTCTCACGCTATCTCAAGGAGCGCAACCCGGCGATTCAGATCGTCGGCCTGCAGCCGGAGGACGGTGCCAGCATCGCCGGCATCCGGCGCTGGCCCGAGGCATATCTACCCAGTATCTTCGACGCATCCCGCGTGGATAGCGTGCTGGACATCGGTCAGCAGGAAGCCGAGGAACACATGCGCCGGTTGGCCCGGGAAGAGGGAATCCTGGCAGGCGTCTCCTCTGGCGGCAGTCTGGCTGGAGCGCTGCGCGTCGCAGAGCAGGTCGAGAATGCCGTGATCGTCTTCATCGTCTGCGACCGGGGCGATCGCTACCTGTCGACGGGTCTATTTGCCCCGGGAGTCTGACTATGGGCATGCTGGGCAAGCGACGTCCTGCGCGGATGTCCAGGCAGCGTATTTCTTCTGATTCGACAATAGAGAGTTCGACGAAAGATCGGACGTCGATCAATCGCGCGGAAACGAGCGGCGCCAATCCTGACGACGCGGGCCAGTACGAGGTGGATATTCTGCGCTTGGCGCATGATGGGCGCGGTATCGCCCGCAACGCATCGGGCAAGACCCTGTTCGTGAATCAGGTGCTGCCCGGCGAACGGGTCAAGGTGGCGATCCACCGTAGCCGCAAGCGTTTCGATGAAGCGCACCCGCGCGAGCTCATCACGCCCTCCGCCGATCGTATCTCGCCGCCTTGTCCGCATTATGCGCAGTGTGGCGGCTGCGATCTGCAGCATCTGGCCCTGGAGGCGCAGCGCCGACATAAATGCGATGTGTTGATCGATCAACTGGCGCGTCAGGGCATCACGCTTTCACTACCCCCAAGGCTGCTTGCCGGTAAAGGATTTGGCTATCGTCGTCGTGCCCGGCTCGGTGTCAAGGTCGATGCAAAGGGCCGGGTGCATCTGGGGTTTCGCGCCCGGGGCAGCCACTATCTGGTGGATATTGGCGAATGCCCCATTCTGGCGCCGTCTCTGTCGGCGCTTCTGGGGCCGCTACGAGAATGTCTTGATCATCTCCAGGCGCCACGTCAGGTCGGGCATATAGAATTGCTCGTCGGCGATCATGGTGCGGCTGTCGTGATTCGTCAGCTACGCACCAACCTGGACGATGCCAAGCGCTGGCGGCAGTGGGCGGATGCCCATGGGGTGGCGCTCGGGTTGCTTCAAGGGCGCCAGGATCCCGTGCTCGAATGGGTCGGCAAAGCGCCACGCTTGAGCTATACCCCGAAGAGTGGTCATCGCGATCTCGAGCTGTACATTGCGCCTGGGGATTTTTTGCAGATCAATGCCGAGATCAACCAGGCGCTGGTTACCTGTGCGCTGGAGTGGCTCACACCCCACAAGGACGAGCGCGTGCTGGATCTGTTCGCAGGTGTGGGCAATTTCAGCCTGGCTCTTGCGCCGCAGGTGGCCAACCTCCTCAGCGTGGAAGGGAGTCTAGCCATGGTCGAGCGGCTTCGGGGCAACGCCCGTTACAACGACCTGAACAATATCGAGGCCCGGATGGGTGACCTGAACCAGCCTCCACCTCTCGATTCGCGACCTCATAGCGTCGTTCTCGATCCGCCTCGCGGTGGTGCTGAAACGGTATGCCGAACCCTGGCGAAAAGCGAAGTAGAGCGAATTCTCTATGTTTCCTGTGATCCGGCGACCCTTTCACGGGATGCGCTGCATCTGGTGGAAGGGGGCTATCACATCACCCGGGCTGCCGTAGCGGACATGTTCGTACAGACCGCTCATCTCGAGGCCATGCTGTTGTTCGAGCGTTCACCGGCTTAGCATCTTCTAGGGGGCGGAAAGCGCCAGGGAGGAAAGAATTATGGTCAAGGTTCGTGAAGATCAGCCACTGACCGACGAGGGGAATGTCGATATTTCCCTCTGGCTCGAGCGTCTGCAAGACGATGTGGTGCTGCGAGATGCGGATGAGATGCGTGCTGTATGCGAATTGGCCGATCATCTTGCGCGGGGCGCGGAAAAGCCACACAAGGCCTGGCTAGCGGACGGCTCCAGCTTTCGCACCGGTCTGGAGATGGCGGATATCCTGAGCGAGCTCAAGCTCGACCAGGAAACGCTGGAAGCCGCCGTGCTTTACCGGGCGGTGCGTGAAGGCAGGATCAGCGTCGAAGGGGTCGAGAAACGCTTTGGCCGCGAGGTGGCCGGTCTGATCGCGGGCGTACTCTCCATGGCGGCGATCAGTCAGCAACAGATGCCTAGCCGGGGATTGTCCCAGCACAACCAGCAAGACAACCTGCGCAAGATGCTGGTCACCATGATCGACGATGTGCGGATCGCGCTGATCAAGATTGCCGAGCGAACCTGTGCGTTACGCCAAGTGCGTGAGGCGCCGCGGGAAAAACGTCTGCAGGTGGCGCATGAAGTTGCCGATATCTATGCCCCGCTGGCGCATCGCTTGGGGATAGGTCAGCTCAAGTGGGAGCTCGAGGATCTGTCGTTTCGCTATCTTCATGAAGACGATTACAAGGCCATAGCCAGGCTGCTGGCGGAGAAGCGACTGGATCGCGATCGCTACATCAAGGAGGTGGTCTCGACCCTGGAGGGCCTACTCGATCAGCAGGGCATCACCGGCTATCAGATAGATGGGAGGGCCAAGCACATCTACTCGATCTGGCGCAAGATGCAGCGCAAGCGTATCGATTTCTCCCAAGTCTACGACGTGCGTGCCGTGCGTATCCTGGTTGAGAAAGTGGCCGACTGCTACGCCGCCCTGGGTATCGTGCATTCCCGCTGGCATCACGTGCCCAACGAGTTCGACGACTATATCGCCAACCCGAAGAAGAATGGCTATCAGTCGCTGCACACTGCCTTGATCGGACCCGAGAACAAGGTGCTGGAGATTCAGATTCGCACCTTCACGATGCACGAGGATGCGGAGCTCGGGGTCTGTGCCCACTGGCGTTACAAGGGGCATGAGGTGGGTGGAAAGAGCCGCGGCTACGAAGAGAAGATCGCCTGGTTGCGTCAGGTGCTCGCCTGGCAGGACGAGGTCGGCGAACTGGGCGATCTGCGTGAAGGGCTGGCCAGCGACGTGGCCCCGGATCGCATCTATGTCTTCACCCCGGAAGGGCACGTCATCGACTTGCCGCGCAATGCCACGCCCATCGATTTCGCCTATCGCGTGCATACCGAGATTGGCCATCGTTGCCGAGGTGCCAAAATCAACGGGCGTATCGTTCCACTTACCTACAAGCTCAAGACCGGGCACCAGGTCGAGATTCTTACCGCTACCAAAGGGGGGCCTAGCCGCGACTGGCTCAATCCCAATCTCGGTTACGTCAAGACGTCCCGGGCCAGGGCCAAGATTCAGGCCTGGTTCAAGCATCAGGCGCGGGATCAGAACCTGGAAGAGGGCCGGGCGCTGTTCGACAAGGAGTTCAAACGCCTGGATATCGAAGGCTTGAACCTCACGACACTGGCCAGGGCGGTCAACTATCAGAATCCGGATGACATGTATGCTGCCATTGGCGCCGGCGATTTGCGCATCGGTCAGGTATTGCATCAGGCTCAGCAATTGTTTGGCGAGAGTGACGATGAAGAGCAGCTCGACAAACTACTGACCAAGCCCAAGCCGCTCAGTCAAAAGGATGACGGCATCACCGTGCTGGGTGTCGGCAATCTCAAGACCGTCATGGCCAACTGCTGTCACCCGGTGCATGGCGATCAGATCATCGGCTACATCACCCAAGGCCGGGGGGTTACCATCCATCGTCAGGACTGCCCGAACATTCTGCAGTTGCGCAGCGAGGAACCCGGCCGCATCGTCGATGTCGAGTGGGGCAAGAAGGCGCGCAGCAAGTACCCGGTAAACATCGAGATCGAAGCCTGGGACCGGCCGGGGCTGCTGCGAGACGTGGTCCATGTGTTCAGTCACGATCGTGTCAACGTGCTGGCGGTCAATACGCTGACTGACAAGGACGACAACCTCGCCCGGCTGAAGATCACGCTGGAAGTCGATGGCCTCGAGTCGCTAGGACGCATCTTCTCGCGCATCCAGCAACTGCCCAATGTCGTCGATGTCAAACGTCTGCGCGAAGGCACTCGGAAAAGAGTACGTTCATGAACGAATTTGCACACTACAGTCTCGATGACCTGCTTGCCTTGATGGCGGTGCTGCGCGATCCCGAGCAAGGATGTCCTTGGGACGTCAAGCAGGACTGGCACAGCATCGTGCCGCATACCCTGGAGGAAGCCTACGAGGTGGCCGATGTCATTGAGCGTCGCGCCTTCGACGAACTGCCGAGTGAACTCGGCGACCTGCTGTTTCAGGTGGTGTACTACAGCCAGTTTGCTCATGAAGAAGGGCGTTTCGACTTTCAGGATGTGATCGACGCCTTGATGAGCAAGATGCTCAAACGTCATCCCCACGTATTCCCGGAGGGCACCCTGGCGTCGCGTCGCCGGAATGCCAGCGCCGCCGAGATTGAAAATATCGATAGACGCTGGGAGCAGCTCAAGGCCGAGGAACGTGACGATCGTCATGATCAAGAGGCCGGTGCGGTACTTGCCGACATTCCCCGAGGACTGCCGGCCCTGACCCGAGCGGCCAAGCTGACCAAGCGTGCATCACGGGTCGGTTTCGATTGGCCCGATACCCGGGATGTGATAGCCAAGATCCGCGAGGAACTCGATGAAGTCGAAGAGGCCTTGGATGCTGCAGACGATGATCATGTCCGCGAAGAAATCGGCGATCTATTGTTTGCGGTGGTCAATCTGGCAAGGCAACGGAAAATCGATCCCGAGCAGGCGTTGCGCGCCACCAATGGCAAGTTCGAACGACGCTTTGGTTATGTCGAACAGGCCTTGGCCCAGTCGGGACGAACCCTTGAAGAGGCCGATCTGGCGGAAATGGATCGCCATTGGAACGATGCCAAACATCGCGAACGCGAACGCAACAGTACCGAGGAGAGCTTGTGATGGGTCAGCATCTGCATGAATCGCTGCGGGAGAATGTTCGTGTTCTGGGCGACAGCCTGGGACATACCATCGCCGAGGATCTGGGCGAGGGATTCGTCGACAAGATCGAGACCATCCGAGCACTGGCCAAGCGTGGTCGCCAGGAGGGCGGCGACTCCCAGCGTGAATTGATCGAGTACCTGCGCACTCTGCCGGATGAAGAACTCCTGCCGGTGACCCGGGCCTTCAATCAGTTCCTCAATTTTGCCAATATCGCCGAGCAGCATTACCGTGCGCGTTTTCGCCGCGTCGAGGATTACAAACCAGGATCGCAGCCGTCGCTCGATGAACTGTTCGAGCGCATCCGCCAGGCCGGGCATGCGCCTCGTCAACTGGTCGAAACACTGGCGGGAATGCGGGTCGAGCTGGTGCTTACTGCGCATCCCACCGAGGTCATTCGCCGCACGCTGATCCAGAAGTACGATGCCATCGATGATTGCCTGACCATGATGGAGGGCAGCCTGGATTATCCGGAGCGCGCCGCGCGGGCCCAAGGACGACTCAAGGAATTGATCAGCCAGGCCTGGCACACCGATGAGATACGCCATGAGCGACCGACCCCGGTGGATGAGGCCAAGTGGGGCTTCGCGGTGATCGAGAACTCGCTCTGGCAGGCGGTACCGAATTTTCACCGCGATCTCGATAATCTATTGCTCGACGCCGCCGGTGAACGCCTGCCACTTGACGCGGCACCGCTGCGCTTCGCCTCCTGGATGGGCGGTGATCGCGACGGTAACCCGAACGTGACCGCCAAGGTCACCCGAGAGGTGCTGTTGCTGGGGCGCTGGATGGCCGCGGATCTGTATCTGCGCGATCTGGATCAACTCAAGACCGAGCTGTCGATGTGGAAGGCCAACAGCGCCTTGAAGGCGGAAGTCGGCGACGAGGCGGAGCCTTACCGGGCGCTGATCAAGCGATTGATTACCCGAGTCGAGGCGACGCGCGACTGGGCGCAGGCGTGTATCGACGGTGTCAACTACGACGGCGGCCCCATCATCGAGACCCGGGATCAGCTCTACACGCCGCTGCTGGCCTGCTATCGCTCGCTATGCGACGTAGGCCTGAGCGGTATCGCCAATGGCGTACTGCTCGATACGCTGCGCCGAATCGCCGTGTTTGGCGTTACTCTCACCAAGCTCGATATCCGTCAGGAATCCAGCCGCCACAGCCAGGTGTTCGACGAGCTCAGCGACTATCTGGGTCTGGGTCGTTATCGGGAGTGGGACGAGCAGCAACGCCAGGCCTTCCTGTTGGAGGAGCTCACCTCGCGTCGCCCGCTCATTCCACGCCACTGGGAGTGCTCTACCGAAACCCGAGAAGTGCTCGACACCTTTCGCACCATTGCCCAGGAGCATCGCGAGGCGCTGGGTACTTACGTGATATCCATGGCGGGGCAGCCTTCCGACGTGCTGGCGGTCGCCTTGTTGATGAAGGAGGCCGGGGGCGATGTGAGACTACCCATTGCCCCCTTGTTCGAGACCCTGAGCGACCTCGATGGTGCCGGCGAGGCCATCGATCAACTGCTGTCGCTGCCCGGCTATCGTCGTCTGGTCAACGATCGCCAGGAGGTGATGATCGGCTATTCCGATTCTGCCAAGGATGCCGGACAACTGGCGGCAGCCTGGGCCCAATACCGTGCCCAGGAGACGCTGGTCGAGGTCTGCGAGCGCCAAGGCGTCAAGCTGACCTTGTTCCATGGCCGTGGCGGCACCGTGGGACGGGGCGGGGGACCGGCTCACGCCGCCATTTTGTCCCAGCCGCCGGGTTCGGTGAATGGCAGCCTGCGGGTCACCGAGCAGGGAGAGATGATTCGCTTCAAGTTCGGCCAGGCGGATATCGCCCTGCGTTCCATGGAAATTTACGCCTGTGCCGTGCTCGAGGCCACACTGTTGCCGCCGCCGATGCCCGAGCCGGCCTGGCGAGAAGAAATGGACCGTCTGGCAGACATCGCGCATCGTGGCTATGTCGGTGTGGTACGTGAGAATCCGGATTTCGTACCGTATTTCCGTGCGGTCACCCCGGAAGGCGCCTTGGGTCGCCTGCCGCTGGGGTCGCGCCCGGCCAAGCGCCGTCAGGAAGGCGGTGTCGAATCCCTGCGAGCGATTCCCTGGATCTTTGCCTGGACCCAGACTCGTCTGATGCTGCCGGCTTGGCTGGGCAGCGGCGAGGCCTTCTCGGCGCGGATAGAGGAAGAAGGAGGACTGGAGCACCTGCGCGAAATGCGCAAGCGCTGGCCATTCTTTGGCACCTATCTCGACATGCTCGAGATGCTGTTGGGCAAGGCGGACGTCGACATCGCTGCCTACTACGAGCATCGCCTGGTGGTCGAGCCCTCACTCAAGGCGCTGGGCAAGCAACTGCGCGAGCGCATGCAGCTTCTGCAGCGCACGCTGTTGGAGATTCTCGACCAGGATACCCTGCTTGCCGATACACCCTTGATTCGCCAGGCCATCGATGTGCGCAATCCCTACATCGATCCGCTGCATAGCCTGCAGGCGGAGCTGTTGCAGCGAAATCGAGACGCGGATGGGGCGATCAGCCCGGAGCTATCGCGGGCATTGATGGTGACGATGGCGGGGATTTCCGCCGGCCTGCGCAATACTGGCTAAAACGGGCTGCGCTTCAGCCATGCTGTGTTGGAAACCAATTCGAAATGCTCATTTACTAACGTAAACTCCGCGTTCTCATTGGTTTCCGCCTTGTGACCCACAGGGATGTGGGAAATGCGTTAGCCCACAGGAGCGGGCTTAGCCCTGGCTATTGTTTGCCTCGTTTTGCTGAGGCTTGCTGCGCTCGCTAGCGCCCCACGGACGCTTCCAAAGAAGCAGTGGCATCGATGAGATGCGGCGTGGCAATATCATGGCGTTCGGCCGCCTCGAGCAGCGGCCCGAGAATGGCGTCGCGTTCGGTGGGGCGGCCAGCCAGCACGTCTTGCAGCATCGAGGCGCGGTTGTTACTTGTAGCGTCGATTACCTTCCAGATCATGATGTCCCAGCCGTCCTCGGGGGGCGGGATGTTTTCTGCCCGCATGATTGAATCAAGTTCGTCGATGAGGGCTGCGACCATAGGCCGGAAAGGGCGGTCGCGCAGTTGGCCGTTGCGAATCCGATAGCGCGCCACCAGCGGGTTGATGGCGGCGTTGACGGCGAGCTTGTGCCAGAGACGTTGGCGGATATCGTCACAGGGGGTGGCGGCCAGGCCGGCTTGGCTCAGCACGGTGGCGATCCGGGTGGCGAGATCGCGGTGGCGTCCATCGAGATGACCGATGAAGGTATGCCCGCGCCCGGCGTGCACCACGCCGCTCTCGCCTTGGGTGTAGGCGCCTTCCGTCGTAGTGGCGCACAGCACCGGGCCTTGCCAATGTCGGGTCAGCGGTTCCTGCACTCGAAAGCCGTTTTGCCACAGCACCAGGGGCGTGACGGGGGCGATGTGGGGCGCCAGCCCGTTCAAGGCGTTTTGTGTGTCGTAGGCCTTGGTGGTCAGGTGCACCACCGCCGGTTGTCGCGGGACTTGATCGACGGTGATACGCGCCACCTTGCAACTCAGGCGCTCGCCCTCTGGGGTGATCAGCGACAATGGATCGGAGGCATTGCGACGTCCCACCAGCGCCAGAGGCGCCTGACTTGTCAGATGCGTGGCCAACAGCCGCCCCAGGGCGCCGGGACCGAGAATCAGCGTTGTGTCTTTCATGAGTTCGTCGTCTTGGCGCGGCGGTTGCCGCGTGGGGCGCGCTTGGCCGCTCCAGACGTGTCCGTGGCGCCTTTACTTGACGTGCTTTTGCGGGAAGCGGCGTTGCTACTTCTTCGAGAGGTCTTGCCGCGTCCACGTTTGGCCGGTGCGACCTCGAAGCCTTCGGCGCTGCTCAGCGCTTGACGCATGCGCGCCACATCGGCGCTGGCCAGCAGCGTGTGCAGATCGGCGACTAAATTGGTCATGAACGGCGCTGCCTGATCATCACCCTCGGCAATGGCCCGCAGGCGTTGTTCCCATAGCGCTGTGCGCTCGGGGCGGGTCGCGGCATCCGGCAAGGCGTTGATCAAGGCTTGACCGGTGCGGGAGGCTCGCAGCGCGCTACCCTGGCGCACCAGATAGCGGCGATCGAGCAGCGTCTCGATGATGCCGGCGCGGGTGGCTTCGGTGCCCAAACCGTCCGTGTCGCGCAGGGTGCGCTTGACCGCCGGGTCGTCGACGTAACGGGCGATATTCATCATTGCCTTGATCAGGCTGGCATCGGTGAAGGGTTCCGGCGGACGGGTCTCCCGGTCTTCCACCGCCTGATCGATCACCCTGGCGGGCTCACCTTCCCGCATCGATGGCAAAGGTGGTACCTCATCCCGGGTGGTGAAGAGCGGCTTCCAGCCGGGCACGAGAATCTCCTGACCCTGGGCGCGGAACCGTTCGTCCAGCACGCTGAATTCTGCCTTGATTTCACGGGTCTGCAGGGCGGGATAGAACTGCGCCAGCACGTTACGAGCGATGAGTCGGAAAACGTTTGCTTCACTGGCGGAGAGACGCGTGAAGTCCGGGCGCAGACCGGTGGGTGCAAGCGCGTGGTGAGCGCCAACCTGCTTGTCGTTCCAGGCCTTGGAGCGCAGTGTGAAATCCGCCCCGGCGAGCCAGCTCGACAAGGTGGGATCATCGGTGCAGGCGCCCCGCAGCGTCTTGCTTGCCTCCGACAGGTGGGCTTCAGGCAGATAGCGACAGTCGGAGCGAGGATAGGTGATCAGGCGGTGGCGTTCGTAAAGCGATTGACAAGTATCGAGTACTGCCTTGGCCGAGAGCTTGTAGCGTCGGGCCGCATCGACCTGCAAGGCCGATAGCGAATAGGGCAGTGGCGGAGCCTGGCGCTTGGTGCGGGTGTCCAGTTTCGAGAGCACGCCCTCGGCGCCCGGTAGCCGCGCGGCCAGAGTGTCTGCTGGGCCGCGCTGAAGTAGCCGGCCTTGATCATCCAGGGGGTGCCGCTCGTCGGGTTGCCACCAGCCACGAACGGTACCCTGCTCGACCTTGAAATCCGCCCACAGCACATGAAAGGGACGCGGCACGAAACGGGCGATTTCCTGATCCCGACGCACCACCAGTCCCAGCACCGGGGTCTGCACCCGGCCTACCGAGAGCACGCCATCGTGACCCGCCTGCCGTCCGGTCAGCGTCCAGGCTCGGGATAGATTGATGCCGTACAGCCAGTCGGCCCGGGAGCGCGCCTCCGCAGCACGATAAAGCGGCTGATAAACGCGATTGTCCTCGAGTCGGGCAAGGGCCTGCTTGACCGCCGGCGGGTTGAGGTCATTGATCAGCAATCGGCCGACCGGACCTTTCCAGCCGAGGTATTCGATGACCTCCTGTACCAGCAGCTGGCCTTCTCGATCCGGGTCGCCGGCATGCAGGATTTCGTCGGCTTGCTTGAACAGCCCCCGTAATACCTTGAGTTGGCCCCGCGCTTTACTTCGAGGTATAAGTTTCCAACTGTCAGGCACGATGGGCAGGTGATCGAGCCGCCACTGCTTGTAGCGAGGGTCGTAGGCATCTGGGGCGGCCTGCTCCAGCAAGTGCCCCAGACACCAGCTGACGATGGTATCGCCAACCTGGATGGCCCCGTCGCTGCGTTTCACTGGGCCGGGCAGCGCATCGGCGATGGCCCGGGCCAGGCTGGGTTTTTCGGCGATGATCACGCGCATGCCTAACATCCTGGGAAGAGTGAACAAGTAAAGGCGAAGAGTGGATATTCTTCCAGTATTGCAAGCAGCTGGCCAGAGCAACGTCGATGCAGCGAACCTTGAAGGTTCGTGTTTTCTCGAATGAATACGATGAGATCTCCGCTTCGAAAAAGCTTTCATTGCTACAATGATTATTTGCACGCTAATTGAGAGATGTCATGACCAGAGGCGATAACCAACCGGATCACAAGGCCATCGTGCTCACTGCGTTGGAGCAGGATTCCGAGGAGCTTGCAGCGCTTTTGGGAGAGGTGCGTGCCGCAGATATCGCCGAGCTGCTGGAAGAGCTTGTCGACCAGCAGGACGATATGGCCGGCGCCCTGGTGCTGCTCGAGAATTTGCCTCTGATACGTCGTTCTCATGTATACGGCCATTTGCCCAACTGGTTGCAAAAGTCCTTGGTCGATCAACTTTCCGATCAGGCATTGCTCGAGATTCTCGAGGAAATGAGCGCGGACGATCGAGCGGACCTGTACAACCTGTTGGAGATAGATCGTCGTGAGGCACTGTTGCGGCGTATGGCCCACCGCAAGCGAGAAGAGCTAAGGCGTCTGGCAAGCTATGAGGAAGGTACGGCTGGAGCGGTGATGACCTCCGACTATGTTGCCATCCCTAGTGGTCTGACCGTTTCCCAGGCGCTGACGCGTGTGTGCGAAACCGCACCGGACGCGGAGACCGTTTATCAACTCTATATTCTCGACGATCGCGGCCAACTCGCGGGAACCTGGTCGCTTCGGCAACTATTGATCGCGCGTCCCAGCGCCTATATCGACGATTTGATGATCAAGGATGTGATCCACACCCAGGTCGATACACGTCGAGAAGAGGTGGCGCGTCTGGTGGCACGCTACGATCTACTGGCGGTGCCCGTGGTGGATGAAGAGGAACGAATGGTCGGCTCGTGACCCATGACGATGTGCTGGACGTGGTTCAGGCAGAAGCCACTGAGGATATTCACAAGGGCGCCTCGGTGGGCATGCTCGAAAACGGTGTCGGCCGCACTTCTTTATGGAGCCTGTACCGCAAGCGTATCGTCTGGCTGGTACTGCTGGTGTTTGGCAACCTGTTTTCCGGCGCCGGCATTGCCTACTTCGAGGATCTCATCGCTGCCCAAGTGGCGCTGGTGTTCTTTCTGCCGCTTCTGATCGACAGCGGTGGTAACGCTGGCGCCCAGGCGTCGACACTGACCGTTCGGGGCCTGGCCACTGGCGATATCGCCCTCAAGGACTGGGGCAAGCTGTTGGGTCGCGAGCTGTTGATTGCCGCTGGTCTGGGGCTGACCATGGCGCTGGCCGTATCGCCGATCGGCTTCATGCGGGGAGGGGAAATGCTCATGCTGGTGGTGGCCATGAGTATGACCATTATCGTGCTGTCCGGCAGCCTGCTGGGTTTATGCTTGCCTTTCGTACTCAACCGTCTGGGCTGGGACCCGGCCACTGCTTCCGGCCCCCTGGTCACGACCATGATCGACGCTTGCGGAGTGCTGATCTATTTTGGTATCGCCACGCTGCTGATGTCGAATATCTGAGCATACCTTTTATACCCGATCGGGTGTACGCTGATATAAATGCCGTACAAGGTTTGTATCATTATGCGCGAGCGTGGAAGATCTCGACGACTGCTGGGACTTGGTGCAAGAACCGGCGGAGCCATGCTACGGAGTCGGCTTGGTGGTCAGACCGATTGGCGCGCGCTGGGCGAAGCGCTATTCGAAGGCTTGTCGGAACTCAAGGGGCCCGCCATGAAGTTGGCCCAGATCATCTCTCAGTGGGACGATCTATTGCCGGCGGATCTCGCCGATGAACTGGCTCGCCTGCAGCGTCAGGCAGAGCCGATGCCCTGGCCTCGAATTCGCGAGAGCCTGGACATTCAGTATGGTGATCCTGATCGCGTTTTCGCAGATATAGAAACCACCCCGTTTGCCAGTGCTTCCATGGGCCAGGTGCATCGTGCTCGGACCCAGGAGGGGAGCACCGTCGTGCTCAAGGTGCAATATCCAGGGCTGGCGGCGGTGCTGGAGAGCGATCTGGCTCAGGTGCGGCGTATCATGCGTCTTGGCCGATGGTTCAAGGTCCCTCAGGCAAGGCTCGATGCACTGTTCGAGGAGTTGGCGGAAAGTCTGCGCGGTGAGCTCGATTATCGCGCGGAAGCTACGGCTTTGGCACGTTATCGTGAGCGCTATGCGCATCTCGATTGGCTGACCATCCCTGAACCATTGAGGTCCCTGAGCGGTGAGCAGGTGCTTGCCATGCGCTATGTTCCCGGCACGCCGCTGCGGGATATCGAAGCAGCAAATGACGATTTGCGTCAGCAAGTCGCTATTCATCTGGCAGATTGGTTGACTGAGGAGTTATTCACCCACGGCGAACTGCACGCGGATCCTCATGCGGGCAATTTTGCCTGTGACGACCAGGGTCGGCTGATCCTCTATGATCTGGGTGCGGTAATCCCGGTACCGGACTCCCGTTTATTGCAGATGGTCGAATTGCTGCAGGCGACTCTGGAACAGGACGCCATGGCCATGGATACCGCACTGCGCAAGATGGGCGGGCGCCAGGGGGAGGGCGCCCCGTTGGCGCTGTACCGTGAATCGGCGGAGGCCATTGCACCGCTGTTTGCGCCGGGACTACAGGATTTCGGTGATGTCCGGGTACATCGGCGCCTCCGCGATCTCAGCCCTCGGGTCTGGGCGGCAATGGATCGCTTGCAGCCACCGGCGGATACGCTATTGCTGTCCCGGGCACTCAACGGCCATTACTGGAACCTGGTGAGGTTGCAGGCGCGACTGGACATGCACGCCCGCAGTCAGCCGCTGATTGCCTGGGCGCAGCGTGCTTCTTCCTGATACCGCTCATTTGAGTGCGCGCCGTGCCTGTACCAGTGCTCTGTACCAATGTCGGTGAGGGGCGCTCACCACCGCCGGCCGCTGGCTGAGATAACTGACATTGCGGACCTCGCTGCGTGCCGTGTTGGAAAGATAATTGGACAGCATGTTCAGGGTCGTTTCCCGAGCGCCATACTGCTTGATGAGAAACGCCTTGGCCCCCGGATCGAGCTCGACCCGATAATGACGCACCAGTGCCAGGGCCAGAGACTCCGCGGTGCGTGATAGATCGACATCGATTTCCCGCACCATGGCCGCCCCTAGTGCCGCCTTCGCTGCCGCCGATAGATTGGGCTCGAGCTGACCGAAATCCGCCGCATTCGAGCCGTTGATGGCCCGCTGCACCTGGGGGCGCGAGAGATTAATGTGGGGTTCCAGCGCCAGGGCGATCTCGATGGCCAGGCGTTTTCCTGCGTCCATACCGGCCGCCAGTAATCGATCCCGATCGATCAGATGAGGATTGCGGCGCTGCTCACGATCAGCCTCCGTCGCCTTGATGTGCCGATCGAGATGCTTGCATACCTGGGCCTTGGCCGTGTCGTCCAGCGCAATCACGTGTTCGCGGATACGCAGGCCACGTCGCCCGGGGCCCAGGCGTAGACGCGTGTCGCGGTCGGCGTGATCGGCGCTGATGGCCTCCCAGTGTTGCACTGCCTTGAGCAACTGGGCATGGCTGCGGCCTACCTGAGCATAGGCATCCAGCGCGGTGCGATAAAGGCGCAGCGCATTGGCCAGAAGATCGGCCTTGGTTCTTAGCGCCGCGCGCCGTTCTGTCTGCCCGCTGGTGACTGCCTGGGCGAGATGCTGGATCTGGTCGGCCAGCGCGTCCATCGCCTGCTGTGAGCGCTCCACCAGGATCTCGGCGCGTAGCCCGCCGGCGGCGTCCGCGACCAGAGTGCCGGATTGCTCCGCCAGGTAGGCAGTCAAGGCCTTGAGACGAGATAGGCCGGTGGCCTGGGCGATGCGATGCTGAGCGCGAGCCTTCTCCAGATTGTCGAAGGCTTGAGCCAGGCGCCAGCGTCCACGATATTCGAAGCTCAGCATGGGAATCTTGCGACCGCTGATCAGCTCGAACGCAAGGATCAGCATCTCCTCCACATCCTGCAGGGTCATCAGCAGCTCATCGTTCTGCTCGATGGCCGCCAGCACCCGCTCGATGAAGTGGTCATCGCGGGCCACTCCGCGGCGTAGATTCGGCGCCTGCCCCTCGAAGCGTTGACGTAACAGTGCCGCCGCCTCCGGCACCAGTTCTGCAAGCTCGTTGAGTTGAGGATCGATGGTCTCGCGATAAAGCGCGATCAGATCGCGGATGCGCGCATGCTGGCCGACGCGGCGGTAAATATCGATCTGGGCGATGATCCGGGCACTGTCGCGATCATCGAGCAATTCGATGGCCGCCAATTCCACGCCCTCTGGAGAAAGGTCTTGCTTGCGAAGCAGCATGGCGGCTGCCTCACGCCGGCGGGCGTCACCTTCCAGACTCTCGACGATCAGGTTGCGGGTCCCCAGCAGCAGATCCGGCAGACTCTTGATGACCCGTTCGATCTTGCGAGCGGTTCTTTCCGCCTTGCGCCCACCGGTGAGATTGTGCACGAGATTGGCGATGATGCCCGCGGCACCGGTGATTACTGTATAGGAGATGAAGAAGATGTAATTTTCGGTGGTGGGCGCCTTGCCGTATCCCAACAGAAAACCGCCCCAGGCACCCAGCAAGGTGACCGGCCCGGCAGTCCATAGAATCTGTAGCAGACTGACCGTCCAGGGCACTTTTTCCACTGCCGAGGTGATGCGCTTGATCTCGTCGCGGCCTTCGCGTTCCAGGCGGATCTGTGGGGTCTCTCGGGCATTTTTTGCCGAACGGCGAAAAGGCAATCGCACGACATCAGTCCTTAGCATGGCAAGATGGAAATAACGACAAAAGCACGGCGGCAGGAGGCGTTGGCCGCCACCCTAGCACCCGGGGACCTGCCTCGCCAGCGCCGAGAGAGCCGTGAGACAGTGACAACGGCATGCTAGAATGAAGCGACCATGACAAGGGAGGTGCAATGCTGGCAATGTGGGTGGAACAGTTACTGGAATATGCCAGCGGCGCGCTGAATGCCATTCGCCAAGACGAGCACTATCCAACGCTGATGGTCTGGGCGCGTACCGATGGCTTGCATCGTCTGGGGGGCGATATGGCCCTGGCCCAGGCGTTGGCGCCGGAGTTATGGAACCAGACGCCGCTAGAGCGGCGAGGATTCGCCACAGAACCCTTGGCACGTCCTGGCGACAACGAACCCTGCTGGTGCGACTCGGGTCGCAAGAGTCGCGACTGCTGCGGCGCTGTAGCGTTACCCGGCGCAGTGCCCGAGCACTTGATGTGGATGTTGTCGCTACGCGAATGGAAAGGGGCCACCTTCAAGGCGGCGCTGGTCAGTGGTCGTGCACCGGCCCAGGCCCTGCTCGAAGCGGGGCTGATTGCCGCTGAGAGCAATCAGCAGGGTCGTGCTCAACAGATGCTCGAAGCGCTCTTCGAGGCGGCGGACTGGAGCCAACTGCCGGAACAGACCGAACCGGCCTTTGAACTGCTCATCGATATCTATCAAGAGCGTGGATTTCACCGCAAGAAGGCGGCGCTGCTCGACGAAATACTCGACCGTGGGCCACTGTTTCTGCGCGGCGTGGCCCTGGAGCGTCTCTGTCTGATGCATCTCGACAGCGATGACCTGGCAAGCGCCCGAGAAGCCTTCGTGCGCGCCCAGCAAACGTTGCCGGATTCGCCTACGCTTGCCTATATCGAGGCCATGCTGCTGCTTCACGAGGGGCACCCTGAAGAAGCCAGCGAGCGCGCACGGTTCTGGTTTCGACGCCTGGCACGGCATAGTGATCTCGATGTCGAGCAGCTGCAGTTTCTCGCCGATCTAGCCGATAACCCCGGTGCCACCCTGGCAGAACAGATGGTCAATTCCGAAGAGGCATTGGCCGCGCCGCTGATCAACTTGCAGACCCTGCTCGAAGGGTTGGGCGACGCGCCTAGATTGCACCTCGAGCACGCGGCGGACGGTCATCTGGAATATCATACCAGTGCCCGGGAGGATACGCTGTTTGCTGCCTGGCAGGGATACTTTCTCGTCAAGATCGATGAAGATTCCGCTCTGGGCCTCAAGGACGACCCCTGGCCGCATGCCGCCGACTGGCTCGATGCCTTGCACGCCCAGCCTGCCTGGCTCGACTCGCCCCAGGTCGTTCAGACACTGGCGGTGGCGCTGGCCAGTCGCTTCGGCAGCTTGCCTTGGATGGCCAACATGTTCTTCGTTCCCCTGGCCCGGCGTTTTGGACGCTGGCTTGATCAGATCGAAGAAGCCGGTGGACGTTTTACCTGGGACGATGCGGATAACGCGTTGCTCTTGCGTACCGGCCTGGCGCTGGTGGTCGGCATGGAGCGTGGCGCGCGACGCGATTCGCGGCAAATGGCCGAGCGTCTGTTGGTACTCGACGATCAGGACAGTCTGGGCTTGCGGGAATTGGTGCTGGATCAATTGTTGCGCGAAGGCCGCGACGAGGAGGCCGTTGATCTCAGCGATCAACAGGAACCCGACGATGAAGGTCCGCTCCTGGGCGTCTTGATGGGGCGAGCGCTGGCGTTGTTCAGGTTGCAACGCCTCGAGGAAGCCGTGCGCTCGCTACGCGACGTAAAAGCCCTCAACGTCCACGCCATCGCCATGATGTGCGCTCAAAACCCCCGGCCGGTACCGCTGGCGCTGGAGGTGCCGGAGCCGGGCACCAAGGCCGAGGCCTGGCAGTATCGAGCGTTGATGCGCGACCAATGGGCTGCAACTCAGGGCGCATTGGGGTGGCTGGCGGAGCAGCAGCGACACCTCGACAAATGAGCCCATCATCCTGCGCCAGTGGCAGGTTCGCGGTCCGCTTTCAATGACGGATCGCGGCTGATGCGCCAGGCAAGCCACACCGCCGGTAGCCCGAGCAGCGCCGCGAAGACGAAAAACACCGTGTAGCCTTGCCCGGCGACCACCACTCCGGAAAATCCGCCGATGAACTTGCCCGGTAGCGTCATCAGGGACGAGAACAGTGCGTATTGGGTTGCCGTGTAGGCACGTGAGGTCAAGCTCGACAGGAACGCGATGAAGACGGTGCTGGCCAGGCCATTGGCCAGGTTGTCTCCCATGATGGTGATCACCAGCATGGGCATTTGCGCCCCGATCAGCGCCAGCACGGCGAACAGCAAATTGGTCAGGGCGACGATCACGGCTCCGGCAACGAGCATCTGCCCGATGCCATAGCGCACGACCAGCAGTCCACCGACGATACCGCCGGCAATACTCATCGCGATGCCGAACACCTTGGTCACATTGGCGATCTGCGAAAGAGTAAAACCGAGATCGATATACAGCGGGTTGGCCATGGCCGCCATCGACAGATCGCTGATGCGATAAATGCCGATGAAGACCAGCAGCCACAGGGCGCGGCGACCGTAGCGGGAGAAGAAGTCCGTGAAGGGGCAGACCACCGCGCCGATCATCCAGGCGCCCAAACGGCGCCAAAGCTGTGCCCGCCCTCGGCTGGCGCGCAGGAAGGCACGCACACGAGGCTCGTGAATCAACTGCACGCCCAGTGACGAGCGGGGTGGCTCTGGCCGTACGAGTACCGTTAGCATGCCTATGCCGACCAGACAGGCCATGCCCAGATACGCCCAGTGCCAGGATGCCAGATCGGCAATGTAGAGCGCGCCGGCACCGGCGGCCAGCAGTCCGCCGCGATAGCCGATGATGTAGGTCGAGGCCATGGCGGCTTGTACCTCCTCGACGGCGGATTCGATACGAAAGGCATCGATCACGATATCCTGAGTGGCGGAGCCGAAGGCGACCAGCAAGGCAAATCCCGCCACGCTGACAAGACTTGCGCGAGGGTCGGTATAGGCCAGGCCTACCAGGCCCAGAGCGATCGTCATCTGAGCCAGCAGCATCCAGCCGCGGCGCTGACCGAACAGCCGGGTCAATCCAGGCAGGGGTAAACGATCGACGACCGGGGCCCAGAAGAACTTGATCGAATACAGGATACCGATCCAGGAAAAGAAGCCGATTGCCGCCACCTCTACGCCAACATCGCGTAGCCAGGCGGTCAATGTCGAGAACACCAGAAGAAAGGGCAGGCCAGCGGAAAAGCCCAGAAACAACATGGTGATCACCGGCGCCTGGGCATAGACGGTCAGAGCATCCCACCAAGAGCGGCGTGCTGGGGGGAGAGTCATCGAGAGTTTCCTGCCATCAGAAAAGACCTTGGGGGTTATCGTGAATCGATATGCTCGACATCGATGCTAGACTGATGGACAACTTACGTTCTCCGCGCCTATTAGATCAATGCCTTACATTGAAGTTGGGCAACTATTTATCATGGAGTCTTATGAGCGATCAGCTTACCGATTACGAACAACGGGAAAGTGATGCCATTCCCCGCTGGTATTTGATTCATTGCAAGGGCGGTGAATCCTTTCGTGCCGCGGAAAACCTGAACAATCAGGGCTATGAAGTGTTTCACCCTGTGCTACAGGTGCAGAAGAAACGCCGTGGCAAGCTGCATTGGCTCGACGAGCCGCTGTTCCCCTATTACCTGTTCATTCGTCTTGATCGATTGGCCAGCAATTGGCGGCCCATTCGCTCGACGCGTGGGGTGCTCAAGCTGGTCGGCTTCGGTGACGAACCTTTGCCCGTGAACGATGAGCTGATCGTTACATTACGCAAAAGCGCCCAGGCCAAAGCGGACGCGTCGAACGGTAACATCTACTTTCGAGCCGGCGAGACCGTCGAGATTACCGATGGGCCATTTCGTGCACTGCAAGCGGTTTTCGAAAGCCAGAAGGGCGAGGAGCGAGCGATCGTCCTGCTCAACATGCTGCATAATCAGCAGCGTCTGGAAATGCCCGTTAGCCAACTGCGCAGGCAAGAATGAATCAGCCAAGGAACCCGTATGACCGTTGCTCCCCATTGCGTCGTCACTCTTCACTACATCTTACGCGACTCCGCCGGCAGCGTACTCGACGACTCTCGTCAGCGCAACGCGCCGCTCGAGTACCTGCATGGTCACGACAACATCGTTCCAGGACTCGAGCGTTGCCTTGAGGGGCTCGCCAAAGGCGCCTGTTCGACGATCACCCTCGCCCCGGCCGATGCCTATGGGCTCCGGGACGAGGCGCTGGTGCAGGAAGTGTCCCGGGACGCCTTCGAGAACGTCGATATGTTGGTACCCGGCAGGCGTTTTCAGGCCCAGGGGCCTGAGGGGCTACGCATCGTCACGATGATGGCCGTCGGCGATAGTATGGTGACCGTGGATGCCAACCATCCTTTGGCGGGGGAAGCGCTGAGTTATAGCATCGAGATTCTGGATATACGCGAGGCGACCCGCGCAGAACTGGTCAAGGGGCATCCATTGAGCGACGACATCACGCACGTGCAAGTGGAAGATCGCAAGATTCCCTGAAACATGACTTAAGTCAATTTTTGTTACGCCTTCGTTCAACCTCGGTAAAAAACTTGATTGTAATCAAGAAGTGCAAGTCATCCGCCCCTTAAAGTAACTCTAACGACGATGAGGAAGGGGGGGACACGCCATGTACTGGGATGATGCCGTCATTTTCGGGCTGGTGACCGTCGCAATGATGTTTGTCTTTATGGGCGGGTTCGCTACCTTCATCATTCGCGATCAGAAACGCAAGGGCAAGCGTTAACCATGGTGATGCGGTAACGCAAGATTGTCGTCAGGGGAGGGGGCTCTGCCCCCTTGTAGCCGACCTCCGGGTCGGCTTTTTTCTGCGCGCTATTCATACTGCATCATACCGGCATGAAACTCGGGGGCATGGCGGCCCGATATTCCGCGAGCCAGTCAAGCACCTGGTCCATATCCATGGGACGAGCAATCAGATAGCCCTGGGCTTGATCGCAACCGGCCTTGATCAGCAAGTCCAGCTGTTGAGGGGTTTCCACGCCTTCGGCAACCACTTCCAGTCCGAAATCATGAGCCAGGGTAATGTTCGACAGGACGATCGTTGCATCCTCGCGCTGCTGAGCAAGGTTCATCACGAAGGACTTATCGATCTTGAGTACATCCAGAGGCAGGCAGCGTAATTGTGTCAGCGAGGAGTAGCCGGTACCGAAGTCGTCGATGGCTATCGTGACACCCGCATCGCGAAGTTCGGCGAGCAGTTCCGCAACGGATGCCGGATCGAGCATCATCGTCTGTTCGGTGATTTCCAATGTCAGTTGTGCCGGGGCGAGTTGCCTGCGATGCAGCCCGGTCAGCAAGCGCTGGGCGAGTAGGGGGTCGTCGAGATCAATGGCGGAGAGATTGATCGCGACCTGAACAGTATGGCCTTGGGCCTGCCAAGCCGCCATGTGATCCATTACCTGCTGGATCATCCATTCTCCCACCAGCGCCATGTGCCCGGAATGCACGGCCAGGGGCAGAAACTCGTCGGGATGCAACAATCCGAGCTCGGGATGTTGCCACTGCAGCAAGGCTTCGAAGCCGATGACATCGCCATCTTCGAGTCGAATCTTGGGTTGATATACCATCTTGAGCTGCTGATCCCGAACGGCATCGACCAGGTCCCCCAGCAGTTGTTTTTCCCGGGCGTGATGGTGATCGAGGCCCGTATGATAGGCATGGAAGCCTTCCCGAGAATGTCGTGCCTGTATGAGAGCGATGGAAGAACGGTGTAGCAATTGTTGTGCGTCCTGACCATTGTCGGGGCTTTGCAGTACGGCCAGGGCGATGGTAGGAATCAACGAAGTGCCCGACAGTTTGAGCGGCTGGCTCAATTGCTCACGCAGACGTTTGAGCAAGGTGTTGTCAACAAAAGGCGGCGCTACCAACAGCAGGAACTCGTTACCATCCAGACGATAGAGGCGTCCATGATGATACTGCAGGCGGATGAGACGATGGGTCAGTGCCACCAATAGCTGATCGCCGACATCATATCCCAGGGTCTTGTTGATGCGCATGATGTTGTCGATGCTGAGCCGAATCACCAGAAAAGATCGATCGGCAGCTATTAGTTTACGTATTTCATTCTTGGCTGCGCCTTGTGTGCCAATACCCGTAAGGGGATCGGTTTGTTGACGATGCAGACGCGTCATCAAGGCGAGCAGGCGAGTGTGCAGTCGCCTAGACCGCTTTTCCTGGTGCGGATGTTGCCATGTCGAGCGCAATAGCGGTTCGGCACCGCGACTGGCACCGAGGGCCAGAAACAACAAGGCAAGACCAAGGCAACGACTCAGTGTGGTGACGATTACGGTGAGGTAGCGTTTCGAATACCAGGCCATGTAGGAGCTGAGCGCATTCAAGAGACTCTCGATAATGCCAAGGTGATGGTTACAATTGTTCGTAAGGCATCGAGCAATGTTCGATATCGCAAAGCGGCGTCGATGAAAACGAATATGCTGTATCAGACAACATGTACTTGCGTTGGTGCCAATTAGATCAGTAAACGATGACGCTCATTCCTGATGGCGTCTAGTCAGGTGGTTCGATTCTTCATCCGATGAGAGACGCCAGCGTGTTGCCCAGGCCTTCATCACGCGTTCGGGATACCAGGTCTGGCCGAGGCTACCATTGTAGCGAGCCAGGGCGCGGGTCAGATCGCCATCTTCCACGCGCAGATAGTGCGCCAGGATCGTGCAGCCATAGCGCAGATTGAGGTCAGGATCGAAAAGATCGTCCTCGGGGCGGCCAATGACGTCTTTCCAGAAAGGCATGATCTGCATGAGCCCCTGCGCACCGGCGGAGGATATTGCCAGGGCATCGAACGCACTCTCCACCTGGATGAGCGCCAGTACGAGTTCCGCCGGCAGGCCGGCCAGGGCCGCTTCCAGGCGGATGCGCTCGAGCAGGCCGAGACCTTCTTTCTGGGCAGTAAATGGTGCCAGCCGAGGCTGCATGACACTCAGCCAGCGCTGGGCTTGTGCATCGCGGTTTGCCTGTCGCAACGCGCTGACGGTGGTCGACAGGGTATCGATCAGTGTGGTTGGGATATGCTGGGGAGTCACTGCAGCGCCTGTTGCCGCTGGGGACAACAGGGCTGCAAGGAGTCCTGCCAGAATTTTAGGCTTGTAAACGCTCACGTAAGAAGTCGATCAGCTCGTTTGCGGGGATCATAGTATTGTTATCGTCACGACGGCCCTTGTACTCCAACTCGCCATTGTCGAGGCCGCGATCGCCGATCACCACGCGATGAGGAATGCCGATCAGCTCCTGATCAGCAAACTTGACCCCTGGCCGGGTATCGCGATCATCGAGCAGCACGTCGATACCCTGAGCGCTGAGCTCACCATAGAGGCGTTCGGCGGTTTCCCGTACGCGTTCAGACTTGTGGGCGTTCATCGGTACCAGCACCACCTCGAAGGGCGCGATGGCATTGGGCCAGATGATGCCGTTTTCATCGTGATTCTGTTCGATGGCGGCGGCCACCACGCGGGTGATACCGATGCCATAGCAGCCCATCCAGAGCTGGGCGGCCTTGCCGGTCTCGTCGAGGGCCGTGGCGTTCATCGCCGCGCTGTACTTGGTACCCAACTGAAAGACATGCCCAACCTCGATACCGCGCTTGATCGAGAGGGTTCCCTTGCCATCCGGGGATGGATCGCCGGCCATCACGTTGCGCAGGTCGGCCACCTTGGGCAGGGCCACGTCACGCTCCCAGTTGATGCCGAAATAGTGCTTGCCATCGATATTGGCTCCGGCTCCGAAGTCGCTCATCAACGCCACGCTGCGATCGATGATGACCGGCATGTCGAGATCGACCGGGCCCAGCGATCCTGGGCCAGCACCCACTACGGCGCGAATCTCGTCCTCGTTGGCCATGGTCAGAGGTGCCTTGACCTCCGTCAGATGTTCGGCCTTGATTTCGTTCAACTCATGATCGCCGCGCACCAGCAGTGCGATCAGGCCGCCTTCCTCGGCGTGTACCATCAAGGTCTTGATTGTCTTCTCGATGGGCAGTCCGTGCTGTTTGACCAGCGTGGCGATGGTCTTGGCGTTCGGAGTATCGACCAGCCGCAGTTCCTCGGTTGGGGCTGGGCGCTGCGGTTCTTCGCCGCGCGGCGCGGGCAAGGCCTCGGCCATTTCGATATTGGCGGCGTAGTCGGAATCGCTGGAGAAGGCGATGTCGTCCTCGCCGGAATCCGCCAGCACATGAAACTCATGGGAACCGGTGCCACCGATCGCGCCGTTGTCGGCGAGTACCGGGCGGAAATCGAGGCCCAGCCGGGTGAAGATGCGTACATAGGCGTCATACATCACCTGGTAACCTCCCTTGAGGGAGTCTTCCGAGATATGGAAGGAGTAGGCATCCTTCATGATGAACTCCCGGGAGCGCATCACGCCGAAACGCGGGCGAATTTCATCGCGAAACTTGGTCTGGATCTGATAGAAGTTCGCGGGCAACTGCTTGTAGCTGCCGATCTCGCGACGCATCAGGTCGGTGATCACTTCCTCGTGGGTCGGGCCGACGCAGTAGTCGCGTTGATGACGATCGATCACGCGTAGCAGCTCCGGGCCATATTGCTCCCAGCGTCCGGATTCCTGCCACAATTCAGCGGGTTGCACCGCGGGCATCAGCACTTCCTGGGCGCCGGCGCGGTCCATTTCCTCGCGCACGATACGCTCGACCTTGCGCAGGGTGCGCAGGCCGATGGGTAACCAGGTGTAGAGCCCCGATGTCAGACGACGGATCATGCCGGCGCGCAGCATCAGTTGGTGGCTGATGATTTCGGCGTCCGCCGGCGTTTCCTTGAGGGTGGCGATCAATAATTGACTGGCGCGCATGGGTCGGCTGGTTCCTTGAAATCTGGTCGGCGAGACTGCTCATGGCAGCGATGACAATATCGCTGCATTGTACGGGCAAGCCCCCATTGCAGCAAAAGATGGTGGAGTGATTGCGCAAGCAGAAACCACCTCAATAGACAAAATCGCTGGTTTTCCTGGGAGTTCGCTGCAGCGAACTCCTACAAGGGCGGTCTATCCGACGATAGCGATTCGGGACGATAACGATCCCGCAGCGCCCAGACGATCGCGGCGGTTTCCGCATCCGGGAGGCCGCGATAGTCCCTGGGGCGAAAATGCATCTGGAAGGCTCGCAGCACCTGGCGGGTCTGGGGATCGTACTGACCGGTCACCTCCACGGGGTAGCCGTAATCCGCAAGCGCCGTCTGAAGCTCCGTCAGCGATGGCGGTTGCTGGCTAAAACGGGTGAGGTAATCGGCTACCCTGTTCGCCTCGGGCCAGGCACCGATGCCGGCCTGATGCAGCCGGTACCAGGGGAAGAGCGGCCCGGGATCGATCTTGCGTGAGGGCGCGATATCCGCGTGCCCCACGACATTGGTGGGGTCGATGTCGTAGTGGGCGACGATGTCCCGGGCGAGCCGGATCAGAGTGTCGATCTGGGCATCCGGATAGGGCGCCCAGTCAATGACATTCGGATATGAAGGCTGGGTCTCGAGAAGCCGTTGGATCTCTCCATAGGGTCGGTTTGGCCCTTCGTTGACGATCTCGATGCCGATCGAGGTGTCGTTGATATTACTGCGTTTTTTCCAGGCGCTTTCGCCGGCGTGCCAGGCGCGGCGGGACTCGTCCACCAGTTGATAGACCAGGGGTTGGCCCCGGGAACGCCGGGCCGGTAGCGGCAGCACGTAATGGGCGCTCACCCGAGGGCCGGTCAGCGTTGTCAGCGAACGTGACTCGTTACCGTCGGTGTAGTGAATCACCAGATGACGTATACGGCTTGAATGCGAGGGCGATACGTGCCGCTGGTCGACGATATAGCCGGGGCGTTGCTCCAGGCCGCTGCAGCTTGCCATGACGAGGGTGATTGCCATGATCAGCAGCAGTGGAGGGCATACCCTGCATTTCGGGAGTCGTCTTCGTGAAAAGTAGGCAGCCAAGGTCATAGTGTCTGGAGGACGTAGCGCAGGGCCAATCCCAGCAGCAGGGTCAAAGCGAAACTGAGCATGGTGCCGAGAAGCACGTATTCGGTGAGCTTGCGGTCGCGGTCCTCGCGCAGATCGCCAAAGCGCAAGACCGACTTGGCCGCCAGCAGGAAACCGATGGGGGTGAATTCGCCGCTCAGCACGAAGGTCAGCACCAGAAAGCGTTCGAGAATACCGATCCTGGCCCCCGCGTCCGCCAGGGTGCCGCGGTTATCGACCTGGGCGCTCCAGCGCTGCATGACCAGCGCGATAAGTATCGAAAGCGGCCGTGTGATCAGTACATAGGTCAGCAGTATTGCCAATGGTTCGGGGCGTAGCAGCCAATGCCCGATTAGCGGTAGCGGCCAGGGATGAATCAGCCAGCTCCAGACCAGCAGGATCACCCCCAGATGCAGGGCCTGATCGATCAGGAAATAACGGACCTGCTTTGGGGTGTAACTCTTGAGGATATCGATCATCAAGTGGCTCAGAGCGATGGTCAATGCCGCCAGCACGGCGGTCGCAAACGTCAATTGACCGGTCAGCAGGACGCTCAGCGCCAGCAGCCCGTGCACGCCGGCATGCAGATAGACCGCTGGAGAGCGGTAACCAAGACGCTGCTTGCTGTGCACCCAGGCCTTGCACTGCAACAGGAAGTCGCCGGCAAGATGGGCAAGCAACAGCAGTAACAGTAACGAAAATACCGTCGATTGCATGGCAGTTCCTTTCAAACGCCCTGGGCCAGCTTCGAGGCGGTGTAGATCAGATAATCCCGAATCAAGGACCAGCGCGCCGCCGCCAGGCGACGGTTGATGGTTGGCTGGGCGCGTCCGAGTCGTTGGGCCAGAGCCTGTTGGGATTCCTCATGGAGTAGACTCAGCGCCACAACTTCCGCGGAGAAACGCGACCAATGGCTCAGGATGTCATCGGCAAAACGGGTCACCAGCGCCAGCGTCTCGTCGAGTTCGGCTGACGGCGTGACGATGGCCAGGCGATCTGCGGTGTCGCTCAGCGCGTCCAGACGCTGCCCCGAGAGCACGAACGCTTCGCCATCGGCCTGAGCGAAACGCTGAGGCTCAGGAACGTCCCCCTTGCCAATACCGATGGCAATACGCGCATCCCACATGTTCTGACGCGATGGAGACTGCTGAATCAATGCCGCGCGAATCAGTATCGCTGCCGTCATGCTGTCGCTTGGATCGGGGATGACCACTTGGAAACCATCGCCGCGATAGCGATCACCCCGGGCCTTGAAGCGCTCTTCGATGAGCGTCAAGGCGTCATCCAGCGTTCGATTGAGACGATCCTTGTCCGTGATTCGCTGAGACCCCACCACATCACCGGTCAGTACACCAATGTTGGCCGTCATCCTGTATCAATCCATGATTGTTATTTAAAGCTATAAATACATTTTATAGCATTAAATAGCTATAGCAATAATCGCTAAAAATCACTATTAATATATTTTATAGTCTTATTTAGCTATTTTTTTGCTATTCGATGAATTGATACTGTAATTATATACAGTAAAAAGAGGCTGGCAATTCCCCGCCCCAACTTTGTTGTGTCGGTCTGTAACGAAAGAGCTAACGTAAAAGCTCGCGGATCGCGGCTTCCAGGCCTTCGAGAGTTGTAGGATACATCCGCTCATCGACCAGTTGGCGGATCAGTCGAGTCGAATGGGTGTACTCCCAGGCGTGGGGCGGCAAGGGGTTGAGCCAGACCAGCTTGTCGAACTTGGCCGTGAGTCGTTTGAGCCAGGTAGCGCCAGCTTCTTCGTTGAAGTGCTCGACGCTTCCACCGGGATGGGTGATTTCATAGGGCGACATGGCCGCATCGCCGACGATCACCACCTTGTAGTCGGCGCCGAAGGTGCGAAGCACTTCCTGGGTACTGATACGCTTGTCGCGACGGCGATTGTCTCGCCACAACCCCTCGTAAATGCAGTTGTGGAAATAGAAGTATTCGAGATGTTTGAATTCGCTGCGACAGGCAGAGAACAACTCCTCGCAGACACGGATGTGATCGTCCATGGAGCCGCCCACGTCGAGCAATAACAGCAGCTTGATCGCATTGTGGCGCTCCGGACGCAGGCGAATATTGAGCAGGCCATTGTCTCGAGCCGTTGCCTCGATGGTGGCCTCGATATCGAACTCTTCCCCGGCGCCGGTGCGCGCAAAACGCCGCAAGCGGCGCAATGCCATCTGCAGGTTGCGGGTGCCGAGTTCGAGGGAGTCGTCGTAATCGCGAAAACGACGTTCGTCCCATACCTTTACCGCACGCCGGTGGCGTGAGCCGTCCTGGCCGATGCGGATACCTTCGGGGTTGTAACCATGGGCGCCGAAGGGGCTGGTGCCGCCGGTACCGATCCATTTGTTGCCACCGGCGTGACGCTCATTTTGTTCCTCGAGCCGCTGCTTGAAGGTCTCGATCAACTGCTCCAACCCGCCCAGGGATTGAATCTCGGCCTTCTCCTCCTCGGACAGGGAGCGCTCGAATTCACGCCGTAACCACTCCTCGGGAATCAATGCTTCAATGGCCGAATCAAGATCCTCTATGCCCTTGAACCAGGCGGCAAAGGCGCGATCGAAGCGATCGAAGTAGCGCTCATCCTTGATCAGAACCAGACGCGCCAGTCGGTAGAAGGCCTCACTGTCGGCAAATACGACGCCTTGCTCGAGCACGGCATGCAGATCAAGCAGCTCTCGCAAGGACACCGGTACACCGGCACGTTTCAGGGTATCGAACAGGCCGAGAAACATGGCTCAGCGGCCTTGATTGGAGCGTTGGCGACGCATCATGAAGGCCAGTCGATGCAGCAGGGTGCTGTCCTGCTCGTTCTTGATCAGGGCGCCGGCCAGTGGGGGTAATGCCTGGCTCGGGTCGGTTTGGTACAGCGCTTCCTGGGACAACTCGTCGGCCATCAGCAGTTTGAGCCAGTCGATCAGCTCCGAGGTGGAGGGCTTCTTCTTCAGCCCCGGCGCCTCGCGCAGATCGAAGAATACTTCCAGGGCCTGAGCGACCAGACGGGATTCGATGTCGGGAAAGTGCACGTCGACGATCCGCTTCAGCGTCTGGCGGTCGGGGAACTCGATGTAGTGAAAGAAGCAGCGACGCAGGAAAGCATCCGGCAACTCCTTTTCGTTGTTCGAGGTGATGACGATGATCGGCCGATGGCGAGCCCGTATGGTTCGATCGGTCTCGTAGACATAGAACTCCATGCGATCGAGTTCCTGCAGTAGATCGTTGGGGAACTCGATATCCGCCTTGTCGATCTCATCAATCAATAACACCACACGCTGATCCGCCTCGAAGGCTTCCCATAATTTGCCGGGCCGGATGTAGTTGGCAACGTTCTCTACGCCTTCCACACCCAACTGGGAATCCCGCAGACGACTGACCGCGTCGTATTCATAAAGCCCCTGATGGGCCTTGGTGGTGGACTTGATGTGCCAGGTAATGAGGCGAGTGCCTAATGAATGGGCCAACTCCTCGGCAAGCAGCGTTTTGCCGGTACCCGGCTCGCCCTTGATCAGCAGTGGCCGTTCCAGCATCACCGCAGCATCGACGGCCAGGCGTAGCGCATCCGTGGCGATGTAGCTCGACGTTCCTGCGAAAGCCATGATGTTTCCCTGTTGAAAGACGTCGAACGAGTGTACGAGAGTGGCTATGGCATCTCAATTCAAGCGTTACAGGGTCTATCGAGACAACACGCCTTCCACGGTTCGGCCCAGAATACGATTGCGCCCTTGAGACTTGCACTCATAAAGCGCGGCGTCCGCGCAGGCGATCAGGCTGTCCGCATCGATCCGGGTGCCGGGCTTGGCGGTGGCCACGCCGATACTCACGGTCACCATCGAATGCGAGGGTGATGAGGTGTGGGGAATGCCGACCGCTTGCAACATGCTGCGCATGGCTTCGGCCAGCGCCAGGGCCGGGCCTTCGTCACTATCGAGAAGCACGACCAGAAACTCCTCTCCTCCCAGGCGGATGAGGATATCCGTTTCGCGCCGAAAGATATCGCGCAGGACATTGGCGATCTCGACCAGGCACGTATCGCCGGCGGGATGGCCGTAATGATCGTTGTAGGCCTTGAAGTGATCGACATCGATCATGAGGATCGACAAGGGCGCCATGCGACGACGCGTCATGGGCAGCGCGATCTCCAGACGCTGCTCCAGCAGGCGTCGATTGCCGAGTCCAGTCAGGGGATCGATGAGGGACTGCTCGCGCAATGTCTCATTCTGCTTCCTGAGCGTTTCCAGCAGTGAGTAAATCTCGCCGGTGAGTAGGGCGATGTCATCGCGATTTTTCAGTAATGTCGGAGGTGGCTGACTAACGTGTCCCTGCTGTTGGCCTTTCACATAATCCACGAGTAGATGCACCCGATGCAGCAGGTAACGCTGCACCAAAATGACCACGATGGCGAGGAGCAGCAGAAAAATCACCGCGATCAAGGGGGCGATGCTCAGCAGGTCGGTGCTCGATGCCGGAATGTCCTGCTTGGCGAGGAAAGTGCTCATCTGCCGCCAGAGCACAACACCTGCAATGAATAGCAGGCATGCCAGAATCGAAAGTGTATGTCGATAAAAAAGAATCTTGAATGGTATGAGCCGCATGATCCATCGCTGTCGAACGGAATGAACAAGCATCGCTGTTGTCGTTTTCGAGGCTATTATCGGCCTCGACTAACCCGTCTTGAATACTTGTTACGCAAAAAATCATAAAAGTCGCATCGATCACTCACTCGATTTCGTCGATGAGAGGCGATAGCGCTCGATCAAGGTTGCCGGATCGCACTCCGCATAACCCTGACCGGCATGCTGTCGAAACAGCTGCACCGCGAGGCTGCTCATGGGAACGGCGCTGGCGCTACGTTGGCTCTGAGCCACCGCCATGTCGAGATCCTTGAGCAGGGTGCGCACATGCCAGGGGGGTGCGGCAAAATTAGCCGCAGCCATTCGCGGCGCAAGAAGCTGAAACGGTTTGGAATCCGCGAAACCGCCGCCGAGCGCCTCGGGAATTCGTGCGGCATCGACACCGCTGGCCTCCGCCAGGGCCATCATCTCTGCGATCACCAGTACATTACAGCCGACGACCATCTGATTGCACACCTTGGTCACCTGGCCGCTGCCCACCGACCCCATGTGGGTCACCCGGGATGCCAGGGAGCCGAGGAGTGGACGCAGCGCCTCGATATCGCCGGTCTCGCCGCCGCACATGATCGCAAGGCTTCCCGATTCGGCACCGGCCACGCCCCCAGAGACCGGGGCATCGACCCAGCGTATGTTGCATTCGGTTTGCAGGCGTGAGGCGAAATCCCGGGTCGCGGCGGGATCGCTGCTGGAAAAATCCACGATCGTTTGGCCGTGGCGGGCATGGGCGGCGACGCCTTCCTCGCCGAATACGACCTCCTCGACCACGGCGGTATTGGCCAGACACAGCATGATCACGTCGACCTCATCGACGAGTTCGGCAATCGAGGCGGCCACCCGGGCGCCGGCGGCCTCGACTCTGCGGGTCTTGTCGAGGCTACGATTGAATACCGTGACGCTGAAGCCGGCCTCCAGCAGGCGATGCGTCATAGGCTCGCCCATCAGGCCGATACCGATGAAACCGAGGCGAGGTGAGGTCATTGGTATGTCTCCGTATTCGGGTAACTATCGGTGTTGCGTGCCTCGAGGTCGAATTGCAGGCTGGCCAGATGGCGATAGAGCGAATTGCTCTCGAGTAATTGCGCATGAGTGCCGACGCCGACCAGTCGACCATGATCGAAGACCAGCAGACGATCCGCGGCGACTACGGTCGCCAAACGATGGGCCACCACGAGGCTGGTACGACCCACCATCAGTCGATCCAGCGCCTCCTGTACCAGCCGCTCACTTTCCGCATCCAGGGCACTGGTCGCCTCGTCGAGCAGCAGCACGGCGGGATCGCGTAGCAGTGCCCGAGCGATCGCCAGGCGTTGACGCTGGCCACCGGACAGCTGTACGCCACCCGGCCCCAGATAACTGTCGAAGCCATTGGGCAAGGCCTGGATGAACTCCAGTGCATTGGCATCCCGAGCGGCCTGAATGACCTCCGTATCGCTGGCTTCCGGCACCCCATAGCGAATATTGTCAGCAGCGCTCCCACTGAACAGCACCGGTTCCTGGGCGACCAATCCGATGGCCTGGCGCAATTCGGCGGGATCGAGATCGCGAAGATCCACCCCATCGAGAAATAGCTGGCCTTCACTGGGATCATAGAAACGCAGCAGCAGTTGCAAAAGTGTACTCTTGCCGGCACCAGAGGGGCCGACCAGCGCGATGCGTTCACCGGGGCGAATATGAATGTCGATGTCTGCAAGAACCGGTGTGTCCGGGCGGCTGGGGTAGGCGAAACACAGGCCCTGGGCGACGATCTCGCCGCGTAGTGGATACGCTAGGGTGCGGGGAGTTGCAGGCGCCTGTATATTCGCCGTCGCATCCAGCAATTCGAGCAAACGCTCCGCAGCGCCGGAGGCTCGCTGAACATCACCGGCCACTTCCGCGAGCGCCGCCACGGCGCCGGCCGCCAGCACCGCATAGAATACGAACGCCGATAATTCGCCGGCGCTCATTTCACCCGCCAGCACCGCATGACCGCCTTGCCAGAGCATGAAAGCGACGGCGGTGAACACTACCAGCATGGCGATGCCGGTCAACCAGGCGCGCTGGCGCGTACGCGCCACGGCCACCGCGAAGGCCGATTCCACGCGCTGTCCGTAGACACGCCTGTCCTCGTCTTCGTGGCCAAAGGCCTGCAGGGTGCGAATGCCACCCAATGCCTCACCGGCGTAACGCCCCAGCTCGGCGATACGGTCCTGACTATGGCGCGAGAGCCGGCGTACGCGACGGCCGAACCACAGGATCGGCAGCACCGTGGCGGGAATGCCCAACAACACCAGCGCACTGAGCCAGGGCTGTGTGATCAGCATCAAGATAACCGCTCCGATCAGCATCAGCAGATTGCGCAGGGCCACCGACAGGGAAGAACCGAACAGGCTCTGCAACACGCTGGTATCCGCTGTCAGGCGCGACTGAATCTCGCCGGCACCGCCGCTTCCCTTCAAGCTGTTTTCGAAGAAGTCCGGTTCCAGGGTCAGAAGATGGTCAAACACCTGACGACGTAGATCCGCCGCCAGGCGTTCGCCGATCCAGGTCACCAGGTAATAACGTGCCGCCGAGGCGATCGCCAGCACGACGACCACACCCAGGAGCCCGGCCAAGGCCTGATTGAGGCTGGAGACATCTTCCGCCATGAAACCCTGATCGATGACCAGGCGCAGCCCCTGACCCAGCAACAGCACGCTGCCCGAGGCCACCAGCAGGGCGGCGCCGGCACCTACTAGCCGCCATCGATAGGGGCGCAGTAGCGCCAGTAGGCGCAGCAGGATACGTGGATTGGGACGAGGGGTCATCATGTCTCTCGGGCAACGAAAAGGGCGTACTGAATAAGGACATTACCAGTGCTCGTCTAAAAGAGCATGTTCAGGCCCAGCGTGGATCGGCGGTGAAGGCCACGGTAAACCAGCGCCGTTCCGGAGGGGCGCTCAACTGCAGGGCGATTTCCTCACGGATTTCGTCGAGCATGCTCATTCCGCGCCCACTGGCAAAGTCCGGTTGAGTGACGATGTGAATCTCGATGAAGTAGCCCCGGCCGGTCTTGGCGACATGGCTGTAGTAGTTGAGTAGACCGTCGCGTTGCATCACCTGTTGCATGGCGTCGTGAACTTCCCGGTCGAGGTGACTCGGTGCAATCAGAAACACCTCTTTCAGGGCGCGGCGCACAATACCAATAGGGACCGGCATGAAGCATAGCGTCAGCACCGCCAAGAGCAGCGAATCCACATAGGGAGTCCAGTGCGAGAGAGCGGTACCCTCCAGCAGCCAGGCAATGGCGAAAGCCACCAATAGGGCAGAGGTGATCAACGCGGCCATCAGCCAGCCCTGGATATCGATACGCACGAACTCGGAATCCGCCTCTCGATTGAGGCGACTCTCGAACACATACATGGAGAAGCAGGCCGTTGCCACCAGCACCGCATAGGCAATCGCCATGCCAAAGGCAAGTTCGCGTCCACCTTCCATCAGTCCTTGCACCGCATTGAGAAAGGCATAGAAGCACAGCAGCATCAGGATGGCGCCATTGAATGCCGCTGCCATCGGTTCGAAATGCCAGTAGCCATGCTGGAAGCGCTGATTGACCTCGCGCTGGGCAAGTCGCGAGACCCAGAGCGCCAGCACCGACATGGTGGCGTCGATGCTGGAAAACACGCCGTCGAACAAGATGGACTGCGAGCCCGCCAGCAAGCCGAGAGTGATACCCAGGCCGGCCACTACCAGGGTCATGGCGATGGAAATCTTCAGGGCGCGTTGTTCGAGATGGGCTTGCATGGCCGGTCCAGAGGTTAATCGAAACCGACGATCATAGGTCAGCCGATCCGGGTTCACCAGCGTCCCGAAGGTTGTTGATCCACTGGACGCGTCGGGTCGCCGATTATCGAGTAATCACCGCGCGTCGCAGCTGCTACGCTCGATGGTAAGTAAACATGATTCGGGCAAATATCAGGAGGAACGATGGATAAGGATCTGCTCACGCGCCGGGTCAGCGTGATCGTCGGCGACATCACCCAGCTCGAGGTGGACGCCATCGTCAATGCCGCCAACCATTCGCTGATGGGGGGCGGGGGCGTGGACGGCGCCATTCACCGCGCCGCCGGCCCCGAACTCAAGCAGGCCTGCCAGCATTTGCGCAACACCGACTGGCCCGACGGCCTGCCGGACGGCGAGGTCGCCCTGACCGACGGCTTCAAGTTGCCGGCGCGCTACGTGATCCACACCGTGGGCCCGGTCTACGCCAAGACCAAGGACAAGTCGCACCTGCTCGCCAACTGCTACCGCAACGCCCTGGCGCTGGCCGACGAACATGACTGTCGCAGCATCGCCTTCCCGGCGATCTCCACCGGCATTTATGGCTATCCCTTCGACGAGGCGGCGAAGGTGGTGCTCAGCGTGCTGGCAGAGGAATTACCGCGACACGAGCTTGACGTGACCCTGTGCTTCTTCAGCGACAAGGACGCCGAGGCGTTCAAGAAAGTCATGTGAGAGGTGTCTTGAGTATTCGCTGAGCTTCCTTAAGGGAAGTAAGGGTTCGAATGAGTACAGAGAATTTAGAAATAACCTGATGCAGCTAGAAACGAGTGTTGAAAACTTAACAATCCAATTAACAACGTTGCGATGATTAAGTCAGCGGTTTTTCTGGTCGTAATGCCTCTTTTTACGTAGCGCCCGATAATTATCGGCGCAAATTGGCGTGTGAATCGGGCGCTATAAGCTGTCATTGCTCCACCTAAAGAGTGATACTATAGTATCACTACTAGTCTGATTCAGGGTGAGCCGTGAAAGTTGAGCTTGTTACGAACCTCAAGCGTCAAGCCACAAAAATTTTGGCAGACCTGCATTCGTCGAAAGAGCCGGTGCTGATTACTGAGCACGGTCAGCCTTCCGCCTATCTCGTTGATGTTCAAGATTACGAGTTCATGCAACGTCGGCTTGAGCTGCTGGAAGGGCTTTCACGAGGGGAGCGTGCCGTACTCGAGGGAAGAACGTGCACCCAGAGTGAAGCCAGGGTGAAAATGCGTAAATGGCTGACGTAGTCTGGACGGAGCCAGCCCTTCAGCAACTGGACGCCATCGCTGAGTACATTGCGCTGGATAACCCTGCAGCGGCCAGCCATTTGGTCGAGGAAGTTTTCGACAAGACTGAGCGTTTGGAAGATTTTCCTCTGTCTGGACGAATCCCACCGGAACTGCCTGAGTCCGTTTACAGGGAAGTGGTCGTGCCGCCCTGTCGCATTTTTTATCGTGAAGATGAGAGCCGTGTGCTTATCCTCTACGTCATGAGAGAGGAACGACAGCTTCGGGCTTACATGCTGGAGAATAGCTAGCCAGGCGCAGCTGCGGGTGCCTTTGTCTGCACGTCTTTGGAGTTTGCATTGCTCGGGGCGGACGTGACCATTGTGAATCGACTGGATTTTCGCCCGCCACCCAAGACGCCGGGCGACAAAACCGGGATAATGGCCGGCCACTCGCCTACGGCGCCGACAGTCACCAACCCGGCTCTTCTCCATGGAAATCAAGGTCAATTATCTCGACAACCTGCGCCAGGAAGCCAGGTTCGACGACTTCACCGTCATCACCGATCAACCGATCCGCTACAAGGGCGACGGCTCCGCGCCGGGGCCGTTCGACTACTTCCTGGCCTCCTCGGCGCTGTGTGCCGCCTACTTCGTGCGGGTCTATTGCAACGCCCGGGACATTCCCACCGAGAACATCCGGCTGTCCCAGAACAACATCGTCGACCCGGAGAACCGCTACAACCAGATCTTCAGGATCCAGATCGAGCTGCCCGCGGATCTCTCCGACAAGGATCGCACCGGCATTCTTCGCTCCATCGAGCGCTGTTCGGTGAAGCGGGTGATCCAGAATAACCCGGAGTTCCAGATCGAAGTAGTCGATAACATCGACGAGGATGCCCAGGCGCTGCTGATGAGTGGCACCGTGGAGGGTGAAAATACCTGGATCGAAGGCAAGGACCTGCCGCTGGAGCAGACCATTGCCAACATGACGGCGATGCTCGAGGCCCTCGGCATGAAGATCGAGATCGCTTCCTGGCGCAACATCGTGCCCCACGTGTGGTCGCTGCATATTCGCGATGCCGCCTCACCAATGTGCTTCACCAACGGCAAGGGCGCCACCAAGGAGGCCGCGCTGTGCTCGGCGCTGGGCGAGTTCCTCGAACGCCTGAGCTGCAACTTCTTCTACAACGATCAGTTCTTCGGCGAGGAGATCGCCAATAGTGTCTTCGTTCACTATCCCAACGAGGAGTGGTTCCAGCCCGGGCCGAAGGACGAGCTGCCGGCGGGTATTCTCGATGACCATTGCCGGGCGATCTATGATCCGGACGGGGAGCTGCGCGGCTCGCATCTCATCGATACCAACTCCGGCAAGGTGGCTCGCGGCATCGTCTCCTTGCCTTTCCTGCGCCAGTCCGACGGCGAAACGGTGTACTTTCCCTCCAACCTGATCGAGAACCTCTACCTCAGCAACGGCATGAGCGCCGGCAACACCCTGGCGGAGGCCCAGGTGCAGTGCCTCTCGGAGATCTTCGAGCGGGCGGTGAAGAAGCAGATCATCGAAGAAGAGATCGTGCTACCCGACGTGCCTCCGGCGGTACTGGCGAAATATCCCGACATTGTCGAGGGCATCGAGGCGCTGGAAGCCCAGGGCTTCCCGGTGCTGGTCAAGGATGCCTCCCTCGGGGGGCGGTTCCCGGTGGCCTCCGTCACCGTGATGAACCCGAAGACCGGCGGCGTCTTTGCCTGCTTCGGTGCGCACCCCAGCCTCCAGGTGGCGATAGAGCGCAGTCTCACCGAGCTGCTGCAGGGGCGCAGCTTCGAAGGCCTGAACGATCTGCCGCCGCCCACCTTCAACTCCCAGGCGGTGTCCGAGCCGAACAACTACGTCGAACACTTCATCGACTCCTCCGGGGTGGTTTCCTGGCGCTTCTTCAGTGCGAAGCAGGATATTGAGTTCTGCGAGTGGGACTTCACGGGCACCAACGAGGAAGAAGCCGCAGCCCTGTTCGGCATTCTCGAGGAGATGGGCCTGGAAGCCTACATGGCCGTCCATGAAGACCTGGGCGCGCCGGTGTGTCGTATCCTGGTGCCGGGGTATTCCGAGGTGTATCCCGTGGAGGATCTGGTCTGGGACAACACCAACATGGCGCTGAATTTCCGCGAGGACATCCTCAATCTGCACGCGCTGGATGATGCGCAGTTGGCCGCGTTGCTCGAGCGTCTGGAGGAAAGCGAACTCGACGAACAGATGAAGATCGTGACCCTGATCGGCATTGAGTTCGACGACAACACCGTGTGGTCCGAGCTCACCATCCTGGAGTTGAAGCTGCTCATCGATCTGGCACTGCAGCAGTTGGAGGAAGCGCTTGAGCGGGTCGAGATGTTCCTGCAGTTCAACGACAACACCGTCGCCCGGGGGCTTTTCTATCAGGCGATGCAGGCCGTGCTGGAAATTACCCTGGATGACGACCTGACGCTGGACGACTACCTTTACAACCTGAGGCGCATGTTCGGCGACGAGACCATGGACGCCGTGGTGGGGTCGGTGAGCGGCGAGGTACGCTTTTCTGGCCTGACCCCCACCAGCATGAAGCTGGAGGGCATCGACCGGCATCAGCGGCTGATCGAGAGCTACAAGAAGCTGCACGCTGCACGGGCTGCCTGGGCCGCAAAGCAGTGAGCCAACGGCCTCCATTCGATTGCAATAACAATACTCCCGAGTCAGCAGCCGCCTGACTCGGGGCGTCCCGCTGACGGAGGTCAATGCCATGCCACACGATGCCTTCGATTACATCATCGTGGGGGCCGGTACTGCCGGCTGTCTGCTGGCCAACCGGCTGAGCAAGGATTCCTCGAAACGAGTCCTGCTGCTTGAAGCTGGCCAGAAAGACAATTACCCCTGGATTCACATTCCAGTGGGGTATCTCTATTGCATCGGCAATCCGCGCACCGACTGGCTCTATCAGACCGAGCCGGATGCGGGGCTCAACGGACGCTCGTTGCGCTATCCGCGCGGCAAGACCCTGGGCGGTTGCTCCTCGATCAACGGCATGATCTACATGCGCGGCCAGGCTCGGGACTATGACCAGTGGGCCAAACTGACCGGGGATGACGCCTGGAATTGGCAAAACTCACTGCCCGATTTCATGGCGCATGAGGATCATTACCGCCTGGATGGAGGGGCTTCCCCCGAAACGAAGAATGGCGATCGCTTTTCGGCGTTGCATGGCAATGGCGGCGAGTGGCGGGTCGAGAAACAGCGGCTGAGCTGGGAGATTCTTGAAGCCTTTGCCGCCGCCGCCGGTGAAGCAGGTTTCGAGCGCACCGAGGACTTCAACACGGGCGACAATACCGGTGTAGGCTATTTCGAGGTCAACCAGCGTTCGGGCTGGCGCTGGAACACCTCGAAGGCGTTCTTGCGACCGATCAGAGACAGGTCGAATCTGACCGTCTGGACCGGTGCCCAGGTCGAGCGTTTAGTGTTCGAGTCGACGGGAGAAGGCGGTACTCGCTGCGTGGGTGCCATCGTGCGTCGGGGTGGCAAGAGCGGCGAGAGTGGCAAAAGCGGCGATGCGGTGACCGTGCGGGCCAACAATGAAGTCATTCTGTCTGCCGGGGCCGTCGGATCACCGCAGATCCTGCAGCTTTCCGGTGTCGGTCCGGCGGCGCTGCTCGAGGCCCAGGGCATCGAGGTGGTGCTTGACGCGCCGGGGGTTGGCGAGAACCTGCAGGATCATCTGCAGATCCGCGCCGTGTTCAAGGTGCAAAACGTAAAGACGCTCAATGTGCTCACCAGCAGCCTGTTCGGCAAGGCCAGGATCGGCCTTGAATACATGCTGCGTCGATCCGGGCCGATGAGCATGTCGCCGAGCCAGCTTGGCGCCTTTACCCGCTCCGACCCGAGTCTTGTGCATGCCAACCTGGAGTATCACGTCCAGCCGCTCAGCCTGGACGCCTTCGGCGAGGGGCTGCACAAGTTCCCCGCCTTTACCGCCAGCGTATGCAACCTCAATCCCACCAGCCGCGGCACGGTGCGGATTCGCTCGAACCGCTGCGACGATCCGCCACTGATCGCGCCGAATTATCTGAGCACCGACGAGGATCGCCGGGAGGCGGCCGCCAGCCTGCGCCAGGTGCGCGAGATCGTGGCCCAGCCCGCGCTTGCTAAATACAAGCCCGAGGAATGGCGACCGGGTATCCAGTATCAGACCGACGAGGAACTGACCAAGCTGGCCGGTGATATCGCGAGCACCATCTTCCACCCGGTGGGCACGGCGAAGATGGGCCGTGACGACGATCCCTTCGCCGTGCTCGATCCGCGACTGAAGGTGCGGGGCATTGAAGGTCTGCGGGTGGTCGACGCCAGCATCATGCCGACGATCACCAGTGGCAACACCAACTCGCCCACGCTGATGATCGCGGAAAAGGCCGCGCGCTGGATCATCGCGGACGGATGACAATGGAGAGACATATGCCTGGCAACCCTCACTCCACGCTGCCGCTGATAGGCGTCAAGGTCATCGACTTCGGCCAGTACATGGCCGGGCCCGCCGTGGCGATGATCCTGGCGGATATTGGCGCCACGGTCGTTCATGTCGACTCACCCGATGGGCCCCTGTGGACGACGCCCGCCAATGCCACGCTGAACCGCAACAAGCTGATCGTGTCGATCGATCTCAAGACCGCCGAAGGTCTCGAGCAGGCCCAGGCCCTGATCGAGGAAGCGGATATCGTGATCGAGAGCTTTCGCCCGGGGGTGATGGCGCGACTCGGCCTCGACTTCCATCAACTGCGAGAGGCACGACCGGAATTGATTACCCTCTCGATCCCGGGGTTTGCTTCCAATGACGAGTTGCGCCGCGATTGGCGAGCCTTCGAGAGCGTGATTGCGGCCAACTCGGGCGTCTTCACCGACATGGGCCTCAATCGGGTGCTGATGGGGGTCAATCCTTCCTTCTCGCCGCTGCCCCTGGCCTCCGCCTATGGTTCGATGCTGGCCGCCTCGGCGGTGGTGCTGGCGTTGCAGGCACGGGAGCGCACCGGCCTTGGCGATCAGGTCGAGGTGCCGCTGGTCGCGGCGGTCATGGAAGGACTCTGCTACAACTCGATCAAGATCGACGACTACCCGGAGCGCTACAAGACCCAGCGCGAGCAGGAGATCGAGCGCCGGCGGATCGAGGGTCTGCCGATGAACCTGAGCTACGACGAGCTGCAGGAACTGCTCGACCCGTTCTACCGCAGCTACAAGTGCAAGGATGGGCGCCAGTTCTATGTCGTCTGCCCGAGCCACAAGTCCCACGCCAAACGCTGTCTCAAGACCCTGGGTATCTACGACGAGCTGGTTGCCGAGGGACTGCGCGAGGAGGAGGACACTTACCTGCCGGTCAGCGAGTGGACCTCCGACGTATCGCTCGGCGTCTATCCGCTGCCCAAGTTCTGGGCCGACAGGATCGCCGCGCGCATGAAGGAGGTCTTCATCACCCGCACCGCCAAGGAGTGGGAGCGCATCTTCGGGCGCGGCAAGTTTCCCGGTGCCCCTCAGCGCTGGCTGCAGGAATGGATGCATGACGATCATGCCGAGACGGCAGGCTTGATGATCGAGGTCGAGGACCCGGAGTTCGGCACGATGATTCAGCCGGGTCCGATGGTGTGGCTCGAGGAGAGCGGCGAAGAGATGCTGGCGCCGCAGCCGCGACGCTGGGTGGATTTCGACACGGCGCTGAGAAGTCTCACGGCCATCGAGACCAAGCTGCCGCGGGTGCGCGCCAAGAATGCCCGGGACGGCTGGCTTCAGGGGGTGCGCATTCTCGATCTGTGCAACGTGATCGCCGGCCCGCATTCGGTGGCCTATCTCGCCCGCTTCGGGGCGGAGGTCATCAAGCTCGACCCCTCCAAGCCGTTCTATGATTGCTGGAACACGGTGATCTTCGGCATGTCGCACCTGCGCGGCAAGCGCTCGGTGCTGACCGATATCAACGCCCCCGAGGGCCGCGAGATCTTCGAGAAGCTGGTCGAATCCGCCGATGTGATCGTCTGGAATGCCACCGACCGTCAGGTCAAGGCGACGGGCCTGGATGCCCAGGGGCTACGATCGCTCAATCCCGAGGCGATATTCTGCCAGCTGGATTGCTTCAGTGGCGTTCGCCCGGGGCCGCGTACCAACTACCTGGGCTACGATGACCTGGTGCAGGCCACCACCGGCATCATGCTGCGCTTCGGGGGGGAGATGGACACCCCGGAGGAACATGCTCATGTCGGCACGATCGACGTGATGTGTGGTTTCGGCGGCTCATTGGGCATCGCCGCCGCGCTTTACCAGAAGCTCAAGACCGGGCGGGTCGGACGGCCACGCACCTCTCTGGCGGCGCTGAGTGGCCTCGCGCAAATGCCCTTCTGCTACGACTATGAGCGGCGCGGGCTGTTCGATGAGCCGGCCGGGCGGGAGTGCAACGGCTTCGATGAGCTGTCACGCTTCTACTACACCTCATCCGGCAACTATGTCCTGCTGAGTGCCTATGAAGCGGATGTCGAGCACATCGACAGGGTCGAGGGGTTGGAAGGGTTCGCCGAAGTCCCCAAGGAAGGCCGGGCGGCCTTTCTGGCCAATGCCTTTATCGGCGCGGATGCCGGGGATTGGGTCCACCGCTTGCAGCAGTGCGGCGTCGCTGCGGCGGTGTGTGAGAACCTGGACACGATTCGCGCCTACAACAGCCATCCTGCCGATGGCACGCCAGGCACCGATCGGGGCAGCTATTCCTTCTCGGTCTTCGAGGATCATCCGAGCGGCCACGTGGTCACCCAACTCGATCCCTATGCGATTCGCCCCACGCGCGGCAAGATCTACGCGCTCGAGCCGGCGCAGCAGTATGGCGCTTCGACCCGGGAAGTGCTGCGCGAACTGGGCTACGACGAAGCCGCGATCGACAGTATGATGGCGTCCGGGGTCGTCAGTGAACGCTGGAGTCGGGAGTATCTGCCGAGCTGAGAGGGTAGAGCCATGGACTACGCTAGCCCTCGCGACCGTCGACCGAGCGGAGCGCCACGTCTGGATTGAAACGGTCGAGGAACCGTGATGCGCAGTTTTATATACGACACCCCTATCCTCAAGCTCACTTCCCGGTGGTACGCGGAAGTGCTGATGCGTATGCCTGAAGGTACCACCGTGCTGGATGTGGGCATCGGCACGGCGGGCGCGCTGGCTGCCAATGCCGCGACGGTCAAGCGTAAAGACCTACAGGTGACGGGCATCGATATAGACGCCGATTACATAAAAAGCGCCAGACGAAGGCTGACAGCCTCCGCCTTGTCTGACCACGCGGAGGTGCGACTCGAGTCGATCTACGATCATCATGGCGGGCCCTATGATGCCGTTTACTTCTCGGCAAGCTTCATGCTGCTGCCCGAACCCGGTCGGGCGTTGCGGCATTGCCGGGGGCTCTTGTGCCCGGGCGGGCGGATATTCTTCACGCAAACCATCCAGAAGCGACCTTCTCGCTGGATGGAACGTTTAAAGCCCGTACTCAAGCGAGTGACGAGCATCGATTTTGGACGCGTGACCTACGAAGAGGCGTTCAAGGCCCAGCTTCGTGCCGCCGGCCTGGAACTCGAGGAGTTCGTCTTCCTGTCTCATCACGGCAACCGAGCGTCCTGTCTGGCCGTGGCCAGGCCGATAGTGAGTTAAGTTTTTGCTTGCCTTGCCGCCTTATTGGCACTCAGAACCGGCACGATGAAAGAGGACGGGCGCGTTATTCTCCCGCCGATGTTTTCAGCGGTGCGATTACCTGGCGGCCAGTGCCACGCTTACCTTCGAGCGATTGGGCCGCCGGATGGTTTGCGTGATCCAATCCCCGGTCTCGGCCAGCAGATCCAGGTCGATGCCGCTTTCTATTCCCAGCCCATCGAGCAGATAGATCACGTCCTCGCTGGCCACGTTGCCGGAGGCGCCCTTGGCGTAGGGGCAGCCACCCAGACCGGCGACGGAGCTGTCGATGACCGCGACACCTTCCTCCAGCACAGCGTAGAGATTGACGATGGCCTGGCCGTAGGTGTCGTGGAAGTGGGCCGCCAGCTTGTCCATGGGTATTTCCCTGGCCACCGCCTCGAGCATGCGCTTGGCCTTGAGCGGGGTGCCGGTGCCGATGGTGTCGCCCAGCGATACTTCGTAGCAGCCCATTGCATACAAGGCCTTCGAGACCTCCGCGACCTTGGCCGGCGCTATCTCGCCTTCATAGGGGCAACCCAGTACGCAGGAGACATAACCGCGCACACGCACGCCGACATCCTTGGCGCGTTCCAGCACCGGAGCGAAGCGTTCCAGCGATTCTGCCACGGAACAATTGATGTTCTTCTGCGAGAAGGTTTCGCTCGCGGCACCGAACACTGCGACTTCCTTGACGCCGCATTCCAAGGCCGCTTCCAGGCCCTTGAGGTTGGGGGTCAAGGCGGAGTAGGTAACGTCGTTGCGGCGCTCGAGGCCGTTCATCACCTCGCGATGATCCGCCATCTGCGGCACCCACTTGGGTGAGACGAAGCTGGCCGCCTCGATATGGCGAATGCCGGCGGCGCCCAGCCGATCGATCAGTTCGAGCTTGGTGGCGGTATCGATCGGTTCGGACTCGTTCTGTAGACCGTCCCGCGGGCTGACTTCGACCAGCCGTACGGATTGGGGGAAATCCATTGTTCATCTCCAATCATGTCGGACTTGCTTGGCGGCTATCCCAGGTACAGGTCTTCGCGGAGGCGCTGTAAACCCTTCCCTGGGCGCTACATTTGCCTTCCCTGGCAAATGACCTCCGCTTCAACCTGTGCCTGGCGCCGCTTAGCGTGGTGGCATGTCATTCTTCGGCATTGAACGTCAGCAACTCATCACCTTGCCCCACGGTATCGCCGGCGGCGAAATGGAAGGTGTCAACGACGCCATTCGCAGGGGCATTCAGGCTGTGTTCCATCTTCATCGCTTCCATGACCATCAGTGGTGTGCCTTTTTCCACTTGCTGACCCGGTTCGACCAACAGCGCTACCACGGTGCCATGCATCGGCGCGGTCAGGGTGGCGTCGATTTCGTGATGGCCGTGATCGACGGCGTCCAGACGCCGCCAGAACAGGCGTATTTCCTTCTCGGCATCGCCCAGTACCAGCACCTCGCCGTGCTCGGCACGGTCGCGGCGGGCTAGCCAGCGGCGGCGATGACCGTTGAGGGTGATGGCGACACCATCACCTTCCACGGGTTGCAATTGCCCCTCAAGAATGCGGCCATTCAGGTGCAATTGCCAGGCGCTGCCCTTGTGACGTTCAGCCAACACGGTAACGATGGCCGCACTATCGGCCTCGTCGGTGGCATGGGCCGAATCCGTCAGGGCAATGCGGATCTGAGTCGGAGCGTTCAATCGCCAGCCATCGCGGCGATCCCAGGGGGAACCCGCCTGGGACTCACGCCGCAACAGATCGAGGGCGACCAGGGCGGCGCTGCCATAGGCTTCGTCGTCGAGTGCAGAGGCAGCAAACAGTTCTGCTTCGTGCTGTTCTATAAAGCGAGTGGTCAACTCGGCTTTCTTGAAGGCCGGATGGCTGGCCAGGCGCTGCAGGAAGGCGCGGTTGGTAGTGACGCCGGAAACGTCCAGCGCCGCCAAAGCGCGGTTGAGCGTGGCCAGGGCCTGGTCGCGGTCATCGCCATGCACGATCAGCTTGGCCAGCATAGGATCGTAGTGCATCGAGACCTCGTCGCCGGCTTCGACACCGCTATCCAGACGCACCTGCGAAGCCGCAAGACCCGCACCGGCTAGATCCAGGCCGAAGCGTTTGAGACGCCCGGTGGCGGGCAGGAAATCCTGCTCAGGGTCCTCGGCATAGAGCCGGGCCTCGAAGGCGTGACCATCGATCGTCAGTTCTTCCTGATTCTTGGGCAGTGGCAAGCCAGCGGCCACCCGTAGCTGCCACTCGACCAGATCCTCGCCGGTGATCATCTCGGTCACCGGGTGCTCCACCTGAAGACGGGTGTTCATCTCCATGAAATAGAAGCTGTTATCTACATTTAATAAAAACTCGACGGTGCCGGCGCCGACGTAGCCGATCTCCCTGGCGGCGCGCACCGCGGCTTCTCCCATTTCACGACGCAGTTCCTCGTTCATGCCCGGTGCCGGCGCTTCTTCGAGGACCTTCTGATGGCGACGCTGCACCGAGCAGTCACGCTCGAACAGGTAGACACCGCGGCCATGGCTATCGCAGAAGACCTGGACCTCTACGTGGCGGGGCTGGGTCAGATACTTCTCGATCAGCATGCGCTGATCACCGAAGGCGGCCTGGGATTCGCGCCGGCAACCCTCGAGGGCAGTCTGAAAGTCCTCGGCTCGTTCGACCACCCGCATGCCCTTGCCGCCCCCGCCGGCGCTGGCCTTGAGCAGCACCGGATAGCCGATATGATCGGCCTCGGCCTTGAGCGCAGCGTCGTCCTGATTGTCGCCATGATAGCCCGGCACCAGGGGTACGCCGGCGGCTTCCATGCGAGCCTTGGCCGCAGACTTGTCGCCCATGGCGGCGATGGCACTGGCTGGAGGGCCGACGAAGACGATGCCGGAGCGTTCGCAGGCTGCTACGAATTGTGCATTCTCGGAGAGGAAACCGTAGCCAGGATGGATGGCCGAGGCACCGGTGCGCTGCGCAGCCTCGATCACTGCCTCGATATTCAGATAGCTGTCCCGGGCAGGAGCAGGGCCGATGCGTATTGCTTCGTCCGCCTCACGAACGTGGTAGGACAGGGCGTCTGCATCCGAGTAGACCGCCACGCTTTTCAGGCCCAAACGTCGGGCGGTACGAATCACCCGGCAGGCAATTTCGCCACGATTGGCGATCAACACCGTGGAAAGCGGCAGCGGTGCATTGGCAAGGCTCATGAACGCGGCTCCTTGTGTTGTTTGTCGTCCTGCTCATTTCGATCGTTACTCGGTTTCCAGTCCGGCGGACGCTTGGCGAAAAATGCCTCCAAGCCTTCTTGCCCTTCGCGGCTGACACGCAGTTCGCTGATGGTCTGACAGCATCGCTCTCGGGTGGCGTCAGAGTCACGTTCCCGGGCAACGTCGGCCAGTAATGCCTTGGTGGCGCGGCTGGCCTGGGGAGAGGTGGCGAGTAGCGTATCGATAAGAGTGTCGATGCGCTCGTCCAGCTTGTCTTTGGCGGTCACCTCGTGGACGAGCCCCAGTACCTGGGCGGTGCTGACGTCGATGACCTCCGCGGTGAGCGCATAGCGGCGCAACTGACGCTCGCCGATGGCGCGCTGCACGTAAGGGCTGATCACTGCCGGCGAGAGACCGATTCTCACTTCGGAAAGACAGAAACGCGCCGCCTCGGAGGCGACGACGATATCGCAGCAGGCGGCAAGCCCCACTGCGCCGCCGTACGCAGCCCCCTGGACACGGCACAACGTGGGGCAGGGCAGCGTGTCGAGCCGATGCATCAGCCGCGAAAGCTCCCGGGAATCGCTCAGGTTGTCCTCGAAGCTGTAGTCGACCATGCGCTTCATCCAGTTCAGGTCGGCCCCGGCGGAGAAGTGCTTGCCCTCTGAGCCAAGCACCAGAGCGCGGACCTCGTCGCGCTCGATGGCCTCGAACAGCCGATCGAGATGATCGTTGAGTTCGTGGATCAGGGCATCGTCGAAGGCATTGTGCACCTCGGGGCGATCCAGGGTCAGCCAAGCGACGCCACGATCGTCGATGCGCAGTCGGGAATAGCTCGTTGTCTCAGGCATGATGGGGCCTCACATTCTGAATACGCCGAAGCGGGTATCTTCTATCTCAGCATTCATGGCAGCGGACAGCGCCAGCCCCAATACATCCCGGGTTTGAACGGGGTCGATCACACCATCGTCCCATAATCGAGCGCTTGCGTAATAAGGATGCCCCTGGTGTTCGTACTGTTCATGGATCGGTGATTTGAAGGCGACCTCATCCTCCTCGCTCCATTCACTGCCGTGGCGCTCGTGCTGTTCTCTCTTGACCTGGGCCAGCACATTGGCGGCCTGTTCGCCACCCATGACCGAGATGCGGGCATTGGGCCACATGAACAGCAGGTTGGGTTCATAGGCACGACCGCACATGCCGTAGTTGCCGGCGCCAAAGCTGCCACCAATCAGTACCGTGAACTTGGGCACCTTCGCGCAGGCCACAGCGGTAACCAGCTTGGCGCCATGCTTGGCGATGCCTTCCTGCTCGTACTTCGAGCCGACCATGAAGCCAGTGATGTTCTGCAGAAAGACCAAAGGAATCTTGCGCTGGGCGCACAATTCGATGAAGTGAGCGCCTTTCTGCGCCGATTCCGAAAACAGCACGCCGTTGTTGGCGACGATGCCCACCGGATGGCCGTGCAGATGGGCGAAGCCGGTGACCAGGGTGTCACCGTAGTAGCGTTTGAACTCGTCGAAGTCCGAGTCGTCGACCAGTCGGCCGATGACCTCGCGCACGTCATAGGGCTTGCGCAGGTCGGTGCCGACGATGCCGTAAATCTCTTCGGGATCCAGGCGCGGCGGCTTGGGTTCCTTCATCGCCAGTTGTCCGCGCTTCTGCCAGTTGAGCCGCGACACCGCTCGGCGGGCCAATTGAAGAGCGTGGGCGTCGTTGTCGGCGTAGTGATCTGCCACACCGCTGATCTTGGCATGCACATCCGCGCCGCCCAGATCCTCGGCGCTGATGGTTTCGCCGGTGGCGGCCTTCACCAGGGGCGGGCCGCCGAGGAAGATGGTGCCCTGCTCTCGCACGATGATCGATTCATCTGCCATGGCCGGCACATAGGCGCCGCCAGCGGTGCAGGAGCCCATCACCACCGCGATCTGCGGGATGCCCTCGGCGGAGAGGGTGGCCTGGTTGTAGAAGATGCGGCCGAAGTGATCGCGGTCGGGAAACACCTCGTCCTGTCGGGGCAGGAAGGCACCGCCGGAATCCACCAGATAGATGCAGGGCAGACGATGCTTGCGGGCGATCTCCTGAGCGCGCAGATGCTTCTTTACCGTCAGCGGGTAATAGGTGCCGCCCTTGACCGTGGCGTCGTTGGCGACGATCACGCATTCGACGCCGGATACCCGGCCAATCCCGGCAACCACGCCGGCGGCGGGTACCGGTGACTCGTAGACGTCGTGGGCTGCCAGGGCGCCGATCTCGAGAAAGGGTGCGCCCTCATCGAGCAGATGATCGATGCGATCGCGGACAAACAGTTTACCCCGAGACTCGTGGCGCTCCCGGGCCTTGTCGCCGCCACCTCGGCAAATCGAAGCGGTCAGGGTGTGCAGCTTGTCGACTTCGGCACGCAGGGCGTCGGCGTTCGCCTGGAACGCCTCGGTACGCGGGTTGATCTGGGTGTGCAGGATGGCCATGGCAATTCCTTGAATTCGGCTATCAACATTGAGTCTCCAGGTGCAGGAGCTTGGTCTACCGAGCGATGGATGGCTTGATTCGCCATTTACCGCCCAATGAATTGGGCTCCTGCCGTGTTAGGCCGACTCGTTGAAGAGTTCGCGGCCAATCAACATCCGCCGTATCTCGCTGGTCCCGGCACCGATCTCGTAGAGCTTGGCATCGCGTAGCAAGCGCCCGGTGGGATATTCGTTGATATAGCCGTTGCCGCCAAGGAGTTGGATGGCATCCAGCGCCACCTGGGTGGCCTTCTCGGCGCAGTACAGGATCACCCCGGCGGCATCCTTTCTGGACGTTTGACCGCGATCGCACGCCGCTGCCACGGCATACAGGTAGGCGCGACAGGCGTTGAGGGTAGTGTACATATCCGCCACCTTGCCCTGCACCAACTGGAATTCGCCGATGGATTGGTCGAACTGCTTGCGCTCATGGATGTAGGGCAGCACTACGTCGAGTGCCGCCTGCATGATGCCGATGGGGCCGGCGGCTAGCACGGTACGCTCGAAGTCCAGGCCGCTCATCAATACCTTGGCGCCACGATTCTCTTCACCCAGCACATTCTCGGCGGGCACCTCGCAGTTGTCGAATACCAATTCACAGGTATTGGAGCCGCGCATGCCGAGCTTATCGAGCTTCTGGGCGGTGGAGAAGCCGGGGAAATCTCGTTCGATGATAAAGGCGGTGATGCCCTTGGAACCGGCTTCGGGATCGGTCTTGGCATAGACCACCAGCACGCTGGCTTCAGGACCATTGGTGATCCACATCTTGTTGCCGTTGAGGACGTACTTGTCGCCTTTCCTTTCCGCTCGCAGCTTCATCGATACCACGTCGGAACCCGCGCCGGGCTCGGACATCGCCAAGGCACCGACGTGTTCGCCGCTGATCAGCTTGGGCAGGTACTTGGCCTTCTGCTCGGCGTTGCCATTGAGTTTCAACTGATTGACGCACAAGTTCGAATGGGCCCCGTAAGAGAGCCCTACCGAGGCGCTGGCCCGGGATATCTCTTCCATGGCAATGCAGTGGGCGAGATAGCCCATGCCGCTACCGCCATCCTCCTCGGAGACGGTGATGCCAAGTAAGCCCATATCGCCAAACTTCTGCCATAGATCATTGGGGAAGGCGTTTTCGGCATCGATGTCCGCGGCCCGTGGCGCGATTTCGTCCCGAGCAAAGGCGTTGACCTGATCGCGCAGCATGGTCTGCGTTTCATCTAGGCCGAAGTCGAGAGGCGTGTAGGGGGAGTACATGGCGTGGCTCCTGGATGTATCTGGGCGTTTATTTATAGGAGTACGCCGAGCACGCGATGGCTCGGCATCGAAGATAATAATGGCAGAATAGATAGGGTTGACGTTTACGTAAAGTAGAGCTTTGGTCGCAGACTCTTTGCGTGCACAGACATAAAAACCCTCACTCAAGTAATGAGTGAGGGCATGGAAGGATAACAGCCAAGGCAAGCGTTCTAGAGAATGACGCTTGACAACTTCAAACGGTGTCGCGCATGGCGTGCTCATGCTTGGGCAGAATCAGGTTCAGCACGATGGCGGCGATAGCGCCGGGAATCAAGCCGGACTCGATGATGGCTTGCATATTCGTGGACAGGTTGGCGTAGAGGCCTTCCTGGGCTGGCAAGCCGATGGCCAGCGATAACGAGACGCCGATCACCACCATGTTGCGCTTGTTGAAGTCGACGTTACTGAGCATCTTGATACCGGCGCTGGCGATCATGCCGAACATGATCAAGACCGCGCCCCCCAGCACCGAGTTGGGAATGCTAGAGATGACAGCACCCAGTTTGGGCAGCAGGCCCGCCAGCACCAGGAAACCACCGCCGATGGCGACAACATAGCGGCTGACGACACCGGTCAAGGCGACCATGCCGACGTTCTGGCTGAAGCTGATCTGCGGGAAGGCGTTGAATATGGCAGCGAAAACGCTGGCGATACCATCCGCCATGACACCTCCGGAGAGCTCTTTCTTGGTCGGTTCGCGATTCAGACCTCCCGCGGTGGTGCCGACGATGTCACCGATGGACTCGGCACAGGTCACCAGGGCCAGCAGCACCACCGGCACGATCGCTGCCAGATGAAATTCCAGGCCAATGGCCATGGGAACGGGCAGGGAGACCCATTCGGCGCTGCCGATCTTGCCGAACTCCACATAGCCGAAGGCAACGGCAGCCGCATAACCTACCAATAGGCCCGCCAAGGGTGCGGCTTCCGACCAGATGCCGCGACCATATTGATGCAGTCCCAGGGTGACGGCGAATACCAGCGCAGCCAAGCCGAGATGGTGTGTAGCGCCAAAGTCCGGGGCGCCGAAGCCGCCACCGACATAGGCGAAGCCCACCGGCATCAGCAGCACACCCAGCATGATGACGAAGGTGCCCGTGACCACCGGTGGAAATAGAAAGCGAAACCAGGGCAAGAATAACCCCACTAATGCCATGGCAATGCCGCCACATAATGAGGCGCCCAGCACGGCGGGTAGCCCCATGTCACCGGCGATGGGAATCAGCACCGGCACGAAACCAAAGCTGGTGCCCATGACGATGGGCAAACGCGCACCGATCGGACCGATACCCAGAGATTGCAATAGGGTGGCGACCCCCGCGACGAACATGGCCGCCTGAATCATGAAGACGGTTTGAGCCTCGGGTAGGTTGGCCGCGCCGGCGATAATGATCGGTACGGTAACGTTGCCGACGAACATTGCCAGCACGTGCTGAATACCCAAAGGGATGGCGCGCCCCAGTGGCGGCATGGCATTGACGTCATGGGTGCTGCGCACGTGATGCGGGTTATCCTGGGGCTGTCCCGGCGTCGTGGTCGTAGACGTGGTCATTGTCGGTAGTGCTCCTGCTTGTTGTTGTCAGATAGCTAGGGGATCAGGGGTGTTCGTTATAGTGCATTGCGTAGTCGCCTGGCCGCTTCGTCGTGCCGGGCCATCAAGCTACCCAGGTCGATTTCACAGGGTAGGCCATCGATCAGCCGCCAGCACCCGGCGACCATGACGCGGTCGGCACGCTGGGCGCCACACAACAGCAGCGCAGCCAAAGGATTCTCCGCACCGGAAAAGCGCGGTTCGTCGAGTTTGAACAGCGCCAGATCGGCCTGCTGCCCGGGTTCCAGCCCACCGATATCAGCTCGTCCCAAACAGCGCGCCGATCCTTGTGTTGCCCAGCGGATGACGTCTTCATGGGTGACATCACTAGGCGAATAACGCAGCCGGCCCAGCAACAGGGCCTGGCGCATCTCATTGGCAAGATTGGAATGGTCGTTGGAGGCCGAGCCGTCCACCGCAAGTCCTACCGGAGCTCCGGCGGCTTCGAGCTCCAGAGTGCGGCACATGCCGGAGCCCAGCACCATGTTCGACGAGGGGCAGTGGGCGATGCCGGTACCGGCCTGTCCCAGGCGTCTGATTTCGTCGTCATTGAAATGAATGCCGTGGGCCAGCCAGGTTCTGTTCGTCAACCAGCCGCACTCTTCCAGATAATCCAGCGGACGCATGCCGAAAAGGCGCTGACAGTAGGCGGTCTCGTCCTCGGTCTCGGCGAGATGTGTATGCAGACGTACGTCGTGGGATTCGGCGAGTCGCGCGCTTTCGAGCATCAGTTCGCGACTGACCGAGAAAGGGGAGCAGGGCGCCAGGGCGATGGTCGTCATGGCGCCGTCACCGCGCTGGTGGTAACGCTCGATCAGGCGTTGACTGTCGTCGAGGATGGTCCGTTCATCCTGCACTACCGACTGGGGCGGCAATCCGCCATCTTCCTGGCCCACGCTCATCGAACCGCGAGTCAAGGCAGCGCGTACGCCAAGCCGCCGAGCACTTTCCACCTGGCAATCGATGGCACCGAGCAGAGCCCCGGAAAAGACATAGTGATGATCGGCCACGGTGGTGCAGCCCGACATCAGCAGCTCGACCATGGCCAGTTCGCTGGCCAGAATGAGCTGCTCCTCGTCGAGATTCGCCCAGACATCGTAGAGCGTTGTCAGCCAGGGGAAGAGCTCCTTGTTGAGCGCAGGGGAATAAGCACGCGTCAGGGTCTGATAGAAGTGATGATGGGTATTGACCAGCCCGGGCAATAGCACATGCCGAGACGCATCGAAGGTCTCATCCACTGGCTGGCGAGGCTGAGCGCCCGCGGCAATCTTCTCGAGAATGCGTCTGCCCTGAATGACGATGCCACCTGCTGCGTCGGGGTCGGCGCAGGCTAGCGGATTGCGAATCCAGAGCGTTCGTACTGTGTCGGTCATGGGGCTCTCCTCAGCGATAGCAACCGGCAACTGGACTAACCGAAGGGTTACCCACATCAGTGTGGTTCAGGTGCCTTGCTCTGGGAGCCGGTGATTGTTTTGTGTACCGTTGTTGTATACCAAAATCATCGATAGTGGTGTCACTGTCAAGCGTTTACTGTCTACATCCTATGAGACTTACGTCGAGGTAGTGTTTTCTTTAAGCTGGTAGTATTGATAATGGGCGGTCTTTTAATACTAGAAGAAGGAAATAATATGCGCGCTTTTGGATCATTGAGTCTGGTACTTTTGCTGTTGGCTGGCTGTAGCTATACGCCGGCACGCATCGATCCCGAGCCGGTAATCGAGATCGGCGACGGTCACCATGATCATCGGAATGGCGGAGACTTCTGTCCCCCTGGGCAGGCAAAGAAAGGGCGTTGCTGAGACTCACCACAGGTCATGGGTACCGTCGGTGTTCGTGGCTCTGTCCGCCTTTCCATCGCACCGTTAGTTTTCCGATAAGCAAGTTCCGAGAAGTCTGACTAGACTTCAATACGCAAACAGGTTGTTCTACTTAGGAGGGTACTGTGCGAGACGGCTACCTTGAGGGCCTCTCGTTTCGGGTCGATACAACAACGACAACACGAAGACATAACAACAAGGAAGACAGTATGCGTTTCAATAAACTCGCGACCGTCACGGCGATCGCTGCGGCTTTGCCATTGGCGTTTTCCACGCCTGGCGCCGAGGCTCAGGAATACGAGATGGCCATCGCCACGCTGATTCCCGAGAACCTCTCCAACAACAGCATCTATCCCGCCCTGGTGCACTTCAAGAATCTAGTAGAATTGCGCACCGACGGCGAGGTGGTGGTCTCCATCTTCGGGGGTGGGCAACTCGGTTCCGAGGTCGAGACCGGTTCCCAGGTCCAGGCCGGTGGCAGGGCGCTGCAATCGACCATTCTCACCTCCGGGGCCATGTCCTCGTTCTATCAGGACTACCAGGCCGTTACCGCGCCCTTCCTGTTCGATGACTGGCGTCAGGCATGGGCCTTCTTCGACAGTGAATGGTTTGCCGACTTCATGCACGGCACCATCGAGGCCGCCGATATGCGCTATCTGGGCACCTTCGATGATGGCGGTGGTTTCGTGGCATTCACCAACAACGAGCGACTGATCAAGACCGTCGAGGATCTCGAGGGGCTCAACATCCGCACCGAGGAGAATCCGGCCCACGTCGCGGTCATGCGGGCCCTGGGTGCCTCGGCCACTCCGCTACCCTGGGGTGAGCTGATCACGGCGCTGGAAACCGGCCTGGCCGACGGTCAGTTCAATGCCCCGGTGATCAACACCACGTTCGGGCTCGACGAGGTCACGGATTACACCACCCTGACTGGCCATGTCTACAACAGCGCTCCCTGGATGGTGAGTGAAGCCTGGTACCAATCGCTACCCGAAGAGTACCGGCGGGTGATCACCGAAGCCGCTCGCGAGGCGATCACTCTCAGCCACGGCGCCTCGGGTGCGCTGGCCACGGCCAGTTGGCAGAAGTCCTGCGAATTATTCGAGGAGTGCTATCTGATGCCCGCCGAGGAGCGCGCCCGAATGGCCGAGATCGCGCGTCCTGCCTGGAAGGAGTGGATCGTCAACGATTATGGCTTGGATGCCCAATTGATTGACGATTTGCTGGCCGAAGTGGCGTCGTTGGGTGAGTCGCTGCCGGAAGAGGCCTATCAGCGTTACGGTCAATAGGTTTCTCATGTCGATACTCGATAATGCCCGGCGGGTGAGCGATGCCGTCAACCAGGCGGCCATCGTGCTCTGTGTGGCCTGCGTGCTGGCCATGCTGGCGATCTCCTTCACCGGCTTCCTCTATACCCTGTTCACCGGCGATGCCCTGAGCTGGACCTATTCCCTGGCGCGGCTGTTCCTGCCCTGGATCGGTCTGGTATCCATCACCATCGCCCTGCATTCCGGGGAGCATGTGGCCATGACGCTGCTGGTGCGCCTGCTGCCCATGCCCCTGGTAAAGGCCGCCGCCGTGGCCACGCTTGCCGTGATGGCGTTCTTCGCGCTGCTGATGATCTGGTATGGCTGGGGCTATTTCACCAACGCCACTCAGGTCTACATGGTGTCGGACAACATCCAGATCTCCTATCGCTGGACCGCCATCACCGTGCCATTGACCGGGACGATCTTCCTGCTGCATCTGGTGCAGGGCTTCAGCCTGCTGGAGCACTTCGCCGACGAGAATGCGTTGATCGACGAAGTGCTCTCCAGTAACGACCAGGAGACGCGCTCATGAGTGCCGCCATCATCGCCTTTATCATCGTATTGCTGATCGGCGCCCCGGTGGCCGTGGTCATGGCGATCTCCGGCGTAGCCGGCGTCTATTCCCTGGGCGGCGAACGCATGGTCGGCATCATCGCCGATCGCATGTTCTCCGGCGTATCGGGCTACATGCTGATCGCCGTGCCGTATTTCATCTTCACCGCCGAACTGATGAACCAGGGCGGCCTGACCCAGAAGCTGATCACCTTCAACAATGCCCTGCTGGGCAAGGTGCGTGGGGCTCTGAGTCACGTCAATGTGACCGTCTCGCTGTTCTTCGCCGGGCTCACAGGCGCGGCGATCACCGATACCGTGGCCATCGGCAAGATCATGATTCCCGAGATGAAGAAGCAGGGGTATGACGCCGAATACGCCGCGGCGATCACCGCCTGCTCGTCGATCATTGGGCCGATCATTCCGCCCAGCGTAGTGATGGTGGTCTACGCCACCTTGCTGCGCGACATCTCGGTGATCGATCTGTTCGCCGGCGGGATCCTGCCCGGTATCCTGATGGCGCTGACACTGCTCGTTACCAGCTTCGTGCTGTCCTGGAAGCGCAACTATCCCAAGCAGGGCGCCACGCCGATCAAGGTGGCGGTGCTGGCGTTTCTGTCGGCGATGCCGGCGATGCTGGTGCCCTTGATCATCCTCGGCGGCATTCTCTCAGGCATGACCACCATCACCGAAGCCTCCGGCTTCGCCGCGGTCTACGCCATCGTCATCGGCTTCGTGTTCTATCGTAACCTGACCCTGCGCAAGGTCTGGCATGCCCTGGTCACCACGGCGCGCTTCTCCGGGGTGGTGTTCTTTCTGCTCGCCACCTCGGCGGTGCTCGGCTGGTTCGTGACCCGCTCGGGGATTGCCCGGGACGCCGCGGAACTGATCACCACCCTGAGCGACATCCCCTTCGTGCAGATCATGCTGGTCTGCCTGCTGCTGATCGTGATCGGCACGGTCATGGACGTGCTGCCGGCGCTGGTGGTCATCGGGCCGGTGATCGTGCCGGCCATGGTCAGCCTGGGCTTCGATCCGCTGCATTTCGCCATCGTCATGATCGTCACCCTGAACATCGCCAATGTCACACCGCCAGTGGGCATGACCCTGATGACCGCGGCACGCATCGCCGAGGTGCCCTATGAGCGGGCGATCATTGCCTCCTTGCCATTCTATTTCGCCTTCCTGGCGGTCATCGTTCTATTGGCACTGTTCCCGGCGTTGTCGACCTGGATACCCGGCCTGCTGGATTGAGAGGAGTCATTGTCAGAAGTCATATCGAGGAGTTTATGAAGTTTTTCTATTCCACCGAGCAGGATCGTCATGCGCCTTCGACCTTCCTGCTGCGCGGCGCCCCGGCGCCGTCACCGGAGCGCACCGAGCGCGCCGAACGCCTGGCCGATGCCCTGGCCAGTCTCGGGCTCTCGCTCGAGGCGCCTGCGGACATCGATTCGCCCCGGCTGCGCGAGCGGTTGACGACGATCCATTCGCCACGCTATCTGCATTTCCTCGAGACCATTCATGCGCGTTGGCAGGCCATGCCTGGTGCCTCCGAGCTGGTGGCGCCCAACGTGCATCCCACCGGGGGCGGGCATCATTACCCGAACCATCCGGTAGGGCAGGCGGGTTGGCATCTGCACGACATGGCCTGTCCGATCGGCGCGGACAGCTTCGCCGGCATCCTGGCCAGTGCGGCAAGCGCCGAGGCCGCCGCCGAGGCGGTGCTCGACGGTGAGCCGTCGGCCTATGCCCTGTGCCGGCCGCCGGGCCACCATGCCGGCCCCGAACGGGCCGGGGGATTTTGTTTTCTCAATAACTCGGCACTGGCGGCCAGTATCCTGCGCGAGCGTTTCGAGCGGGTCGCCATCGTCGATGTCGATCTGCATCACGGCAACGGCACCCAGGACATCTTCTATGCTCGCAACGATGTGTGGACCGGCTCGCTGCACGCCGACCCCAGCGAGTTCTACCCGTTCTTCTGGGGCGGCGAGGACGAGCGTGGCGAGGAAGAGGGAGAGGGATACAATGTAAATATACCGTTATCTTTGGGCAGCGATGGCGTTCTCTTCATGAACAACCTCGAGCGTCTATTGGCCAGGATGGAGGAGTTCGCGCCCCAGGCGGTGGTCATCGCCCTGGGGCTCGATGCCCACAAGGACGATCCTCTGGCAGGCCTGGCGCTGGAGACCGAGGATTTCACGCGTATCGGCGCGCGGCTGGCGGCGCTGAAATTGCCCAGCGTCGTGGTGCAGGAGGGCGGTTACCCTACCGAGAGCCTGGGCGCCAACCTTGCCGCCTTCCTGCGTGGCTTTCTCCGTCGATAATCCATGATCAAGCAAAGGAAACACCATGAGCATCAACTACCTCGGCGCCAGCCAGCGCATGAGCCAGGTCGTCATGCACAACGACCTTGTTTACCTTTCCAGCCAGGTACCGAGTGATCCCGGTGCCGACATGCAGGGGCAGACCCAGCAGGTGCTCGAGGCCATCGACGAGCGTCTGGCCAATCCGGCATGGAAGATCGAGATCATGGTCGTGGCGGCGCTCAAAGGCGCATGACGGAAGCGTTCGAGATGCTCGGTGAAGCGACGACAAAGGCCACGGCCTTCTATTGGCACGAGCGCTGCTTCTGGCACGATCCCGGGGCGATCGGCGTATTCTCGGCCCCGGGGGAATTCCTCCAGCCGCAGCCAGCCTCGGAGAGTCCTGAGAGCAAGCGGCGCCTGAAGAACCTGCTGGAAGTCTCGGGGTTGATCGACGAACTCACCGTCGTCAAGCCGCCCGCGGCAACGCAAGAAGATCTAGCGCGGTTCCATACCCAACGCTATCTGGCGGAACTAAAAGCCGGCAGCCGGCGGGGCGGCGGTGATGCGGGCGACTGCGCGCCCTATACGGCGGGCAGCCTGGCCGCGGCGAAGCAGTCCGCGGGGCTCGCCGTCGCCGCCGTCGAGGATGTCGCCAGCGGTCGCCATCGCAACGCCTATGCCCTGTGTCGCCCGCCCGGCCACCATGCCGAGGCGGATCGTGGGCGCGGATTCTGTCTGCTGGGCAACATTCCCGTTGCGGTGATGCGTGCCCGCGCGCTGGGCCAGGTGCGCCGTGTCGCCGTCCTCGATTGGGATGTTCACCACGGCAACGGCACCCAGGACGCCTTCTACGACGACCCCGAGGTGTTCAGCGTCTCGCTTCACCAGGCCGGCAACTTTCCGCTGGAAACCGGCGGCTTCGACGAGCAGGGCGAGGGCGCCGGGCAGGGCGCCACGCTCAACCTGCCCCTGCCGCCGGGATGCGGCATCGGGGCCTATCGGCATGCATTCACGCGACTGGTGCTGCCGGCCCTGGCCGCCTTTCGCCCGGAGCTGATCGTTGTCGCCTGCGGCTACGATGCCTGCGCCAAGGACCCATTGGGCAAGATGCTGCTCAACAGCGCCATGTTCGCCGAGATGACCGCTCGGCTAAGGGCATTGGCTGAACATCTGTGCGGCGGTCGGCTGGTGATGATCCACGAAGGCGGCTACTCCGAGGGCTACGTTCCCCTGTGCGGCCATGCGGCGATCGCCACCCTGGCGAGCAGCGGCACCCGGGTTCACGACCCGCAGAACGACGAGATCGCCGCCTGGGGCTATCAGTCGCTGCAGCCTCATCAACACGAGCTGATCGAGCAGTGGCGGCAGGGCTGGATGCAGCATGGTGCGCTGGATGAGGCCGATGAACAGGTCGCGGCGTTGCCGTTGGCGACATTCTGATCATTTCGAAGGGTACCGGAGGAGGGCATTCATGCAGATCGCGATCATCAGGGCTGGCGAGACGCGACAATCTCTATCTCAGCACGGGGCACGGCACCTGCGGCTGGACGTTGTCCGCCGCCAGTGCCGAACTGATCGGCCAGCTAGTGGACAACGACGAGCCCGCGGTGAACCTCGAGGCGTTTCGCCCCGGGCGTTTCGCACGTTGAAGCGCGCCGCTAGTCATCGACAGTCGGCATGCAATGGATGATCAAGAGAAGAGAAAGCATATGCAATCGATCAGTGACCGCGATGGCTGGTTCTGGCTCAATGGCGAGTTCATACCCTGGCGTGAGGCCAGGGGGCACCTGCTGACCCATACATTGCACTACGGCATGGGCTGCTTCGAGGGTGTGCGTGCCTATGACGGCCCGCAAGGCGCCCATCTGTTTCGGGCCGAGGCGCACACCCGGCGCCTGCTCGACAGCGCCCATTCCCTGGACATGCCATTGGACTACACCGCCGATGCGCTGATCGAGGCCCAGCGCGAGGCCCTGCGGCGCAACGACCTGGGAGATGCCTACATCAAGCCCACGGTGTTCTTCGGTGCCGAGGGCATGGGGCTGCGCGCCCAGGGGTTGAGCGTCAACGTGATGATCCCCGCCTGGCACCTGGCTCACTACATCTCTGCGGAGGCCGCCGAGGAGGGGCTGCGCGTGCTGACCTCTTCCTGGAGTCGTCATCACGTCAACATCAGCCTGTGCCGGGCCAAGACCAACGGCCACTACGTCAACTCGATGCTGGCGCTGAACACGGCGGTCAAGGCCGGATTCGACGAGACGCTGATGCTCGACCCGGAGGGCTATGTCGCCGAGGGCTCGGCGGAGAACGTCTTTCTGGTGCGCGATGGCGTGCTGCACACCCCCGAGGTGACGTCCTGCCTGCAGGGCATCACCCGGGATACCATCATCGTGCTGGCTCGCGAACGACTGGGCATGACCGTTCACGAGCGGCGTATCACCCGGGACGAGCTCTATACCGCCGACGAGGCCTTCTTCACCGGTACCGCGGCGGAGATATTGCCGATTCGCGAGCTGGACGGGCGCCGGGTAGGGCGGGGCGAGCGCCCGATCACCCGAGAGCTGCAACGGCTCTATCATCGCTTGGTGCGAGCCGAACTCGGGGATGACTTGAAGGCCTATCGGGAGTGGCTGCTGCCCGTTGTCTGAGATCGTCTGAAAAAAAACGCCACGGGAAGTCCCCGCGACGTAAATTTTCCAGTTCATCCTTGAGCAGCACTCAAGCTGCTGCAGTTCTCCATAGGGCGCATCCTGCGCCAGCGCTTGCCCTCTTTCTTGCCTTCTTGGTGGCTTCTCCTTATACGCTGAACGACATTGTCCCTTGTCTGAGAGGGCTGAGGCCGTCGGCAATGCCCATATTGGCGATGGCTTATGACAACGACATGGCAATTCGTTTAAGCAAGCGAGACCCCATGAAATAAACGGCTCTGTTAGAATCTCCCGCTTTCACGCATGTCCCTCTACGCTGGAACAGGAAATAAAGCATGAATGCGGTAATTCTGGCCGTTCTGGTCATGGTCGGGCTGTCCCTGGCTCGGGTATCGGTGGTCTTCGCCCTGGTGGTCGGGGCCCTCGTCGGCGGTCTGGTCGGCGGCCTCTCGCTTGGCGATACCCTGGCGGCCTTCAATGACGGCGTGGGCGGCGGCGCCAAGGTCGCCCTGGCCTACGCCACGCTCGGCGCCTTCGCCGTCGCCATCTCCCGGGCCGGATTGCCGGATTTGCTGGCGCAGCGCTTGATCGGTTTGCTGAACCAGGAAGCCTCGGCGCGACGCCAGGCCGCGGTCAAGTACACGCTCATCGGTTCAGTGCTGCTGGTGGCCGTGTCGTCCCAGAACCTGATCCCGGTCCATATCGCCTTCATTCCCATCCTGATTCCACCTTTACTCAAGGTGATGAACCAGTTGCGCCTGGACCGTCGAGCGGTGGCCTGCGCCCTGACCTTCGGGCTTACCGCGACCTATATGCTGTTGCCGGTGGGCTTCGGGGCGATCTTTCTCAATGACATCCTGTTGACCAACATCAACGAGGCGGGGCAGCCTCTGGGCCTAGAGATCAGTCGAGGAATGGTACCGCTGGCCATGAGCGTGCCGGTCGGGGGCATGGCGCTGGGCCTGTTGGTGGCGCTGTTCCTGAGTTATCGCAAGCCACGCGACTATGAAGCGCTGGATGTGAGCACCAGCAACCTGCCCCATCACCAGGAGCGCGTGGAGATTCACACCCTCGGGCTTGCGATGTCGGTAGTGGCCATCGTTGCGGCCTTGGGTATTCAGCTCTACAGCGGCTCGATGATCCTGGGCGGCCTGGTGGGCTTCGCCTTGCTATCGGTGGGCGGCGTGTTCAGATGGCGCGAGGCCGATGATCTCTTCACCAGCGGCATGCGCATGATGGCGCTGATCGGCTTCATCATGATTTCCGCCTCCGGGTTTGCGGCGGTGATGAACGCCACCGGCGAAATCGAGCTGCTGGTCGACAACGCCTTCGATATCATCGGTGACAACCGCGGCCTGGCGGCGCTGATCATGCTGCTGGTGGGGTTGTTCATCACGCTGGGGATCGGCTCGTCGTTCTCGACCATCCCCATCATTGCCGCCATCTACGTGCCGCTGGCGGTGCAGTTCGGCTTCTCGCCATTGGCGACGGTCGCCCTGGTGGGCACCGCCGCCGCGCTGGGCGATGCCGGCTCGCCGGCCTCGGACTCGACCCTGGGGCCAACCTCCGGCCTCAACGTCGACCGCCAGCATGACCACATCTGGGACTCGGTGGTGCCGACCTTCATCCACTACAACATCCCGCTGATCGCATTTGGATGGCTGGCGGCCATGTGGTTGTAATACAGGGTCCTAAAGAGTGAAGTCATGTTCCGGTCCAGTCGATGCTTGGCCATCGAGGGTGTCGACGACCTGACCGAGCAAAGCGTGCGTTTCTCGTATGAGGAAGTGCGTAAACTTCGGCTGGTCCAGGGTTCGCTCTAGCACCGATGCAGGAAGAAAGCGCCGCATTTCGTTCCGAAATGGTTGCCCTGCGATGATGTCGGGTAGCCTTTCCTGTAGTCGGCGGGCCTTACTGGTATAGCCCTCCACGCTGTAATCGATGAGCTTCTTTTTTACTAATTCAATATTCGGACTTGCGCCTTGCTGGGACAGCCACTGCAAATCCCAGATGTCACGATGGCGCACGTATTTTTCATTGTTGACCAAGGCAATCAATTTATCGGCCATCACTTCATCCAGAGACTCGGTGATTATCAGCAAGTCGCGGTAGCCATCGGGTAGAAACGGATAGTTTGCGTTGAGGGTGTGAGGCTCGCGAGTATAGGCCGGCACGTTGGCGATCTCGAGTTTGACCCGCTGTTTAGGAAGATCGCGGCGCTCAGGCGCCGTCACCACAGAGATCTGCCATTTGTCGACCCTGATTCCGGCATAGTAGGGATCGGCGCGCAATTCGCTGGGTTGTTTGACGCTGACCGCCAATTGGTATCGGCGCGCCACGTAATGCTCGATGCAAGTCTTGATATCCGAAACACTATGACTGCTGAAATCCGGTCCACCCACAAAATCCAGATACTCACTGAAGCGTGAAGAACCGTGGCATAGGCGCAACGAGGTACCACCTTGGAAGACCAGTTCATCGAGAAGTCTTTCTCGTTCTAGTGCGAACAAGATGTCGAAATGCAACAGTTCCTTTTCGATGACGGGGCGCATACTTTGGTGACCAGGCATTTGCATCGCCTGGTTGACGAGATCATCGAAATCGGCACGCTCAATCATCATCAATATTCCCAAGGTTGACCAGGTGGGTATTACGCCCAACGCGCTTCAGGTCTGCCCAAGCGGCCTCCAGGGTGGCAAGACGCAGAGGCCGTCCAACATCTTTCATGCGCTTTAAAAGCTCCTTCACCGGACGCTTGGTATGCGTGAATTCTAAAGTCCCATAGGGAGTACGATAGGTGCCTTTGCGGCCTGTCGTCATGATGGTGAGCCGGTCGACCGGAATCTGCGAGATGACGCCATATTCCGAGAGAGCGGACTCGAGGCTGACGTAGCTATACTCGCCCCGGCGCATGGCCTTGGCGATCTGTTCGAGTAGGTTGGGGTCGCGCTGGTATGCACGCTTGTAGACATAGACCGAGCGCGCCGCGCGCTCTAGCACGCCTTGGCGTACCAGTCGGTTGATACCTTCCTTCAGCGTTTTGGGGCTATCGTCAAGGAACAGTTTGGCGAGATCGTTCAGCGTGAATACGGAGCGACCTTGCTGGTTCCAATGGGTGAAGATCGCTTGTGCATCTTGTGATTTCATGTGTAAGTAGACATAAAGGCTATAAAAAAATAGTCTATGCGTCCACTTATGGTCTGGCAAGAGTATTTTTAGGCTATCGGTAAAGTTGAGGCGCCCCTAATTCAACTCGAAGGGCACATACAATACGATGCTCGGCACCAGCCACAGCACGATCACCGCCAGCAGCATCAATATGATGAACGGACTCACCCCGCGAATCACGGTGCCCAGGTTGGTACCTGCCACGGCCTGAATCACGAACAGGTTCAGGCCGACCGGTGGGGTGATCAGTGCCACCTCGATCAGCACCACGAAGAAGATGCCGAACCAGATCGGGTCGATGCCCAGCGCCAGCACCGACGGAATGAGCATCGGCACCATGATCAGCAGCATCGACAGGCTCTCCAGGAAGAGCCCGATGAACAGCAATATCAGGGCCACGACCAGCAGGAACATCGCCACGGATTCCAGGTGGGTATCGACCAGTTGGGAGATCATCATTGGCACCTGATACAGCGTGACCGCCTTGCCGAATATCTTGGCGCCGATGATCACCAGAAACAGCACGATGGTGGTCGAGAGGGTCTGGCGCACCGCCGCGACAAAGGTCTCCCGGGTCAGGGTGCGCAGCAAGAATGCCGTCAAGACAAACGCCAGCACCGCCCCCACCGCCGAGGCCTCCGTGGGCGTGAATACGCCGGTGTAGATGCCGCCGATCATGATGATCGCCAGGACCGTGGGCGGCAGCGCCCGCCAGGTGGCACGTCGGCGTTCTTCGCGGGTGGCCTTGGGCGTGGGCTGATGGGCGGAGGTGAATTTGGCATATAGCGCGGCATAGACGCAGAACAGCGCCAGCAGTAGCAAGCCTGGTCCAATGCCCGCGAGGAACAGCTTGCCGATGCTCTCCTCGGTGATCACGCCGTAAATAATCAGAGGGATAGAGGGCGGAATCAGAATGCCCAGGGTGCCGCCGGCAGCAAGCAAGCCCAAGGTGAAGGACTTGGCATAGCCACGCTGGGTCATCTCGGGAATGGCCACCGTACCCACGGTGGCCGCCGTGGCCACGGAGCTGCCCGAGATCGCCGAGAACAGCCCGCAGGAGAGCAGCGCCGCGATGCCCAGCCCGCCTGGCCAGTGGCCGACCCAGCTCTGCACGGCGGCGAACAGGTCACGCCCCACGCCGCCCTTGAGTAGAATGTTCGACATCAGTAGAAATAGCGGCACCGACAGCAGCACGAAGTTATCCAGGGCGCCGTGTAGATTCTGCGCCACCATCACCAGCGGCAATCCCTCCACCAGCAGCATTAGCGTACCCAGCGCCGCCAGGGCGAAGGCCACCGGCAAGCCGCTGAACAGCAGTAACAGCAGCGCGCCGAATATCATCACCAGGGTCATGACTCGTTGTCCTTCGCGGCGTGTTCACCGCCCGGATTAAAGGTCGGGGCAGGACGAAAGGGCAGACGAACCACTTCCGCCAGACTTTGCAGAGCAAGAAGCGCAAAGCCGACTACCACCGGCAGCTCGGCGATCCAGTTAGGCAGTTCCAGAACGGTCGGCTGGCGCCGCCCGGAGCGAATCGACTCGCTGACAACATCAAAGCCATAGACCGTCGCCATCAGGCTGAAAAGCAGGATCACCACCAGCGCAAACCCTTCCGCCAGTTGGCGCGATCGTGGCCCCAATAGCGCCACGATCGCGGTGATGCGGATCAATTGACGTTCGCGCAGCACATAAGCCATGCCCAGGTAGGTGAACCAGACCTGTAGCGTAACGGCAATATCCTGGGTCCAGATGGTAGGGGCGTGAAACACGTAGCGCGCCACCACCTCGCCGAACAACAGCAGGGCGATGGTCACCACCAATAGATCGCCGAGCCGCGCCAGCAGCTCGGCCAGGCGATCCACCCAGGTCAATAGAGTCGGCCTTGAGGCCGGATGCGTGGAACCGCTCATTGCATCTGGCGGACTTGATCGACCAGTTCCTGCCCCGTCTCACCGGCGGCCTTGATGTAGGCCTGCACCGCGGGTTCCGAGGCCTTCTGCCAGGCGTTCAGCTGTTCTTCGCTGAGTTCCTGCACCTGCATATCGGTTTCTTCGGCGAGGTACTGCTGGGCCTCGAGATTCTTGGCCTTGGTCTCTTCACGCATCTTCTTCTCGGCAGCCAGTGCCGCTTCGCTCATCCAGGCCTTCTCCTGCTCGGAGAGCTCGTTCCACAACTCGTCGTTGATGACGATCAGGAACTCCACCTGGGCATGGTTGGTAATGGTGATGTAATCCATTACCTCATACAGCTTGCGCGACTTTGTGGCGGTAGTGCCAGTCATGCCCACGTCCACGGTGCCGCGCTGATAGGCCATGAACTGCTCCGACCCGCTGATCTTCACCGGATTACCCCCGAGCGCCTCGATGAAATCACCGGAGGGCTTGCCCAGCACCCGCACCTTCTTGTCCTGCATGTCCGCGGGATCGACCAGCGGTTTATCGTTGGCAAGCAGTTGTACCGGGCCGTAATCCTGCCACCACAGCACCTTGGTGCCCGTCTTGCGAATCATCTCATCGAGCTGCTGGCGCACCGGGCTGTCCGGCCCCGCTGCCTTGGCCAGCACGTCGTAATCCGGAAACAGGAAGGCCACGCTGAACAGGCCGGTGGCGGGCAGGGTGCCGCTGTATTCATCGATCAGCACCAAACCCATGTCAATCGCGCCCGAGCTCACCGCCTGAGGGATCTCGCTGCCCTTGTAGAGCTGGGCGGAGGGATAGATCTGCACCTGGATCTCGCCGTCGGAGATTTTCTCGACCCGCTCCTTGAAGAAGCTGAGGTTTTCACCGATGGGGTGGTTCTCGGGGATCTGGGATGACAGGCGCAGAGTGCGCTCCGCCAGGGCTGGGGACGCGGTCATGCCCAGGGCGACGGTCAGGGCGGTAGCCGTAGTGAGAGATGTCAGCAGTTTGTTCATATTGTTCTCCGTGGTTTTTATTGCGTGGACATTGCTGGTTATTGGCGTTCCGATTTCACTTTCTCACGGGGTACATTGCGCAAATGACTGGCGGTTTGTCCACCGGGCAGGGCAGCGATCCTGTCGGCAGCCTCGAGCAAACGCGGCAGATCGATGCCGGTATCTATCCCTCCTCCCTGCAGCGCGTAGATCAGGTCCTCGGTGGCAGTATTGCCGGTCGCACCCGGCGCGAAGGGGCAGCCGCCCAGCCCGGCACATGAAGCGTCCAGGGCTGTAGCGCCGTGGTGCAAAGCGAACAACGCATTGGCCACCCCCATGCCATAGGTATCGTGGCCGTGAAAGGCCCAGCTCAAACGATCATTCAGGCAGCGCTCACCCAGTCGGCTGAAGTGCTCGGCGACCTGGTAGGGCGTGGCACGCCCGGTGGTATCGCAGAGGGCGACTTCCAGCTCGATGCCCCGGGCCATTTCCAGTGCCGGAGCGAGTACCGCCTCGACCTGCTGCCAATCGATGCGCCCCGCATAGGGGCAATCGAAACTCGTGCCCAGGTCCAGCCGCAAACGAAGGCTGTCCTGGTCACCCAAAGCACGTAGCCGTTCGATGATGGTTTCAAAGCCTGCCAGCGAATCGGCGACGCTCTGACGTACGTTGCTCTGGTTATGGGATTCGGAGACCGAGACCACGAACACCAGCTCGCGAATACCGCTGGCCAGTGCCATCTCCGCCCCCTTGAGATTGGGCACCAGCGCTGCCAGGCGCAGATCCGGACGATTGACGAAGGCCGCAACGATCTCGCCAATATCCGCCATCTGTGGCACCGCCTTGGGACTGACGAAGGAGCCGATCTCCAACCGCGTGATGCCGGCATCGAGCAGCGCCTGGATGCAGCGAATCTTGTCCGCTGTGGGCAGCGGATCATTGATCGACTGGAAGCCGTCTCGGGGCGCGACCTCTACGATATCGACCTGCTCAAGGGGAGTGAACGAACTCATGCGAAAGCCTCCTGAGATGACATGTTCCGCCAGTTGATGACGCCGCCCACATCGAGAATAGCTTACTGATGCGCGCTGAGTTCATGATGTTTCTTCGGGTCTTGTTGTTGATGTTGTCAAGCAATAGCGTCTTGAGCTCCGCTTTGCAATCCTTCACTTGTGAGGCTCCAATATCAGCCGCTCGATAAGTCGGGCTCCCTCACCCCGGAGGCACTGCGCATAAATGCTTGACAGTCGCTAAAATGGTACGCTTCAAGCGTCGAGATAGGAGCGCGCATGGCAACGAACCACCACGACACTGGGTACAAGGAGCTATTCAGCCATCCCGAGTTTGTCGAGCAGCTGATCGACGGCTTTGCTCCGGATGACATCGCTGCACTGATGGACTTCTCGACGCTTAAGAATCACAGTGGCAACTACATCACGCCGTTGTTCGAGGAAAAGTTCGAGGATGTGGTGTGGTCGGTAGAGGCTACCTGGCAGGGCACCACTCAGCGAGTGTATCTGTACATCTTGCTAGAGTTTCAGTCCAGGGTAGATCAGCGCATGCCGCTACGGATGATGCACTATGTCGCCTGTTTCTATGACCACCTGCTCAAAACACGTGCAACAACGCCGCAGAAAGGCCTGCCGCCCGTTTTCCCTATCGTGCTCTACAACGGGACGAATCGCTGGTCGGCGAAGCAGGACATCTACGCCATGGTGCAGCCGGAACCACCGCAATTCCTGTGGCCTTATCAGCCCCACCTGCGCTATTGCCTAATCGACGAAGGGCGTTACAGTGACGAAGACCTGGCAAGGCGGCATACCCCGCTGAGCGGCGTGTTCAGTATTGAAAACGCCACCGAGGGCTATGAAGCCCTGCAGCAAGCGGTGGATCGGGTTGTGGCGATTATTCAGGCCGATCCCGACAAGGCGCGCATTGACGCCATCATTACCCGATGGCTCAAACGGCACTTGCAGCGGCTTGGCGCTGGGGTCAATCTGGACCGTCTTGATAGTTTGGTGGAGGATAAAGACATGTTGGCCGATACTCTGGAAAACTGGGCGAAAAAGGAGCGGCAGGAGGGCCGTGCCGAAGGCCGTACCGAAGGTCGTACGGAAGGCCGCACGGAAGGCCGCACGGAAGGTCTTTCCGGCCTTTTAAGGACGCAGCTTGCATTCAAGTTCGGTGAATTGCCGTCTTGGGTAGACGAAAAACTTGACACTGCAACGGATGCACAACTGAGCTCCTGGGGCACTCGGTTGCTGACGGCAGAAACCCTGGACGAGCTTTTTTCAGAGTAAATGGGGGAAGCGGGGGTACACCTGTCGGCTCAGCGGCACAGCCCGAACGCCGCTAGCAATCGCCCGATAAATCGGGCTCTTTCCACCCCGATGGCCATGATCACCCATGAGATGATTCCTCCGCAGCGGGATGAATCAAGCGCTGGCCCGCGTTCAGCGCATCGATCAAAAACTGCAAGCCCAGGGCGGTGAAGCCCACCGGTATCAATGCATAGGGCAGCACCATCGGTGTGCCGAAGGCGCTCGACACCCGCTCGCCGTACTCGAAGGCCTGCAAAGCCAACAACCCCCCTCGCCACACCAGAATCGCGCAGAACAGCGCACCCAGCAAGCCGGTGGCGATGGCGATCAGCGCCTGTAGTCGTTGCGGCAGTTTGTTCTGGAAGAAGGTGATGCGAATATGCGCGTCGTGACGCTGAGCCTCCGCTGCCGCGATCACCGCCAGATAGACGATCAGAAAGGAGTTGATCTCCAGGCTCCAACTGGTCGGCGCGGTGAACACATAGCGCATGGTGGCGTCGTAGCAGATGGTCAGCATCATGAAGGCCAACACCGCCATGGAGGTCCAGCGCAGGACGGCCAAGAGACCGTCCCAACCGCGCAGGGCAAACGAGATCATTGCGATTCGCCCATCGCCAGGGCAATGGCCCGTTCACCGACCTCCTGGCCGACCTCACCCTTCCAGTGCTCCCATACAGACTGGGTGGCCTCGTTGAAGGTGGCGATGTCCTCCTCGGAAGGTTGGATAACCTCGATACCGGCGGATTCGACCTTGGGCCAGTACTGTTCAGGATAGATGGTGTCATTGCAGTAACTGGCGAAGTTGTCGTCATACCAGTCGGCGGCTCCTTGCAGTGCTTTTTTGATGTCATCCTCCAGGGCCTCCCAGCGATCCCGCAGCATGAAGGGCGCAACGGTAAAGCCGGTGGTCGGCAGCTTGTAGCAATAAGCGAGCTGTTCCTGCAGGCTGCGCCCGATGATCGTGGAGATATTGAAGACACCGGCGTCCACGGTGCCGCGCTGCAATGCCATATAGGTCTCCGAGGAAGGAATGCGCACCGCCGCGATGCCGTAAGGCTCGAGGGCCTTGGTCGCCTCGAAGCTGACCACTCGCACTTTTTCACCGCGAAGATCCTCGAGGGAGCGCACCGGCTTGGCATCGCCGCTCCAGATATACTCCGGCTCGAGAATGCCGCCGCCGGCGGTGAGCATGTACAGGTTGTCCTTGGCCAACTCCTCGTTGATCAACGCCAGTAACGGGCTGCCCTGATCGAGGCGTTCGGGGTTTCGATACAACTCGCCGACGACACCCGGCAGACCGGTGATGCCCAGAATCGGCAGCGAGCGGGTGATGTAAGAGGTGGTGTGGAACATGAAGTCGATGTTGCCGGCTCGCAACGCCGGTAACTGCTCATCCGCCTTGAGCAACTGACCGGAGTGGTAGTAGTCGACGTTGACCGCATCGCCGCCATGCTGCTTGAGATAGTCGATGAAGCCGTTGGAGCCATAGCTCAGCGCCTCGTAGGAGGGCGTGATGTAGTTCACCCCGGTCAGGGTGGTCGCGGCCTGGGCGCGGCGCGCAAACAGACTCTGCCCACCGAGCAGGGCGGCGCTAGCGCTGGCGAAGGTGCCGTATTTGAGTAGTTCTCGACGGGTCATGGACATGTCGCTTCTCCTTGCTTGTTCTTGTTTCAGTTAAAACTGTCTGCGCTTCGGTCATGCGGCGTTAAAAATCGACTCGTGCGCGAGTCCGATCAAAGTACTCATTTACAACATGTAAACTCCGTCTTGGACTCGCGACATCCATGTCGCTTGCTCTTCGAGCAGCCGAGCTGCCCAAATCGGCTATCCTGCCGATTTGTCGTCAATTTTTGCCTTGCCTGACCATCGCTCGACGAGTTTTTCAGCATGTTCCTACTCACATATATTGCTTTTCTGCTTTTTTACATCTGGTTTGGCAACCACAGGCTGATACTGGGAAACAGCACGAACAGCATCAGCACCAGAAACTGCACGCCCACGAAGGGCAGGGCGCTACGAATGATCTCCTCGATCGAGAGTTCGGGACAGACCCCACGCAGGGCATATAGATTGAGGCCCACCGGCGGTGTGACCACGGCGATTTCCAGATTCAGCACCAGCACGATACCGAACCACAGCGGGTCGTAACCCAGCGCCTCGATCAGCGGCAGCAGCACCGGGGTGGTCACCACGATCAACGACACCGCATCAACGATCATGCCGAGCAGGATCAACAGCAGCATGATCGCCAGCAGGATGGCCCAGGCCGGCAAGCTGCTGGCGGTCAGCAACTCGGTCAGGGTCTGGGGCACGCGCACCATGTTGAGATAATCGCCGAAGATCTTGGCACAGCCGATGATCAGCAGGATGGCACCGCTGATGCGTGCAGTAGTCCCGAAGATCTCGCAGCATTTACGCAAGCTCAGCGCACGAAAGACTACCGTCGCGATAAGAAAGGCCCCAAACGCGCCTATTCCCGCCGCCTCGCTGGGCGTGGCCAATCCCGAATAGATTGAGCCCAGCACCGCCACCACCAACAGGGCCGCATGCCAGATATTGGCCAGGCTGACAAAGCGCTGCCGCCAGGTGAATCGCTCCGGCGCGGCTGGTGCTTCCTCTGGATGCAGGCGCACGCGGATATAGATGTATAGCGACAGAGCCAACGCCAGAACGATGCCGGGCACGATTCCGCCGATGAATAGATCCGCTACCGAAACGCTGGAGACCGCCCCATAGATGATGAACGGCACGCTAGGCGGAATCAGCATCGCCAAGGCCCCGGCACACACCACCGAGCCTGCGGCCAGGGAGCGGCTATAGCCGCGTTCCAGCATCTGCGGCACGGCAATCGAGCCCACCGCGGCAACGCCGGCCAGACTCACCCCGGATACCGCGCCGAACATCGCCGAGGCGCCCACCGACGATATGGCTAGGCTGCCGCGCAACCAGTTGAGCCAGCGCACCGCCGCCTGAAAAAGGCTCGCCCCCACCGGCGTAGCGCCGAGCAGATTACCCATCAGAATGAACAGCGGCAGAGCGATTAATTCGAAGCTGTTGAGTTGACCGAACAGCGATGAAGGCGCAAAGAAGAACGCCATCGAGCCCCGTGCCATGTAAAGACCCAACAAACCCGAAAGCCCCAGCGCCAGGAAGATCGGCAAACCAACGCCGATCAACGCGAGCAGGGCGATCACTACGAGAATCGGATCGAGCATGGGCGATAACATGAGGCTACTCCGCTCAGATCACGCCAACATCGCGCAATTCGGCTAGAGTAGCCTCGTCCATCCCCAGCCAGTCGCTGAGAATCGCCTCGGTATGTTCGCCCAGTTCAGGCCCCACATGACGTACCCGGCCGGGGGTTTTCGAAAGCCGTGGAAAGACGTTCTGCATGGGAAGGGGTTGGCCGCGACGATCGGGAACCTCGACGATCGCCTCCCGGGCCTTGAAGTGCGGATCGTCGAGCATCTCCGGGGCACGATAGACCAGCCCCGCGGGCACGCCGGCTTCCGCCAGCCAATCGACGATATCCTGGGCATCGTGCTGGGCGGTCCAGGCAGCGACCAGATCATCGATGGCCTCTTGATTGTCACCCCGGGCGCGATGGGTGGCGTAATCCGGATGATCGGCCAGGGTGGGTTGGCCCATCACTGCACATAGGCGCCGAAAGACCGTGTCCTGATTGCCACCGATGATCACATCGCGACCGTCGCGGCTCGGGTAGGCATTGGACGGGGCGATGCGGGGCAGAAAACTCCCGCTGCGTTCACGCACCTTGCCGGTACGCGCGTACTCGGGAATCAGACACTCCATCATGCCCAGCACCGATTCGAAGATCGCACTGTCCACCACCTGGCCGTAGCCGGTTCGCTCGCGTTGATGCAAGGCCACCAATGCGCCCAGGGCGCCATGCAGGCCGGCCAGTGTATCGCCCAGCGAAATGCCCACGCGTACCGGCGCACGATCCGGATAACCGCTCAGATAGCGCAGCCCGCCCATCGCCTCGCACACCGAGGCAAACCCGGCCCGCGAGGCATAGGGGCCATCCTGGCCAAAGCCGGTCACCCGCACCATAATCAGCCCGGGATTGACCGCCGCCAGCGCCTCATAGCCCAGGCCCCATTTCTCCATGGTGCCGGGGCGAAAGTTCTCGATCAGGATATCCGCTTGAGATGCCAGGTCACGCAGGATTTCCTGGCCCTTGGGCTGGCGCAGGTCCAGCGTCACAGATTGCTTGTTTCGCCCGATGACGTTCCACCACAGCGGTTCGCCATTCGCATCGACCTCGCCCCACTGGCGCATGGCATCCCCCTTGCCGGGGGGTTCGATCTTGATGACGCTGGCACCGAAATCCGCCAATACCTGCCCACAATAAGGGCCGGCAATCAGCTGACCGAGTTCGAGCACCTTCAAATCGTCAAGTGGTATGTCGGGAAGCATTGTTATTGTGTTCCTCGAGGCAGGTGATATGAAGCGACGGATCAGTCACTATCCGACACTTTGACCTGAAAGTGGAGGTCAGCTCAACTCCTCATGATCTTTTGTCGTCGCGAATTTGTTTCAAGTGAACGCACTCTGGACGTGATGGAGTCGAGATCACCGATTCTCGCTAGGAGGTGCCGCATAGTACCTATCCCTACGCAAAGAGAACCCGCTCATCTTGGCATAATGCTAACTGCAACTTCGATGGGGTCTCTACAAAACGCAAAGAGCAAAGTAGGCTGAAATAGATAGCATTAACGATTACACCTATCGAAAGCATAGGGTGTGACGCGCTAAATACTCTAGATTGCAAGAAAAAAATACCACAACTCTTGGCACAAGGCTTAAAAACGTTAATAATTGCACCGTAAACGCTAACTTTTAATATAAGGGTCAAAAACGTATGTCACTGCTTAGTGAATATATGATGAAAGAGCAAATGCTCAAGCAGATTCAGCAAGAGCTCGAACAGATGGAAGGTGACCAACGTTTAAAGTCCGAACTCGAGTTCAAGGAGCGCCTGGAAGCGCTGATGCAGGAGTTTGGTAAGAGCGCTGGCGATGTCATCGACCTTCTTCAACCCAAGGATCAGTCTTCTAGTGCCGCTAAAAGCGTTGCTACCGGAAGTAATCGGCGTAAGCGCAAGCTGAAGATCTACAAGAACCCCAATACCGGTGAAGTAGTCGAAACCCGGGGCGGTAACCAGAAAACGCTCAAGGCCTGGAAAGATCAGTACGGTACCGATACCGTCGAATCCTGGTTGGTACGCACTGAAGGTTGAGGCTCGCGGCCAAGGTTAGGCTTTCAGGCTTTGATGGAAGCCTAACCCGGCATCGTCAGCGTGCTTGGGCGATCATATATGTACTAAATAAAAATTATCATGCCTCCAGCAAGGCTTTTTTATGACTACCAAGCGTTATTGGTATTAATGTGATAATAAAATAGAATGAGAGTATCTGTTTTATATATTTTAGTAACTAAATGTAATGTATGCTGATCGTCAATATCCTGTCCATTGGGGGCGAGATATTCCCTGTGTTTCTTGATGCCCGCTAAAATAGACTGCGTTAAATTTAATGCCGTCTGCTTTATCGGGCTTTTTTTGTTGCGTGAACGTACATAACTTTGTCATCATGGCTGCCTAGGTCCAGGCCCGGACGGCTAGCGGGCAAGGTGTCTGATCGATATATACATATGCGCTTTTTCTAAACGCTAAATAGTCATCGACACCATCATTAGAAAACGAATCATTTGTAACGCTAGGCTCTTCGTGGCTACGTTGTAGGCTACTGATCCGGGAGGCAGTCAAAATTGCCAGATGCACCGGTATGTCCAAATGTGGTCGCTAAAGGGTGTGCCAAAATGCCGCGCAGTGCGACACAAAACGTAATTCAGTCACGCCGGCTACTATGTTCATGCTGAAGTACTCAGATATCTGATGTCTTTGTACATTTACTTGTCGGCGTTTTAATAAGGTCTTATCTAGCATTTTTCTAACTTCGTTTATGGTATTGATACTAACCTCATGAAATCCAATAAACCCCGTCAAATGGATGAAAGAGAGAAGCTGCGCAAGTTCCGCGAACTTGATGATGCGTTTGCCCAAGCCTTGAAAGACATGGATGGCTCCAGCAAGCGCCAGCAGCTCGAGCGTGATCAGGATGCCCAGCGCGAGTTCGAGCAGCGCCTGCGCTCGCTGATGAGCGATTTCCGCCAAAGCGATACCAGCGTCGATACGCTGCTGCGTACCTTGGTGGAGCTGGGCAAGATTGCCTAAGCGTACCGACATATTGATGAACCTCAGGGCTCGATGATAGTTCTCGAGGAGGTGACTTGGATCTGCTGGTTCAGTGCCTCGTCCTATCGATCATCCGGCGCTACAGTTGGCCAGGCTTGCTGCGGTCAGGTGGTTATCGCTTTCCGGAAGATACCGCTTAAGATGAATATTATTTACAGGTGGATTCTTAACCTGAAACGATTTCCCTTTCAGCCTCGAGGATATATCCCGTTATCCAAGTTACATTGAGTGCTGGAATATGAAAATCGCTGTAACCGATCGAGCCTCTGCTACCACCCGGGGCTCAAAGGCGCTGATAGAGGGATGCGCTGCGAGACGGCTATAGCCAACGCGGGTCATGAAAGACCTCTTATCGTGCTTGTTTCCCCAAATTATCAAGTTTTTTACGCGTAACAAATTTTTTTTGCGCAAAACAGATAGGTACGCAGTTTTTTTATGCACTTTGCAAGATACCAGGCAATCGCTCTTGACCCTCTTCAGGATTTGACGATCTGTCGGTCATCAGCGACACATCCAACACAAATTCATACGACTGACATCTAGAGGCCACGGAACCGGTCCACTAGAATACCCACCTCAGAAAATAACAAGCGTGCAACAAAAACGGCATTGCTCATACCCCTCCCATCGGTGCGGTGAGCCTGCTGTGGAAGCAATGGTAGTAGGTAAATGCTACCATTTCGTCATTTGCTTACATCTTGCTTTACATGGTCTTGTGAAGCGATAGAGATCGAGCGCAGGGACAGGGAAGGCGCCCGGAACAATCCTCGGGCGGTAGCGTGCCTGCACCACACTGAACATTAAGCCTTTGCAATGGATATTCAATGAATCAGCAAGATACCTCGGCGCCGCGATACCAGAATAATGAAACTGGCGCTTCAAGCCGTACACCAATTTAGAGGTCGAAGTGCTTGCCTGAGACGCTAGCCGGCTTCCTCTCCATTGATCATTCAATGAATTAGGCGCTCCGGACGACCGAACACTCAGCAATCGCTAGAGGAGACGTGGAATGCATTCTTTGGTACCTGAAACCGACCTCCGAGTCATGAGCGTCAGCATCGGCGATGACCGCCTAGCGGTTGAACTGATGGACGGACGGGTGGTTGTTGTGCCGCTGGCATGGTACCCCCGCCTTGCCAACGCTACTCAGGCGCAGCGTGAACATTGGGAGATTGCCGGGGCTGGGTACGGCATCTATTGGCCTGATATTGACGAAGACCTAAGCACTGAGGGGCTGCTCCAAGGTGCCCGCTCCCCGCGGCAGTCGACTTAGAATCACGGCGAGAAAGGCACGAATGCTCACTGAGAACGAATCGCCGGCGATCTCGCTGATAATGGGCCAGGGTAAACGCATGAAAAACCGCCCTACGACGGGGTTCGTAGTAAGTTTTTACTCATAGATAGCAAGACGCTGCGCGGTTCCTACTGCCGCGCGAATGGCGTGGTGCTGGGGCAGGTCAAGACGGCGGAGAAGTCGAACGAAATCACGGCGATTCCCGAACTGCTCAAGCTTCTCAATCTCCAAGGCTGTCTGGTGATGATCGATGCGATGGGTTGCCAGGAGAAGACCACCATCACCGCGGACAGGTGGCGGAAAACCTCGCCAGGGTCCGTTATATCGCCTTGAATTATCTGAAAAGGGAGAAGCGTTTCAAAGGAGGAATCCTGCGCAAGCAGAAGAAAGCCGCGCTGGATGAGACCTATTTGGCAGACATTCTCGCGATGTGAAACTTTTCATGCGTTTTCCCAGCGGTAGCGTGCCAGAAGCACACTGAGCCTCAATTCTTTGCAATGGATATTCAATGAACCAGCAAAATACGCCGACGACTCGGTACCAGGATGACGAAATTTCACTGGTCGACTTAGCC